>DATLOQ010000157.1:0-4870 GCA_035536235.1 Mycobacteriales bacterium
GCGAGGTGCTCGCCGAGCGCGGCGGACGTGCCCAATACGCCGAGCAGCCGCTCCGTGAATCCGTCGTCGGAAGCCAGCGCGTCACGCAGCCCCGCAGCGTCCGGGGTCACCTCGAGCAGCCGGACGAGTGAGCGCAGCGCCTGGTCAGGGTCGGCGGTCTGTCCGACCGCAACGACTATCTCGTCAGGGAGCGCAGTGCCGGTGAGTAGCTGGGCTGCTGCGGCCGCGTCGACGTAACCGAGCCGGGCGAGATCGCCCGCGCTAGGCCGGGCCAAGCGACGCGGTCAGCGGGCGCGGACGACGACCGGCGCGGTCCGCGTGCGCAGGCGGGACAGCCCGATGCCCGCGCACCCAGCGCTCATGATCCCGGCGAGGCCGAGCATGACTGCGGCGCCGGCCCCGGCGCCCTCGTCACTCTCGCGGGAGAGCGCCGACATGGCGTACTCCTCCTCTTCCTCGTCCTTCTCCTGCTCCACCGTGGCAACCTGCGCCTGCTGCTGCTCCTGCTCCGCCGCGGCTGCCTGGAGGTTCGCGTTGGGCTGCGGGTTCGGGTTCGGGTTGCTCTGCACCGGCACGTTGGGCTGCCCGGGCGGACCGGGCAGCGTAACCAGCGGCGGTAGCGGCAGCGGCGGTACGGCGAGCACCGGCGGTCGGCGACGGGCCGGCTGGCAGGTCACCTCGGTGCGCTGCGACGCGACGACCTTGCCGGCGACATAGGCGTCGAGCAGCGAGGTGTAGCGACCGGCGGCCAAGCCCACGCAGGAGTAGGTGACGTCGAAGCGGACGCGGTTCGTCTGCTTGACGTTGACCTCGGGCTGGCTGACCTTGACCGACTCCAGCACCGGAGAGAGCGACGGTGCGGCGACGTCGAGGCGGCGGATGTCCTTCACGGCCTTGACGAGGTTGACGATGATGTTCGCGAAGCTGCTGCCGTTGGACGGGTCGTCGTAGTTCAGCGGGCAGACCAGCGCATCACCTGGTTGCAGGTCCACCGGGCTGTCCGTTCCGCCGTCGCCGTCGCAGTCGACGCCCTCCGC
The DNA here is from genome assembly GCA_035536235.1 of Mycobacteriales bacterium. Classification (GTDB taxonomy): domain Bacteria; phylum Actinomycetota; class Actinomycetes; order BP-191; family BP-191; genus DATLNF01. The sequence goes on from DATLOQ010000157.1 coordinate 1,038, forward strand.
CGGCGCGATGGAGCCGATCCGCGTCGAGACCGTCCGCAGGTTGCCGAGCGACTCGGCACCCGCGGAGATGCCGATGTGCTGGACGTTGCCCTGCTCCTTGTAGAGCCGCGCCACCTCGTCGAGGGTCGGCTGGTCGGGGATGTGGTCCCGGCTCTCCGGCCCGTTGAGGAACTGCTCGTCGGTGGCGTCGACCACGATGCGCACGGTGCCTGGGCGCCAGGTCGCCTGCTGGTCCGGCTTGACCGAACAGCTAGGCGACGCCGCGACGAGGCCGCACTGGGTCGCCGTGCTGCCAGCCAGGCGCACCGAGTCACGGCCCGAGCCAGTTGCCAGCTGCTCGAGTGCGAGCAGGACCGGCTCCGGGCCGCTGCCGCAGGCACGCAGGGCGGCGATTTCTTCCAGCAGCTCGTCGTCGATCGGCCCGATGTCGCGGAGCCGGCTGTACATCGGCAGCTGGTTGGAGCACTCGCTCGGCCGGAAGTTGGTGTTCTGGGGCTCCTGCACCACGTTGTACTGCGCGATGCCCGCCTGCGCGTCGATGCGCAGGTCGGCCAGGCCCTCGGCGATGTTGCGCAGACCGTCCTTCAGCGCGTCGATGGTCCCCTGCATCGACCCCGAGGTGTCGACGAGGAACATGACGTCGACCGGGGTCGGTCGCGGCGGCAGGTTGACGATCGAGTTCAGCGTGACGCGCTGGTTGTAGGGAATCGAGATCGCTCGCGTCGGAGGGGTGATCGCCGCCTTCGGCGGCGGCGGCACACCGGGAGTCTCGAAGTCCGGGATGTCCGGCGGCCTCACGACCGGCTGACGGGTGACTCGCGGTACGAACCGCAGCAGCCGGTCGTTGGTCTTCGCGAAGTAGACCCGGTCGGTGCCGCGGGTGGCGGTGGCGGCGAACTTCCCGTCGTAGTCCACGGGCGTTATGTCCGAGAGCTTTCCGCCCGCAGCCAGGTCGAGCAGGTAGATGTGCGACGTCGCGCCGGTCGTCGACACGATCAGGTCGGTGCGAGCCGCGCCGTGGCCGGCCGAGTCGGCCCCCGCCGGTGCCGGGACGGGGAAGAAGCTGGCGCCCCGGTCGTAGCTGCCGAGGGCAGGCGTGCCGGTGCTGCTATAGGCGATGACGAGCTCGCTCGAGCCGAAGATCCCGTCGCTGCCGTCGCCGAACGGGCCGACGTCGAGCGCAGTGAAGTTCTGCGACGCCTGCCGCTCCGCCGGCATGCCGTTCGGGTAGGTGAACGTCGCCCCGGCGTCGGTGGAGACGCGCAGCTTGCCGCCGGAGATCACCCAGAGCGTGTTCGGTGCCTTGCGTTCGACGTAGATGTCGGTGATCGCGGCGGGCAGGTCCTGCACAGTGCTTTGCTGCGTCCAGGTCGCGCCGCGGTCCTCACTGCGGTAGAGGACCCCGCTGTCGGCGGGAGTGAGCCCGGCAAGCTCCTTGATGCCGAGGCTCACCGGCTGCACGGAGAGGTAGAGCGGCGCGCTCGGCCCGGAGCCGACAGCGAGCTCCAGCGGCTTGCCGAGCGGCGGCAGCCCGGCGTCGCCGGGGGTGTAGGTGCCGCTGGCACCGGTGCGGCTGCGGTAGACGTGCGGGCGGGCGGTGGGTGCGGTCGGGTCGCCTTCGACGACGGTGAGAAAGACCTCCCCGCCGGGATCGCCCAGCGTGATGTCAGTGATGTGCTGCTCGCTGGCCGGCTGGCCGAGCCCGCTCGCCGGCGAGGCCGGGACCTGGAAGACCGGTCCCTGCCACGCGCAACCGCCGTCGTCGGAGCGGAAGACCATGCTGCCGTTGGTGATGAACACCCGGCTGGCGAAAAGCTCGTCGACCGCGAAGTCGACGATGACCTGCGGCCCGACGTCACCGAACTTCGGGATGCGCATCGACTCCCAGGGCGCCTTGCTGGAGCCGACCTTGCTCGCGCTCGGGCACGCGATGGTGACAGCCCGGGCGGCCACCGGCACGGCGACCCCGGCAACGAGCAGCGCGAGCAGGGCGATTCGCGCACGGCGCAACCAACGCCCTGCCTGCGTGCCTGCCATGCGCCTACCTCTGCTGGGACAGTCCGGGATGGGTGTACCCGGTTTAACGCCCCGGCACGCGCTATCTATGCCGGGTCGCGGCCGCTCGTGACCTCGCGGAGCGGACCTTGACGTTGCCCGAACCGTTGTTGCGCGTCCGGGTGCCGGTCCGGCCGTTCGTCCGCCCGTTGGGCCCGATGTGCTCGCTGGACATCTCCTTCGAGATCGGCTTGAGCACCTCCTGCAACACGTCGCCCTCTAGCGTCTCCTCAGCCTGCAGTCGCGCCGCTAGCCCGTCCAAGGTCTTGCGGTGCCGGGACAGGATGGCCGTCGCCTCGGCCTGGGCCTCGGCGATCAGCCGACGGATCTCCGTGTCCACCGCCTCGCGGGTCTCCGGCGCGAGGTCACCCAGCGGCGTGTCCTCCTGGAGGAAGCCGGCGCTGGACTTGGCCAGCAGCCGGACCGGACCGAGCCGCGGGCTGAAGCCGTAGCGGGCCACCATGTCCCGGGCCAGCGTGGTGGCCTCCTCGAGGTCTTGTTCGCCACCAGTGGAGCCCTCGCCGTAGATCAGGTTCTCCGTGGCGATCCCCGCGAGCTTGGCTACCAGGCGGCCGCGCAGCTGCGAGTGCGTGAGCAGACTCGCGTCCGCGTCACTGTGCATGTCGGTCGTCGCGACCGCGCGCCCGCGGGCCAGGATCGACACGCGGTGCACCTCCTCGGCGTGTCCGGCCGCAGCCGCCACGACGACGTGGCCCGCCTCGTGGTACGCCGTGCGCTCCCGCTCCTCGTCGGTGAGCAGCCGGCCGCGCCGCTTCGGACCCGACAGCACGCGCTGGATCGCCTCCATGAACTCCGGCGGCTCGATGAGCTCCTTCTCCAGCCGGATGGTGAGCAGTGCCGCTTCGTTTACGACGTTGGCGAGGTCCGCGCCGGTGAAGCCGGGCGTCCGGTCCGCCAGGTAGGTGAAGTCGACATCTGGGGCGATGGGCTTGCCCTTCGCGTGGATACGCAGGATGTGCTCGCGACCCTCGTGCTCTGGGCGCTCGATGGTGATGTGCCGGTCGAAACGGCCGGGCCGCATGATGGCCGGGTCGAGGATGTCGGGTCGGTTGGTCGCACCGATCACGACGATGCCGGCCGAGACCTCGAAACCGTCCATCTCGACCAGCAGCTGGTTGAGCGTCTGCTCACGCTCGTCGGAGCCACCGCCACCGCCACCGCCGCCGCGCTTGCGGGCCGCGGCGTCCAACTCGTCGATGAAGACAATCGCGGGTGCGACCGCGCGGACGCGCTGGAACAGGTCGCGGACACGGGCCGCGCCGACGCCGACGAGGGACTCGACGAACTCGGCACCGGAGATGGAGAAGAACGGCACGTTGGCCTCACCTGCCACCGCCTTGGCGAGCAGCGTCTTGCCACAGCCGGGCGGGCCGAAGAGCAGCACGCCCTTCGGGGGCGCCGCGCCGAGCGCCTCGTACTTGTCAGGGTCCGTGAGGTAGTCGCGCACTTCGCGCAGCTCCGCAACCGCTTCCTCGGCACCACCCACGTCCTCGAACGTCACGGCCTGCCGGCTGCGCTTGGCCTTGCCGCGGCCGATCGTGCCGAAGGTCATGACCTCGCCGATCGCCGAGGACGTCGCGCGGCCGAGCGAGAAAAGCAGGGCGAAAGCGGTCGCAAGGATCATCAGCGGCAGCAGGAACGTCGTCGCCAGCCGCACCCGCTGCTTGGTGACCTGCTTGTCGATGTCGATGCGGGCACCGCTCAGCGTCCGGTAGAGCTCCGCGGTCAGCGGCCCGCTCGCGGGATAGTCGAAGAAG
>DATLOQ010000158.1:0-12105 GCA_035536235.1 Mycobacteriales bacterium
GAGCTCGCGGCCGCGGAGATCGCGGTCGAACGACGCGAGCTGGCCCGGGCGCCGGAGGCCGAGGAGGCCGAGCTGGCGGCGATCTATCGGGCCAAGGGGCTGACCCGCAGCCTCTCCGTCGCGGTCGCGCGCGAGCTCTCCCGCGACCCCGAGGTCGCCTGGCGGGTGCACGCCCGGGAGGAGCTGGGCATCGACCCGGACAACCTCCCGTCGCCGTGGACCGCCGCGGCCGCGTCGTTCATCTCCTTCCTCGCCGGCGCCGTCGTACCTCTGCTGCCCTACCTCGCCGGCTTGGATGACTCGGCGCTCTTCGTGGCCTGTGCGGCGGGCGCTGCCGGGCTGTTCCTCACCGGCGTCGCCGTCAGCCGGTTCACGATCCGCGGTGCGGCCTACACCGGGCTGCGCCAGCTCGCGCTCGGCTCGCTGGCCGCTGCGGTGACCTACCTGGTCGGCTCGGTCGTCGGAGTGGGAGTGGGGTGACCGGGCCCACCGTTCTGGCGTCGATCCCGTCGCCGCCCCGGTCGGAGATCTCCCTCGGCCCCTTCCCCCTCCGCGGCTACGCGATGGCGATCATCGTGGGCGTCTTCGCAGCGGTGTACATCGCCGAGCGGCGATGGGTGGCCCGCGGCGGCACGCGCGGCGTCATCGGTGACCTCGCGATCGTCGCCGTACCGGTAGGGATCGTGGGCGGTCGGATCTACCACGTGCTCACCAGCTGGGAGCAGTACGCCGATGCGCCGATCGATGCGCTGAAGATCTACGAGGGCGGCCTGGGCATCCCGGGCGGGCTCGTCGCCGGTGCGCTGGCCCTCGTGGTGATGGGCCGCCGCCGGGGGATTCGAGCGAGTGCACTGCTCGATGCGGTCGCCCCTGGCGTCGCGGTGGCGCAGGCGATCGGGCGGTTGGGCAACTGGTTCAACCAGGAGCTCTTCGGCCGGCCGACCAGCCTGCCCTGGGCACTGGAGATCGACGTCGAGCACCGCCCTGCTCGGTTCCTCAGTGAGCCGACGTACCACCCCACGTTCCTCTACGAGCTGCTGTGGAACCTCGCCGTCGCTGCCCTCGTCGTCCTGGCCGAGCGGCGATGGGCGCTGCGGCGGGGCCGGGCGGCCGCCCTCTATGCCGCCCTTTACGCCGCCGGCCGGTTCGTCATCGAGGGCATCCGCATCGACGAGGCCAACTCTCTCGGCGGCCTGCGCACCAACGAGATCACAGCGCTGGCCGTCTTCGTCCTCGCAGTCGGCTACCTCATCGCGACGCGCGGCCGTGGCGCCGACGACCGCCCCGTCGAAGCCCGGCCACCCGATGTCACGGAGCAACCGGCGGAGATCGAGCCGTACAGCTCGGCCACCGGCTCGAATCCCTCGGTAGAGTGACCGGGTCCTGAGCCGGGATGGTGGAACGGCATACACGGAGGTCTCAAACACCTCTGCCCGTGAGGGCTTGCGGGTTCAAATCCCGCTCCCGGCACACATTGTCAGTGCCTATCCACAGGTCGAACGGGTCTTCCGCGCGCGGACGGCGCCACCTCGGATCACTTTGTGTGCACAGGCATACCGTAGGTAGAAGTCGAGCCCCGGCGAGGGCTGCGGATCTCGTTTTGGTAACTACACGTGAGGTCACGACACGGTCACAGGGCTGCTACGACGTATTCCACTATGAGGCGTTGGTCGGATACGTTGCGCCCGCCCCCCGAATGTCCGGGAGTGGCGCGCCGATCGGTCGGGTCGGCGGAGAGCTCTCCCACAGAAGGGAGTCCGCGTGCGTTCACGCCGGCTCATCAAGATCGTCTCCCCGCTCATCCTCGGCGCCATGGCGTTGTCGGCATGTGGCGGAGGTGAGAGCGACGACGACACCTCCGGCAGCAGCAGCGGCGGTGACAACAAGATCGTCAAGATCGGCCTGATCGCCCCTCTCTCCGGCGACCTGTCCTCGCTGGGCCTCGGCATGCGCAACGCTGTCGAGCTGGCTATTCGACAGGCCAACGAGAAGAAGACCGTCAAGGGTTACACCCTCCAGCTCGCCGCTGAGGACGACACCGCCACGGCCAACGTCGGTGCTCAGGTCGCCACCAAGCTCGCCGGTGACAACCAGGTCGCCGCAGTGGTCGGCACGCTCAACTCCAGCGTGGCGCAGCAGGTGCAGCCCATTTTGGACAAGGCCAACATCGCCATGGTGTCGCCGGCCAACACCAACCCCACCCTGACCCAGGGCGACAAGCCCGACAACAAGGTGCGGCCCTTCAAGTCCTACTTCCGGGTCGCCACCACGGACGCGGTGCAGGGGCCGTTCGCCGCGCAGTACGTCTTCAACACGATCGGCAAGAAGAAGGTCGCCGTCGTGCACGACAAGAAGACGTACGGCCAGGGTCTCACCGACGCGTTCAAGTCCGAGTTCACCAAGCTGGGCGGCACCGTGGTCAGCACGGAGACCGTGGGCGAGAAGGACACCAACTTCGCCGCCGTCATCTCCAAGATCAAGCCGCTCGCACCTGAGCTGGTCTACTACGGCGGGGAGTTCCCCGTAGCGTCGCTGCTGTCCCCGCAGCTCAAGGCCGGCGGCCTGAAGATCCCGCTGATGGGCGGCGACGGCATCTTCTCCGGCAAGTACATCGAGACCGGCAAGGCTGCTGTCGAGGGTGACCTCTCGACCTCCGTCGGCGCTCCGGTCGACCAGCTGGACACGGCCAAGCAGTTCGTCACCGACTACGAGGCCGCCAAGTTCGCCGAGACCTACGAGGCCTACGGCGCCTACGCCTACGACGCCGCCAACGCCATCATCAACGCGCTGGCCAAGGCGCTGGACGGCAAGGACGACGTCGCAGCGGCTCGCGCCGACATCATCAGCGCCATCCAGGACACCGACCTCAAGGGTGTCACGGGTGACGTGAAGTTCGACGAGTTCGGCGACACCACCACCAAGGTGCTGACCGTCTACAAGGTCGTCAGTGGCAAGTGGGCGCCGGAGAAGGTCGACACCTTCAAGTAAGCCGGTCCCGCAGGACAGACGTGCGGTACGACGGAGGGGCAGGGCGTGATGCCTTGCCCCTCCGTCTCGTCTAGAGTCGCGCCAACCCACCGCCCGACGTGAGGACCGACGAGTGGTTCAGTTCCTGCAGCAGCTGAGCAACGGCGTGGTGATCGGTGCGACCTACGCGCTCATCGCCCTCGGCTACACCCTGGTCTACGGCATCATCCAGCTGATCAACTTCGCCCACGGCGAGATCTTCATGGTCGGCGCGTTCGGCGGCCTGGCGCTGTACCTCTACGCGCTGCCGGAGTCGCTCGCGGACGAGAGCTACATGCTCCCGCTCGTCTTCCTTGCCGCGATGGTGACCTCAGTAGTGGTGGCCATCCTGGTCGAGCGGTTCGCCTACCGGCCGCTGAGACGGGCCCCCCGCCTGGCGCCGCTCATCACCGCGATCGGCGTGTCGATCTTCCTGCAGGAGGCCGTACGCCTCTACTTCCCGGATGCGAAGTCGGCTCGTCCGTTCCCGCAGTACATCTCGACTCGCAACGTCGGCTTCAACGGCGTCAGCCTGCCGATCGTCGCCATCTTCGTCATCGTGGTGGCCATCCTGCTGATGGTCGCCTTGAGCGCCTTCATCAAGACGTCGAAGACCGGCAAGGCGATGCGGGCCACGTCTCAGGACCCGGATACCGCCCGGCTGATGGGCGTCGACACCGACAAGATCATCGTGATCACCTTCGCCATCGGAGCCGCGCTCGCCGGCATCGCGGGCGTGATGCAGGGGCTGCAGTTCGGCCAGATCAGCTTCAGCATCGGCTTCCTGGCCGGCATCAAGGCGTTCACCGCCGCGGTGCTCGGCGGCATCGGCAACGTGACGGGTGCGGTGCTGGGCGGCTTCACGCTGGGTATCGTGGAGGCGATGGGCACGCAGTACATCTCTTCGACGTATAAGGACGTGTTCGCGTTCGTGGTGCTCATCCTGGTTCTGGTGTTCCGACCGAGCGGCCTGCTCGGCGAGCGCGTAGCGACCCGCTCATGAGCGCCGGTACGGCGGTCGCCCGCCTCAATGCGGAGGTCCAGACTCGGCTCACCGGTCGCGCGGGCCCGACCCTCGTCGCGGGTGCCGTCCTGGTGATAGCGGGCTCGCTGCTTCCCTGGGTCACCTTCCGCGGCTATCCGGGCAACCTGAAGAGCCCGTTCTTCTTCGGCGACTCGGGCGTGCGGATCTACACCCTGCTGCTCTGCCTGGCGTTCTTGCTCGCGCTCACCCGACTGCCCGGTCGACGCAAGGCCGGTCTTGCTGCGTCGCTCGGCATCGTGGCGATCGCCCTCGGCACCTTTCTCTCGGTGCTCAACGAGCGCGGTGGGCTAGGTGCCTTCGCGCTCGGCATCGTGCTGACCGGGGTCGGCGGGGTGGTCGCGGTCCTCGGCTTCCTCGCCCTCCCAGCGGACGACGAGCCGGGACGGTGGCGACGCCGGCCGCAGTGGGTCGAGCTGCTCATCGTCAGCGGTGTCCAGCTGGCCCTGCTCCTCGTCGTGGTCTACGCCCTCGACGTCGGCACGGACGACGGCGATCGGTCCAGCCGCATCCTCGGGTTCTTCATGTTCCTGATCGCGGCCTGTGCCGCGCTCAACGCGCTCGGCATCTTCGCCGGGATCTCCACCCTCTATCGCCGCCACCGCGCTGTGACCATCGCAGCCGGCGCGCTCGCAGCTGCGGCATTCCCGTTCCTCATCTCCGAGGTGCAGGACGGCAGCGCCTACTGGATCCGCGTCGCCGCGTCGATCGGCGTGTTCGCTGCCGCAGCGATCGGCCTCAACATCGTGGTGGGCCAGGCTGGCCTCCTCGACCTGGGCTACGTCGCCTTCTTCGGCGTCGGTGCCTACGTCGCGGCGCTGCTCGGCAACGCCAACCTGACGACCTCCAGCATCGAGCTGCCGTTCTACGTCGTCATCGTGCTCTCGGCCGTCATCGCCGCGGTGTTCGGGCTCGTCATCGGCGCGCCGACCTTGCGGCTGCGGGGCGACTACCTCGCCATTGTGACCCTGGGCTTCGGCGAGATCTTCCGGCTGGTGGCCCAGAACTACGACGCGCTCACCCGCGGGCCCAACGGCATCTCCGGAGTGCCGAACCTCAAGGTGGGCAGCTTCGACTTCGGCGACGGTCACACCGTCCTCGGCGTCGACCTGCCGTACTTCGCCAACTACTACTTCATCGAGCTCCTGCTCATCGCGTTCGTCATCCTGGTCTTCACCCGGCTCGCGACCAGCCGCATCGGCCGCGCCTGGGTGGCCATCCGCGAGGACGAGACCGCCGCCGAAGCCATGGGCGTCAACACGATCTCGATGAAGCTGCTCGCCTTCGCCATCGGGGCGTTCCTGGCCGGCGGTGCTGGCGCGATCAACGCTCATGTGGCCACTCAGGTCTCTCCCGACTCCTACACCTTCCTCGAGTCGGTCACGCTCCTGGCGGCGGTTGTCCTCGGCGGCATGGGCACGGTGGCCGGAGCGATCCTCGGCTCGGCTGTGCTGATCGCCCTGCCGGAGAAGCTGCGCACCTTCCAGGACAAGCGGCTGCTCTTCTACGGCGTCGCGCTCATCCTGATGATGCGCTTCCGGCCGACCGGCATCGTGCCGAACAGCCGCCGCAAGCTGGAGTTCGAGGACGCCGACCCGACGACAGGTGACGCGATGACGCAAGAACCGCCGCCCTCGCCCGGCAAGGCGGTGATGGCGCAGTGACCACCACGACGGTCGCTGTCGAGCGGGTGCTCGACGCCAAGCAGGTGGTCAAGCAGTTCGGCGGCCTGACCGCCGTCAACAAGGTCGACTTCCACGTCGACTCGGGTGAGATCGTCGGTCTGATCGGACCCAACGGCGCGGGCAAGACGACCTTCTTCAACTGCCTCACGGGGCTTGAAGAGCCGACGGCGGGCGAGATCCGCTACCGCGGCGAGATCTTGTCCGGCAAGCCGGATGCCGTCGTCAAGACCGGCCTGGCCCGCACGTTCCAGAACATCCGGCTCTTCCAGAACATGACTGCCCTGGAGAACGTCCTGGTCGGCCGGCACTGCCGCACCTCGACGGGGCCGATCTCGGCGATCTTCCGCGGCCCGAAATTCAAGCGGGAGGAGCGCCAGTCGGTCGAGGCGGCGCGTGGCTGGCTCGAGTTCGTCGGGCTGTCCAAGATCGAGGGGGAGCTCGCGAAGAACCTGCCGTACGGCGACCAGCGGCGGCTCGAGATCGCCCGGGCACTGGCCACCGATCCCGGGCTGCTCCTGCTCGACGAGCCCACTGCGGGGATGAACCCGATCGAGACCGCCCAGGCGATGGCGCTGGTCAACTCGATCCGCGACGCCGGGCTCCCGGTCATCGTCATCGAGCACGACATGAAGTTCATCTTCAACCTGTGCGACCGCGTCGCGGTGCTCGTTCAGGGCCAGCTCCTGGTGGAGGGCAGTCCGGCGGAGGTGCAGTCCGACCACCGGGTCATCGAGGCCTACCTCGGCGCTCCGGTCGAATGAGCGGCACGATGAGAACCCCGACCCACCCGAGACAGGACGACCTCACGTGAGTGCGATGCTCGAAGTGCGTGACCTTCGGGTCGCCTACGGCAAGATCGAAGCGGTGAAGGGCATCAGCTTCACCGTTGAGGCGGGGCAGGTCGTGACGTTGATCGGCGGCAACGGCGCCGGCAAGACGACCACGTTGCGCACTCTCTCGGGCCTGCTCAAGCCGATGGCCGGCACGATCACCTTCGAGGGCAAGCCGATCAACTCAGTGCCCGCTCACGAGATCGTGGAGCTCGGCATCGCCCACTCGCCCGAGGGTCGCAAGATCTTCCCTCGGATGACCGTGCTGGAGAACCTCGAGCTCGGCGCCTTCACCCGCAGCGACGGGCCGGGCATCAAGGAGGACATCGAGCGCGTCTTCTCGCTCTTCCCGGTCCTCGACGAGCGCAAGACCCAGTCCGCGGGCACGCTGTCGGGAGGCGAGCAGCAGATGCTGGCCATGGGGCGGGCCATGATGAGCCGACCGCGGCTGCTCATGCTCGACGAGCCGTCGATGGGCCTGTCGCCGATCATGATGCAGCGGATCTTCTCCACCGTGAGCACACTCAAAGAGCAGGGCACGACCATCCTGCTGGTCGAGCAGAACGCGCAGGCCGCGCTCTCCCTCGCCGACCAGGGCTATGTCATCGAGACCGGGAAGATCGTACTTGCTGACAAGGGATCGGCCCTGCTGGGCAACGAGGAGGTCCGCAAGGCCTACCTCGGCGAGGACTGAGCACCGCACCTCTACTGCGCGTGCCGAGGCCCGGGCTGCCTTTGGGTCCACCCACGGCTTCCCCGTCCGCAGGTGTTGTCTACTCGGCCGCCCGGGCCACGGTGCACCACGCGGGCGCGCGCCGCCCTGACCTGGGTGAGGGGGCGCTCGACTCGATGGGGCGCGGGGCACCGTATCGTCGTCGTACACCGACCGTCAATGTGATGTTTTCGTTGCGCCGCAGGCGATTTGCCGACTTTTGTGCGGCGGTAGCATCGCCAGATGAATTCTTCTGAACGACCAGGCCACATGACGAGCGCGGCCTTCCGTCGCCACGCCCATGCTGCTGTCGACTGGGTGGCAGACTACCTCGATCGCGTGGCAGATCTGCCGGTCGTGCCGACCGTGGCGCCCGGAGACATCCGCGCCATGCTGCCGGTGTCTGCTCCTCGCCACGGGGAGGACTTCACCGACGTGCTCGCCGATCTCGATCAGGTGATCGTTCCCGGACTGATGCACTGGCAGTCCCCAGGCTTCTTCGGCTACTTCCCGAGCAACAGCTCTGCGCCCTCCATCATCGGGGAGCTGCTGTCGGCCGGCCTCGGGGTGCAAGGCATGCTGTGGTCGACGAGCCCGGCCTGCACCGAGCTGGAGTCTCACGTACTCGACTGGCTCGCCGAGATGCTCGACCTGCCTGCGGCGTTCCGCTCGGACGGTCCGGGGGGCGGGGTGATCCAGGACAGCGCGTCGAGCGCCACCCTGTGTGCGCTGCTCGCGGCTCGGCACCGCGCCGGAGCTGACCTGGGCTCCCTCACGGTCTACTCGTCATCCCACGCGCACTCGTCTGTGGAGAAGGCGGTGCGCATCGCCGGGCTCGCTCCCGACCAGCTGCGTCAGGTCGAGGTCGACGACGCGTTCGCCATGCGAGCGGAGAGCCTGGCCGCGCTGATCGCCGAGGACCTAGCGGCCGGGCGAACCCCGACCCTGGTCGTGGCAGCGCTGGGTACGACGTCGACCCAGGCCGTCGACCCGCTTCGGAAGATCGCCGAGATCGCGCGGGCGCACGGGGCCTGGCTGCACGTCGACGCGGCGATGAGCGGCACGGCCACGCTGTGCCCGGAGTTCCGCGATCTGAACGACGGGCTGGAGCTCGCGGACAGCTACTGCGTGAACCCGCACAAGTGGATGCTGGTGAACTTCGACTGCGACGCCTTCTTCGTCGCGGACAGGACGGCGCTGACGACGGCGCTGAGCGTCGTGCCCGAGTACCTGCGCAATGCGGCCAGCGACTCCGGTGCCGTCATCGACTACCGCGACTGGCAAATCCCGCTCGGCCGGCGCTTTCGGGCCCTGAAGCTCTGGCTGGTCATCCGCCACTACGGCGTGGAGGGCCTGCAGCGGCATATCCGCCATCATGTCGACCTGGCCCACGAGCTGGCGGGCTGGGTGCGGGCCGACGCGCGCTTCGAATTGGCGGCGCCGGTCCGGCTCAACTTGGTCTGCCTGCGCCACGTGGACGGTGACGACGCCACGCAGCGCCTGCTGGACGCGGTCAACGCCTCCGGGGAGGCCTTCGTGACCCACACCCGCCTGGACGGTCGGCTGGTGCTGCGCGCGTGCGTCGGCGCGACGCAGACCCAGGCCGCCCACGTGCGCCGGCTCTGGGACCTCATCGCCGGAGCTGCTTGAGCCGAACGGCGGTAGGCCCCCCTCCATGCGGGCGGTACGCTGCCCCGGGCTCGAGGGAAGCCCTCCTGACCCCCCCAGCAGGTAAGCGCCGTGAGGAGCCCCCGTTGCGAGCAGCGGTGACCGTCCGCGAGGCACGGCCCGAGGACATGCCTGGCCTCCTCGACCTCTGGCGTGAGCTGCGCGAGCACACGCCGCGGCGGGCTGGACGCTCTCCGGACGCACTGGCAGCCACGGAGGCCCGGTACTCCGACGCCATGCGCAGCCCGGACTGCCGGCTGATCGTGGCCGAGAGCGCCGGCGACCTGATCGGCATGGTGCTGCTCTGCGTCGGCTCGTCCACCTCGTTGGTCGAATCCCCGGCCGTGGAGATGACCCACATGGTGGTCGCGCACCGCCACCGCCGGCGCGGCGCGGGGAAGGCCTTGGTGGGCGCGGCTGCGTCCTTCGCCGAGGAAGTCGGGGTGGACCAGGTCGTGGCCAGCGTCGTACCGCAGGACCGCGAGGCCAACCGCTTCTATGCGCGGCTCGGCTTCGGCCCGGTCGTCGTACGCCGGGTCGCCTCGGTCAGTGCGCTGCGCCGTCAGCTGTCCGGCGTGGGTGACCGCGCCGCGATCCTTCGCCACGAGCTGCGCGTCCCGCGCACGGTTGCGCTGCGCCGGCCCGGTCGCAAGCGGGTCGCGCTACCGGTCGTGATTGCCGACCGCCCCGAGCACTGAGCGTGGGCGACGACCGGCTCCTGCTGCTCGACGGTCATTCACTGGCCTACCGCGCGTTCTTCGCCCTTCCGGTGGAGAATTTCTCCACGACGACCGGGCAGCCCACCAACGCCGTCTACGGCTTCACCTCGATGCTGATTAACGTCATCCGGGACGAGCAGCCAACGCACATCGCCGTCGCCTTCGACTTGTCCGCGCCGACCTTCCGACACGAGGCATACGCCGGCTACAAGGCGACCCGGTCGGAGACCCCGACGGATTTCCGCGGGCAGGTGTCGCTGGTCAAGGAGGTGCTCGAAGCGCTGCGCATTCCGATGCTCGAGGCGCCGGGTTTCGAGGCGGATGACGTGATCGCCACGCTGGCAACGCAGGCGAGTGCGCAGCACATGGACGTGCTGGTCGTCACCGGCGACCGCGACGCCTACCAGCTCGTCGACGAGCACGTGACGGTGCTGATGACCCGCAAGGGGATCAGCGACATGACGCGGTTCACGCCTGACGAGGTGATGGCCAAGTACGGCCTCACGCCATCGCAGTACCCGGACTTCGCCGCTCTCCGCGGCGACCCCAGCGACAACCTGCCCGGCGTGCCTGGGGTCGGGGAGAAGACCGCGATCAAGCTGGTGCAGCAGTTCGGCTCCCTCGCGGAGATGTGCGACCGCGTCGACGAGATACCCGGCAAGGTCGGCGGTGCGGTGCGGGAGCACCTGGCCAGCGTGATGCGCAACCGCACCCTGACCGAGCTCGCGCGCGACGTCGAGCTGCCGCTGGGGCCGGCCGACCTGAAGATGGGCGTGTGGGACCGCGACGAGGTGCACAAGGTCTTCGACACCCTGCAGTTCCGGGTGCTGCGCGAGCGTCTCTACGCCAGCCTCTCCTCGGTGGAGCCGGAGGCCGACGAGGGCTTCGACGTCGCGGTCCGGATGCTCGGTGCCGGCGATCTCCGCGGGTGGCTGGAGTCGATCCCCACAGGGACCCGCGTCGGTTTGCACCTGCGCGGCTCGTGGGGACGCGGCACGGGGGACGTCCACGGCATCGGGTTCGCGCTGGAGAACGGCGAGGGGGCCTACCTGCTTCTCGAGGGCCTCGACGCCGACGAGGAGGCCGCGCTCGCAGCCTGGCTCGCCGACCCCGGCGTCCCGAAGGCGGTCCACGACGTCAAGGGGCCGATGCTCGCCCTGCGCGCTCGTGGCTTTGCCCTGGCCGGGGTGACCAGCGACACGGCCCTCGCCGCCTATCTGGCCCTGCCTGGACAGCGCAGCTTCGACCTGGCCGACCTGGCGCTGCGCTACCTCCACCGTGAGCTGCGCACGGAGGTGGCCGACGACGGCCAGCTGGCCCTGGACGGCACCGGTGACGACGACGCTGAGGCCACCGACGCGGTGCTCCGTGCGCGCGCGGTGGCTGACCTCGCTGCCTCGCTCGACACCGATCTCGAGCGCCGCAGCGCGAGTCGGCTGCTGCGCGAGCTCGAGCTGCCTCTCGTCCGAGTCCTTGCCGACATGGAGCAGACGGGCATCGCGATGGACCGCGAGCATCTTGCGATGCTGCAGGCGCGGATGTCGGCGACGGTCAAGGAAGTGAGCGGCGAGGCGTACGCCTGCGTCGGGCGGGAGTTCAACCTGGGCTCACCCAAGCAGCTGCAGCAGATTCTCTTCGAGGAGCTCGGCCTGCCGAAGACGAAGAAGATCAAGACGGGCTACACGACGGATGCTGATGCCATCCAGTGGTTGGCCACCCAGAGCGAGCACCCCCTGCTGGCGCACTTGCTCCGGCATCGTGACGTCTCTCGCCTGCTGACCACCGTCGAGAAGCAGCTGCTGCCCATGATCGACGACCGGGGACGCATCCACACCACCTACGAGCAGATGGTCGCGGCGACGGGCCGGCTCTCCAGCACCGACCCCAACCTGCAGAACATCCCGATCCGCACTGCCGAGGGGCGCGAGATCCGCCAGGCCTTCGTGGTCGGTGTCGCCGACGACGGCACGGCGTACGAGTCGCTGATGACCGCCGACTACAGCCAGATCGAGATGCGGATCCTGGCGCACCTGTCCGAGGACGCCGGCCTCCTCGACGCGTTCGCCAGCGGCGAGGACCTGCACACCACGACGGCGTCGCGGGTTTTCGACGTCCCGCCCGACCAGGTCGATCCCGAGCTTCGCCGCCGGATCAAGGCGATGTCCTACGGCCTGGCCTACGGCCTCTCCGCGTTCGGGCTCGCGCAGCAGCTGCAGATCACGCCGGACGAGGCGAAGGAGCAGATGACGGCGTACTTCGAGCGGTTCGGTGGCGTGCGCGACTACCTGCGCGACGTCGTGAGCCAAGCCCGCACCGACGGCTACACGGAGACCATTCTGGGCCGGCGCCGTTACCTTCCCGACCTGGTCAGCGACAACCCGCAGCGTCGGCAGATGGCGGAGCGGATGGCGCTCAACGCACCGATCCAGGGTTCAGCTGCGGA
>DATLOQ010000159.1:0-20166 GCA_035536235.1 Mycobacteriales bacterium
CCTCGCGCGGGCCATCCTTTCGACTCCACGGCCAGGAAAAGGGCGGTCCGGATGGTCCTGGGGCCGAAAAGATGCGTGGGCGGGTGGCTGGCTTGCCCGCTAGCTGCAGTGGGGAGGTCTAGATCCACGTCTTGAAGAGCATCCGGTCCTGCCAGTCGGCGTAGGGGATGATCCGCGCCGCGAGCACCGGGTACAGGTAGAGGAAGTTCCAGACCACGAGGGCGAGGTAGCCCCCCAGGGCTGCGGCTCCAATCCGGCGGCGGCGCAGGGACTGCTCGGGGCGCCCGACGGCGAGGCCGGCGCAGTAGGCCAGCGCCAGCGCCATGAACGGCACCAGGGGCAGGGCATAGAAGAGGAACATCGTGCGGCCGCCTTCGAGGAACCAGGGCAGGTAGCCGATGCCGATGGTCGACAGGATCGCGGCGGCCCGCCAGTCGCGCCGCGAGACCCAGCACCAGGCCAGCGCCACCATGGCCGGGATCGCCGCCCACCAGACCGCCGGGGAGCCCACGCCCAGGGTGGCCTGGGAGGTGCCCTCCTCGGGGGTCTGGTAGTAGTAGGCGACCGGGCGGATCAGCAGGAACCAGCTAGCCGGCTTCGACTCGTAGGCGTGGTCGCTCTGCAGGTTCTGGTGGAAGCTCCAGATCTCCTGGTGGTAGCGGGCGAAGCCCTGCACCGGGCCGAAGTCGTTCTGGTGCGCCAGGTTGGTCCCGAAGGTGCCGGGGTTGCGGCGCCAGCCGTTGTCGCTGGCGAACCAGCCGCCCCAGGACGCGACGTAGACGAGGCTGCCGACCAGCAGGATGCAGCTGATGAGCGAGAGCGACTCGCGCCAGAGGGTGGCGACGAAGGGCATCCGGATGCCCGCCGTACGGCGGGCGCCGACGTCCCAGGCGAAGGTGAGCAGGCCGAAGCCGGCCACGAAGTAGAGGCCGCTCCACTTCGTGGCGACAGCGGCGCCGAGGCAGACGCCGGCGCCGACCCGCCACCAGCGCAGGCCGAGCTTGGGGCCCGGTAAGGCGAGACCCGCGTCGAGGCGGGCGGCGAGCCGCGCCCGCATGTCGTCCCGGTCGACGACCAGGCAGCCGAAGGCAGCGACCAGCCAGAAGAGCAGGAAGATGTCCAGCATGGCCATCCGGCTCTGCACGAAGTGCAGCCCGTCGAAGGCCATAATCCCGGCCGCCACGCAGCCCAGCAGCGTCGAGCGGAACATCCGCCGTCCGATCCGCGCGAGCAGCAGCACCGACAGCGCACCCGCGACGGCAGCGCTGAAGCGCCAGCCGAAGCTGTTGAACCCGAACATCTTCTCGCCGACGGCGATCGCCCACTTGCCCAACGGCGGGTGTACGACGAAGCCGGCGAAGGGGGTGGCCGCGGTGTCTTCGAGGCAGAAGCCCTGATCACGGGCCTTGTGGGCCACCTCGATGCCGTTGCGCAGCAGCGACTGGGCGTCGCAGGCGTAGTAGACCTCGTCGAACGCGTCGGCCTTCGGCACGCCGAGCCGGTGCAGCCGCATCAGCAGGGCGACTAGGAAGACGCCCATGGGCGCCAGCCAGCCAGCAACGTCGTCGGTCGGCATCGGCCGCACCAAGCGCTCGGCGACGCGCCGGCGTACCGAAGGCTCGACCGCGGGCGGGGCCGGGTGCTCGGTGGGGTGCTCGGAAGTGGTCGTCGCCACGGATGTCCTCTCGCGCGTCGGAGCGTGCGAGCCCATCGTAGGAGACCGCCCGACTGGGAGGATGCAGTGGTGACCCCCGCGGCAGCCGACCCCCCAGGGCTCCTGGTGCTGTGCGGCACGCCGATCGGCAATGTCGGAGACGCGACGCCGCGGCTCGCCGAGATGCTCACCAGCGCTGACGTGATCGCCGCGGAGGACACCCGCCGGCTGATCCGGCTGGCCCGTCACCTCGGGATCCGCACCGCCCCTCTAGTCAGCTTCTTCGAGGCCAACGAGGTCGGCCGCACTGCCGAGCTGCTCGCCGCACTGATCGCTGGGCGCACCGTCGCGCTGGTCACCGATGCCGGGATGCCGAGCGTCTCCGACCCCGGCTACCGGCTGGTGGCGGCGGCGGTCGCCGCGGGGATCCGGGTGAGCGTGGTGCCGGGGGCCTCCGCGGTCACCGCGGCGCTGGCGGTGTCCGGCCTGCCGACCGACCGCTGGTGCATGGAGGGCTTCCTGCCGCGCCAGGGCGGTCCGCGGCGCGCGCGGCTGGCCGAGCTGGCCGCAGAGCCGCGCACGCTCGTGCTGTTCGAAGCGCCGCATCGCCTCGCCGCGTCACTCGCCGACCTGGCGGCTGCCTTCGGCGGGCAGCGGCCCGGCGTCGTATGCCGGGAGCTGACCAAGACCTGGGAGGAGATACGCCGGGGCAGCCTGGCTGAGCTCGCGGAGTGGGCGGCGGAGGGGGTGCGTGGCGAGATCACCCTCGTCGTGGGCGGCGCACCGAGCGGTGCCGAGGGTACGACGGGCCGCAGCCCGGTGGAGCTGGCGGCGGCAGTAGCCGAGCGCGAGGACGTCGGGGAGACGCGCAAGGAGGCCATCGCGGCGGTTGCCGCGGCCACCGGGGTGTCCAAGCGAGCGGTGTTCGACGCCGTCGTCGCGGCCAAGCGGCTACGGTTCGACGGCCCCGTTTCGACCGGCGGCCCAGCCGCGGCAGGCGGCGTGACAGAGTCGGGGATCCGATGACAGAGCGACGACGGCGGGCGGCAGCCGTCCTCGCGCTCGGCGCGGGCCTGCTCGCGGCCGCGGTGACGGCGGGTGGGGGCCCCTACCTGCGGGCCGACCGCAAGGTGGTCGTGCGGCCCTTCCGCCTCGGGGACCGCATTGACCTGAGCGCGCTCTTCTCGGGCTCCTCGACGAAAGAGCTGCCGTCAGGTCTGCGGCGGGCGGGGGACATCGTCGAGGTCGTCTTGGTCGTCGTCGTCAGCCTCGTGCTGGTGCTCCTCGCTGCAGCCGTTGTCGCGGTGGTCCTTCGCGGGCTGGCTCGGATCCGCCTGCTCCGCCTGGCCCGCGCATCAGCCGCGGAGGACGTCGACCCGAGAGATCTCGGCGAGCTCGTCGACGACGAGGCGACGGAGCCGCTGCGCCGTCGCCTGGCACGCCAGATCGACGTGGGCGTCGAGGCGCTCGACGATGTCGACCCGCGCGAGGTCGTGATCGCCTGCTACCTCGCCATGGTCGAAACGGCGGCGGCCGCCGGTACGGCGCGCCGCCCGCACGAGACTTCGACGGAGCTGCTGGAGCGGGTTCTGGCCGAGCGCGGCGTGCCGGCGCAGGCGCTGGAGCGCCTCACCGCGCTCTACCGCGAGGTGCGCTACAGCGCGCACCCCGTGGACGACGCGATGCGCGCCGAGGCGCGGGCGGCTCTGGCTGCCGCGCGAGCCGCGCTCTCCGGCGAGCTGACGACGGCCGGCCGATGACCCGCCTGCGGGCCGCCCGGCCGGTGTTCGAGTACGCCGTCGTCTGTGCCGCGGTCTACTTCGCGACGCCGCCGCCGCGGACCACCCCGCTGCGGGTCGCGACGGTGGCCGCCTTCCTGCTGGTGGCCGCCCGGGTCCTGTCCCGCGCCGCCGTCGGCCGACGGGCGGAGCCCGTGCTGCGGGTCCAGCGGGTGGAGCTCCCGCCGCCCGGCGAGCAGCAGGTGCGCTTGGCCCGCTTAGAGGCCTCCCTCACCTATGCCTCGTCCTCGGCGCGGCAGTTCTCTCGCACCATCCGGCCCCTGCTCCACGGTCTCGTCGAGGACCGCCTCGCGCGCCGGCACGGCATCGACATGTTGACCTCACCCGCAGCGGCGCGGGCGATCATCGGCGAGGAGCTATGGCAGCTGTTCCAGACGGACCCGCCCGCTCGACCACAGGCTCTCGACGGGGCGGGGCCCAGCCCCGCGGACCTCGAGCGGCTGGTGGCCGCAGTCGAGGCGGTGTAGCTGCCGGAGCGCCCACGACGGCCGACGTACGCCGCCGCTGCACCGACGTCCTGGACTCGGTCGAGCGGGTGGTCGTCGGGAAGCGGGCGGCGCTCGAGCTGGTGCTGCTCGGTGTCCTGGCGCGCGGTCACGTGCTGCTGGAGGACAACCCCGGGCTCGGCAAGACGCTGATCGCCCGCAGCTTCGCGCAGGCACTCGGGCTCGGCTTCCGCCGGGTGCAGTTCACCCCCGACCTGCTGCCGATGGACCTGACCGGCTCTTTCGTCTACGACCAGCGCGACGGGTCGCTGGAGTTTCGCCGCGGCCCGCTCTTCACTCATGTGCTGCTCGCGGACGAGATCAACCGCACCCCTCCCAAGACCCAGGCCGCGCTGCTCGAGGTGATGCAGGAGTCGCAGGTGAGCGTTGAGGGCGAGACCTTCGTCCTCGAGCCGCCGTTCCTCGTCCTGGCCACCCAGAACCCGATCGAGTACGAGGGCACCTACCCGCTGCCCGAAGCGCAGCTGGACCGCTTCCTGCTGCGGGCCCGCCTGGGTTACCCGTCTCGCGACGACGAGTGGGAAGTGCTCCGTCGACGGATGGATCGCGCCGTAGAGGCGGTGTCCGTCGACCCGGTGGTCACGCGCGCCGAGCTGCTCGCGATGCAGGCCGCGGTGGAGGGCGTGCACGTCGACGAGACCCTCGGCCGCTACATCGTCGACCTCGCGGCGGCGACGCGGGCGCACCCGCAGGTGCTGGTGGGCGCGAGCCCGCGTGGGGCGCTCGCCGTGCTGGCGCTGACCCGAGCGCGGGCGCTGCTGGACGGGCGCGACTACGCCACCCCCGAGGACGTCAAGGCAGTCGCCATCGCCGCGCTCGGGCATCGCGTCACGCTGCGCCCGGAGACCTGGGTACGCCGGATCAGCGGCGACGACGTCATCGCCGCCATCCTCGCTCAGGTCCCGACCCCGCCGACCGTCGCGCCGTGAGCAGCGCTTGAGAAACCTGGTGCCGGCTCCGCAGCTCGGCCGCTTCATCGCGGTGGCGGCCCCGCTGCTCCTCGGGGGCCTGCTGCTCGGCCGGGTAGAGCTCGTCGTGCTCGCGGCGCCGCTGCTCGTCGTGCTCTGCGCGGGGCTGCTGGCGCGCAACCCCGAAGTCTCCGTCGAGCTGCGCCTGTCCGCCTCACGATGTCTTGAGGACCAGCGCATCGTGGCGACCGTGCGGGTGAGTGCCGCGGCTGGCTCCGGACGCGCAGAGCAGGTTGACCTGCACCTGCGCTATGGCGCCGCGATCACCGCACTCGACCCGACCAGGGTCACCGTGGCGCTCGCCCCCGGTGAGGTGCGGGATGTCACCGTCGGTCTGCAGGCCGGCCGATGGGGCGTGCACGACGTCGGGCCGCTCACCGTCGTGGTGCACGGCCGGTCGCGACTGGTCGGGGGCTGGACCGCACGCGCTGCCGTACCGCTGAGAGTGATCCCTCGGATGGAGGACTTCCGCGCCGGTGACGCGCATCCTTTCCAGCGCGCGCTCACCGGCAGCCATGTCACCCGCTCGCCCGGCGACGGCGTGGAGTTCGCCAGCATCCGGCCCTACGTCCAGGGTGACTCGCTGCGCCGGGTGCACCGTCGCGCGACCAACCGCCTCGGTGAGCTGCACGTCACCCAGCACCAGGTCGAGCGCAACGCCGAGGTGGTGCTGATGCTCGACACGTTCGACGACGTCGGGCCGCCCGGAGCGACCTCTCTCGATGTCGAGGTGCGCGCGGCGCTGGGCATCGCGGAGCACTACCTCGCCCGCGGCGACCGGGTCGGCGTCATCACCTTCGGCGGCACCACCCGCTGGCTGGTGGCCGGCGCGGGCGGGGTGCAGCGGCACCGGGTTATCGAGCACCTGCTCGGCGTCGAGGTCGGCCTGAGCTACGCGTGGAAGGACATCGGGCTGCTGCCCCGGCGCTGCCTTCCTCCCCGGGCACTCGTCATCGCGTTGTCTCCGCTGCTCGACCTGCGCGCCACGACGGCGATGGCCGACCTCGCGGCGCGCGGCTACGGCGTCGTCGTCGTCGACACCTCGCCGGAGGACCTGCTGCCGGCAGCGCGGTCCGCGCAGTACGCGCTGGGCGAGCGGATCTTCCTCATGGAGCGCGAAGCCCAGCTCTATCGCCTGGCCGAGATCGGCGCGCCGGTCGTCCGCTGGGCCGGCAGCGGCGGCCTCGACGCGGTGCTCACCGAGGTCTCCCGGCTGCACGCTCGCCCGCGGCTGGCTCGGCGTTGAGGAGGAGCACATAGATGAGAGAGCTGCTGCGCATCGTCGCCGCATTCCTGGGCTGCGCGGTGCTGGCCTACCCCTTCACCCTGGTGCCGCTGTCGCGCGGCTACATCGCGCTCAGCGTGCCCGCGCTGCTCCTGCTCATCTCGGCCCTGGTGCTCTGGAGCGAGGGTGCCATCACCGTCGGGGCGATCGCGCTGACCGCGCCCTACGTCGCTGTCATCGGTGTCGAGGACCGGCCCGTCGACGTTGCCGTGCCCGTCGCTGCGGCACTGCTGCTGCTCTTCGTGACCGTCGCCGACGCGGCCGTCGCCGTACCTCCCGGGACTCCGCTGGAGACGGGCTTCCTCCGCGGGCTCGCTCTCGACTGCGCCCGGGGTTCGGTGCTCGCGCTCGGCATCGGTGTCGTGCTGCTCGCGGCCTCCGCCGTGCCGCTGCCGAATAGCCAGCTGCTGCGCTCACTCGGGATCGCCGCGGCCGCTCTGGCGCTGGGGATGCCGATACGACTGCTCGCGGGTCGACGCGACGGCCGACCCGGAAACGGAGTTGAGCCCGCACCTAGGATGACGTTATGACTGGCGACACGTTCTACGTCACCACGCCGATCTACTACGTCAACGACGTGCCGCACATCGGCCACGGGTACACCACGGTCGCCGGTGACGTGCTGGCCCGCTGGCACCGCCAGCGCGGCGAGCAGGTGCACTTCTTGACCGGCACTGACGAGCACGGCGAGAAGATCCTCACCGCGTCGCAGGAGCACGGCATGACGCCGCAGGAGTGGACTGACCACATGGTGACCACGGCGTGGAAGCCGGCGTGGGAGACCCTCGACATCGCTTATGACGACTTCATCCGCACCACCGAGGCGCGCCACGAGGACCGGGTCCGCGACTTCTGGATCGCGCTGCACGAGCTGGGCGCCGTCTTCAAGGGCAGCTACACCGGGCCGTACTGCGTGGCCTGCGAGGAGTTCAAGCTGCCCGCCGACGTGGTGGACGGCAACTGCCCCGTGCACGGCCGGCCGGTCAAGGAGATCAGCGAGGACAACTACTTCTTCCCGCTGTCGGCCTACGCCGAGCGGCTGCTCGACCACTACGCGGCTAACCCGGGCTTCATCGCGCCGGAGAGCGCGCGCAACGAGGTGGTGTCGTTCGTCCGCGGCGGGCTGCAGGACATCTCGATGAGCCGGTCCAGCTTCGACTGGGGCGTCAAGGTCCCGTGGGACGACTCGCACGTCATCTACGTCTGGATCGACGCGCTGCAGAACTACCTCAACGCGACCGGCTGGCCGGATCCCGGCTGGGAGCGGCTCTGGCCGGCCGACGTGCACTTAGTCGGCAAGGACATCCTGCGGTTCCACGCGGTGATCTGGCCGGCCATGCTGATGGCCGCGGGGCTGCCGCTGCCGAAGCAGGTCTTCGCCAACGGCTGGCTGCTCGTCGGCGGCGAGAAGATGAGCAAGACGAAGCTGACGGGCATCGCGCCGGCGCAGATCACCGACGTGTTCGGCTCCGACGCCTACCGCTACTACTTCCTGCGCGAGCTGTCCTACGGCCAGGACGGCTCGTTCTCCTGGGAGTCGATGCAGCGGCGCTACACCAGCGAGCTGGCGAATGACTTCGGCAACCTCGCGTCGCGCGTCACCTCGATGGTGGAGCGCTACCGGGGCGGCATCCTCCCGGCGACAGATGACCCCGCCGACTTCGGGCTGGCCTCCGTCGTCGCCGACGCCGACGCGGCGATGACCGCCCTCGACTTCCAGACCGGCATCGCGCGCATCTTCGACCTGGTCCGCGACGTCAACGGCTTCGTCTCCGAGACGCAGCCGTGGGCACTCGCGAAGAGTGGCGACGACGACGCGCTCGACCGGGTGCTCTACAGCGCCGCCGACGGGCTGCGCGCGCTTGCCGTGCTGCTGAACCCGGTGATGCCGAAGTCCTCGGCTGTCCTCTGGGCGTCCCTCGGGGCGGAGCCGGCGCTCGGTGCTCTCGCCGACCAGCGGGTCGACGCGATCGCGACCACGCACCTGCCGACCGGTGTCCGCCTGGTCAAGAGCGAACAGCTCTTCCCACGCATCGAGGAAAGCGCCGAGTGAGACAGCGCTCGGACGGCGGGGCGCCGGACGCCGAGGCCGCACCCGCCCCGCCGCCGCTTCCCGTCGACGTCGTCGACTCGCACTGCCACCTCGACCTCGTCGGCGGCGACGTACAGGAGGTGCTGGACGCCGGGGCGGCCGTCGGCGTACCGCGGGTCGTCACCATTGGCATCGACGTGGCGTCCTCGCGCTTCGCCGCCGAGCTCGCGGCGGCCTACCCCGCAGTCGCTGCGGCCGTGGCGATCCATCCCAACGAGGCGGGTACGGCGGATGCGGCCGCGCTGGCCGAGATCGAACGGCTCGCCGCGCTGCCGCAGGTGCGGGCGGTCGGGGAGACTGGGCTGGACTTCTACCGGGACAGCGCCGACGTCGCCGACCAGCAGCGGTCGTTCCGGGCGCACATCGCCATCGCGAAGTCGTCCGGCAAGGCGCTGGTCATCCACGACCGCGAGGCGCACGACGCGGTGCTCGCTGCGCTCGAGGAGGAGGGTGCGCCGGAGCAGACGGTGTTCCACTGCTTCTCGGGCGACGCCGAGCTGGCCCGGCGCTGTGCCGACCTCGGCTACGTCATGAGCTTCGCCGGCAACGTCACCTTCAAGAACGCCCAGCCGCTGCGGGAGGCGGTGGCGGCCGCCCCTCTCGAGCTGCTGCTGGTGGAGACCGACGCGCCGTTCCTGACCCCGATGCCGCACCGCGGCAAGGCCAACGCGCCGTACCTGATCCCGCTCACCGTCCGCGTGATGGCGCAGTGCAAGGGCGTGTCGGAGGAGGAGCTGGCCACCGCCATCGCCGCGACGTCGGAGCGCGTCTTCGGCCCCTGGTAACTCCTCCACCCTCAACTGATGGCGGTGCGGAAGTGCGGAAGGAGGCGGAGGGGTCCGGAGTCAGCTCTCGCGGCGGCGGCGCCAGGCCTTGACCATGAGCATCAAGGCGACCACGCCGGCGATGCCGGCCAGCCCCCGCTGGACTCTCGGCTGGCGTACGACGCGGGTCGGACGCACCGACTCCCGCAGGTCGGAGACCTTGTGGCCGATCTCCTCGACCGTGGCAGACAGCTCTTCCCGGGTCTGGGAGATCTGGGCCTCTAGCTCGTCGGGTGTCGCGCCCACTCGACGTCCTCCTTGAGGGTCTTGGCGGTGCGCGGAACCCCGCCGATATGGCTCATCTTGCTCTTGCCGACCAGGCCGAGCCCGGCGGTGATCAGCAGCCAGAAGCCGGCGACGATGAGCGCCGAGACGGTGATGGACAGGCCGGCCGCGTCCAGCCCGAAGATGGCGGCCAAGGAGAGGAAGAGCAGGGCGAGAAGCCCCGTGGCGCCGGCGGCGGCGAAGGCTCCTGCGCCGATTCCGGCGCTCTTCACGCTCTGGCCGAGCTCTGCCTTGGCGAGGGCGATCTCCTGGCGCACCAGCGTGGACATCTCGCTCGCGGCCTCCGCGACGAGGGCGCCCAAGCCGCGTTCAGAGTTGGGGTCGATCAGATTCGGACGAGTCATGCCAGCCCCTTACCCCCGGTGAGCAGCGCCGTACCCCTGTCCGGTTTGGCCGGCTCTGATTGGACTCGGCGCGCATTGCCTCGTTATCGTCCTGTGATAAGTAGCCGGGTCGGGGAAGCCCTGCTGCCACCCACCGCGTTCTCGCGGGGTGTGGCTCTCCCCGTGCCCGGACCCCCCGGCATTGGAGCTCCGTGTCCCGTCGTCTCGCGCAAACGCTGGTCCGCTCTCTCGTCCTGGCCCTCCTCCTCGGAGCCGGCGCCACCTACGTCTCGGCCGACAAGACCGTCACGGTGGTCGTCGACGGCGAGGAGCGCCAGGTGCGCACCTTCGGCCGCACGGTGGCCGCGGTGCTCACGTCGGCCCGGCTGGAGGTAGGCGAGCACGACGTGCTGGCGCCGGCTCGCGAGGTCCGGGTCGATGAGGACTCGCGCATCGTCGTACGCCGAGGACGCCAGCTCGACCTGATGCTCAACGGCAAGCCGCGGACCGTCTGGGTCACCGCGCTGACCGTCGAGGACGCTCTGGGCCAGCTGGCCGTGCGCAATTCGGCCCTTGCCTTCGTCTCCGCCTCGCGGTCGAAGCGCATCCCGCTCCGTGGCCTCTCCCTCGAAGTGCGCACCCCGGCGAGCGTGCGCGTGGCCGTCGACGGCCGGACTCAGGCGCTCACCACGACGGCTGCGACGGTCGGCGACGTCCTGCTCGAGGCCGGCGTCACCGTGGCCGCCACGGACGTCCTGTCGGTGCCCGCGGGCTCCCTGCCGGTGCCGGGCATGGTCGTGAAGGTCACCCGCATCCGCGGCCGCCAAGTCGTCGAGAAGAGCCCCATCCCCTTCCCGGTGGAGCGCCGCAACGACGCGTCCATGTACAAGGGCCGCACCAAGGTCTCCGTCGTCGGCGTCATAGGGATCCGCGAGCGCACCTACGCCGTGACCTACACCGACAACCGGGTCTCCGCGAAGAAGCTGGTCCGGGACCGCACGCTTCGCCAGCCCCGGACGAAGATCGTGCTCGTCGGCACCAAGCCCGTGCCGCCGCCGGCATCGGTCAACCGCCGGACGAGCGTTGACCATCTCAACTGGCCGGCGCTGGCGCGGTGCGAGTCCGGCGGGCGACCCCGCGCGGTGTCGCCGAACGGGCTCTACCGCGGGCTCTACCAGTTCCACCGCGCCACGTGGCGCAGTGTCGGCGGTACTGGCGACCCCATCGACGCGTCGTCCGCGGAGCAGACCTTCCGGGCCAAGCGGCTCTACCTGCGCTCCGGCGCCGGGCAGTGGCCGCACTGCGGTCGCCGCCTCTTCAGCTGACCGACTCGCTGCTCGGCGCTGCGGAGATCCGCCGACTGGCCGCTGAGCTCGACCTGCGTCCGACCAAGACGCTGGGCCAGAACTTCCTGCTCGACGCCAACACGGTGCGCCGCGTCGTGCGGGTGTCCGGCGTGACGGCCGAGGACGTCGTCATAGAGGTCGGCCCGGGGCTGGGGTCGCTCACTCTAGGCCTGCTTCCCACCGTACGGCGGGTCGTGGCGGTCGAGATCGACCCGAGGCTTGCCGGACTGCTGCCCCGCACCGCGGCGCGGGCCGGGGGTGACCTCGAGGTGGTCAATGCGGATGCGCTACGGGTGGACGTGCTGCCTGGGCCGGAGCCCACTGCGTTGGTGGCCAACCTGCCCTACAACGTCGCCGTACCGGTCGTGCTGACCCTGCTGGAGCGCTTCCCGACCCTGCGCCGGGGCCTGGTCATGGTCCAGCAGGAGGTGGCTGACCGGCTCACCTCGCCACCGGGCTCGCGGGTGTACGGCGCCCCCTCAGTGAAGCTCGCGTGGTACGCCGAGGCGCGCCAGGCCGGCTCGGTGTCGCGCTCCGTCTTCTGGCCCGCCCCCAACGTCGACTCCGGGCTCGTCTCGTTCACCCGCCGCGAGCCGCCGCCCGAGGCCGGCCGGGCGGAGACGTTCGCGGTGGTTGAGGCCGCCTTTGCCCAGCGCCGCAAGACGCTGCGGGCGGCGTTGGCCGGCTGGGCCGGCGACGCCCCCGCGGCTGAGGCGATCCTGCGCCGGGCGGGCATCGACCCCGCGGCGCGGGGAGAGACGCTGACCGTGACAGACTTCTCGTCGATCGCCGCCGCTCGCTGAAACCCGCACGCTGACCGCTGCGTCAGCCCGTCCTCCGGAGCTCGTCCTGGCCGACCGCCGAGGCCCGGCCAACGGACCCGACCCGGTGACGGTTCGGGCCCCCGGCAAGGTCAACCTGCATCTCGCCGTGGGTCCCTTGCGGGCCAACGGCTACCACGACGTGGTCAGCGTCATGCAGGCCGTCTCGCTCTATGACGAGGTCACCGCGCACCCCTCCGTCGACGAGGTCACCTGCCGGGTCACCGGGGAAGGCGCGGCCGACCTGCCCCGGGACGCCGGCAACCTCGCCGTCGCGGCGGCGCTGCGCCTTGCTGTGCGCACCGGAGCGGCGGCGGGAGTGCAGCTCGAGATCGTCAAGGGGATCCCCGTGGCCGGAGGGATGGCCGGCGGATCCGCCGACGCCGCAGCGGCACTCGTCGCCTGCGACGCCCTCTGGCAGACGGGCCTCGACCGCGGCGAGATCGGCGAGCTCGCGTCGCTGCTGGGCAGCGACGTCCCCTTCACCCTGGCCGGCGGGACCGCGTTGGCCACGGGACGCGGTGAGCTCGTGACTTCAGTGCTCGCCCGCGGGCAGTTCCACTGGGTGTTCGCCCTGGCCAGCGGTGGCCTGTCGACAGCGGAGGTCTACGCCGAGCACGACCGCCGGGCCCCACTCGTCGAGGTGTCGCCGGACGGCGTGCTGGCCGCACTGCGCGCGGGAGACCCCGTAGCTCTCGGGAAGTCGTTGCACAACGACCTGCAGGCCGCTGCGCTGCGGCTGCGTCCGTCCCTGCGGCGCACGCTGGCGGCCGGGATGGAGTGCGGCGCACTGGGCGGCATCGTCTCGGGTAGCGGGCCGACGTGCGCCTTCCTTGCCCGGTCGCAGAGTGATGCGGTCGCCATCGCCGCCGCGCTATCCGGCGCCGGCGTTGCGCGCGCGGTGCGCATGGCCTACGGCCCGGTGCCGGGGGCCCGCGTGATCGACCGCACCGGCGATCCGCGGTGAACCTGGTCAACCTCGAAGACGTCACCGTCGTCTACGGGACGGCGTCGATTCTCGACAGGGTCTCCCTCGGCGTCGGGGAGGGTGAGCGCATCGGGGTGGTCGGCCGCAACGGTGGCGGCAAGACCACGTTGACGCGGATGATCGCCCGGGCCGGGGACCCGGACTCCGGGCGGGTCACCCACACCACCGGCCTGTCGGTGGGACGTCTGGCCCAGCACTTCGACCTCGACGCCGAGGCGACGGTGCGTCAGCTCGTCGTCGGAGAGCGGCCAGAGCATGAGTGGGCCGGCGACGGGCACGCGCGGGCCGTGCTGGAGGGCTTGTCGCTGCCGCCGCTGGACGCTGTCGTGGGCCCGATGTCGGGCGGAGAGCGACGTCGCGTCGCGCTCGCCCGGGTGCTGCTCGAGCGACACGACCTGCTGATCCTCGACGAGCCGACCAACCACCTCGACGTCGAGGCGATCGCGTGGCTGGCAGAGCACCTGTCCCGCCGCCGGGAGGCGCAGCTGGTCGTGACTCACGATCGGTGGTTCCTCGACACTGTGTGCACCACTACCTGGGAGGTTGCCGACGGGCGGGTACACCGATACGACGGCGGCTACAGCGAGTTCGTCCTGGCCCGAGCGGAGCGGGAGCGCGTAGCCGCGGTCACGGAGTCTCGACGGCAGAACCTGCTGCGCAAGGAGCTGGCGTGGCTGCGCCGCGGGCCACCGGCGCGTACGACGAAGCCGCGATTCCGCATCGATGCGGCCAACGCGCTGATCGCGGACGAGCCGCCCGCGCGCAACTCCGCGGAGCTGGTCCGGCTGGGCACTGCCCGGCTGGGCAAGTCGGTATATGACGTCGAGGAGGTGACCGTCTCCCTGGGCGGCCGGGTGCTTCTGGAGAACGTGACCTGGCACCTCGGGCCCGGTGATCGCGTCGGGATCGCCGGGGCGAACGGCAGCGGGAAGACCACGCTGTTGCGGCTGCTGACGGGTGCGGTCGCTCCGGACTCCGGCCGCGTGCGGACCGGGCTCACGGTTCGACCGGCGTACCTCGACCAGGAAGTGGCTGAGCTGCCCGGTCACCTGCGGGTGCTGGAGGCGGTTGAGGAGATCGCGCCGAGCATCGACCTGGGTGGCGGCAAGTCGATGAGCGCGAGCCAGCTGCTGGAGCGCTTCCTCTTCGACGGCGGTCGGCAGTGGACACCGGTAGCCGACCTCTCCGGCGGGGAGCGCCGCCGGCTTCAGCTGCTCCGGCTCTTCTTGATCGAGCCCAACGTCCTGCTGCTGGACGAGCCCACCAACGACCTCGACATCGAGACGCTCACCGCTCTGGAGGATCTGCTCGACGGCTGGCCGGGAACCCTGATCGTGGTGAGCCACGACCGCTACTTCCTGGAGCGCACCTGCGACCACGTGTGGGGGCTCATCGGAGACGGCGCGTTGCGGCATCTACCCGGCGGGGTCGACGAGTACCTGGAGCGGCGCCGCGGCACGGCCGTCGGGGCATCTGCGGGGACGCCCTCGAGCGGTGCGGGGCGTCGCGCGGACACCCGCACGGCCAAGAAGGACCTGCTGCGGCTCGAGCGCACCATCAGTCGGCTCGAGGACAAGGCGACCGCTCTGCTTGCCGAGATGTCCGAACACGCTAGCGACTACGCCGCGGTGCAAGCGCTCGACGAGACCCTCCGCGCGGTCCGCGCAGAGATCTCCGACGCCGAGCACGCCTGGCTGGCCCTGTCCGAGGAGGTGGCCGGCTAGCGGCGGCTCACCGGCGGTCGGGCACGTCCTCGGGCACCCGGGTCACCTCCCAGCCGGCGGCCTCGGCCAGGGCGGCGAATCGGATCGAGTCGCGGATCGCCGCGCCGGTCGGGTCGTTGTTGAAATAGACGAACACGTCGGCCGCGACGTCGTACTCCGTGCTGATGCGCTCGACCCAGCGGGCCAGGGTCTCGTCCGCGTAGTCGGGCTGAGCCCAGGAGATGCCGTGGTGGAAGCGGTGGTATCCCCAGTCGGCTGTGCGCCACAGCGGGCCGACGACCTCGGTCGCCCGATCGGCCCAGCAGTAGCCGGCGTTGTGCATCGTCAGCACCTCCCGCACCTCGTCGACCCACCACGCTGGGTCTCGCGGCTCCACCGCAACGCGGACGCCCGCCGGGAACGCGTCGAGGGCCTCGTCGAGCGAGCCCACATCGAGCGCCATCCGCGGTGGCAGCTGGAGCAGCACCGGCCCGAGCTTGCGACCGAGTCCGGCCGCCCGCTCCATGAGCCGGCCCACGGGCTCGACGGGGTCCCGCAGTCTCTTGATGTGCGTCAGGTAGCGACTGGCCTTCACGGTGACGATGAAGTCCTCGGGCGTGCGCTCCGCCCACGCCTCGAAAGTAGACCGCTCCGGCAGCCGGTAGAACGCGTTGTTGACCTCAACGGTGCGGTAGCGCGCGGAGTAGTGCTCGAGCCACAGGCGCTGCGGCAGCTTCGGGTCCAAGGGGTAGAGGTGGCCGGGCCAGTCTTTGTACTGCCAGCCTGAGGTGCCGACCCAAAGCGTCATGGGGTGGGTCTACCCCCCTGTGGGCGGCTTCCGGCCCGCGCGCAGGGCGGGTTTGGGCTCCAGGTGCCCGAGTCCGTTCCAAGCCAGGTTGACCAGATGGGCGACCACCTCGTCGCGCTTGGGCTTGCGTGCTTCGAGCCACCACTGGCCGACGAGCGCCACCATTCCGACAAGGGCCTGGGAGTACATCGGCGCGTGCTTGGGGTCGAACCCGCGGGCTCGAAACTCCGCGACGAGGATGTACTCGACCTGGCTGGCGATGTCACCGATCAGCGATGCGAAGGTCCCGCTGGTGGACGCCACCGGTGAGTCGCGCACCAGGATGCGAAAGCCGTCGGTCTCGTCCTCGATGTAGCCGAGCAAGGCTCCGGCCGCCTGCTCCAGCAGCACGCGTGGATGGCTGCCGTCGAGCGCCCCGGTCACTCGTTCGATGAGCCGTTGCATCTCCCGGTCGACGACGACGGCGTACAGGCCCTCTTTGCCGCCGAAGTGCTCGTAGACGACCGGCTTGGAGACGCCCGCTCGGTGTGAGATCTCCTCGATGCTGGTCGCCTCGAAGCCGCGTTCGGCGAAGAGCGCTCGTCCCACGTCGAGCAGCTGGATCCGGCGCTGCTGCCCCGTCATCCGCACCCGCGCGGGGGATTCGCTCTTGGAGTCAGGCACGAGGTGACGTCACGGCGCCAAGCCTATGCGGTAGATGCCCCAGGTCGGCGGCGCCGGACCGGCCGCCAGACCGCGGCGAACGGATCGAGGCGGTCCCCCTCACGCGCCTGGGAGTGCGCCGGGTAGCGTCGCCCGCCCTGGTCCAGCAAGGGTCGTCGGCGCTCCGCATCAAGCACGGCGCGAGCGGCGGTGATGAGCTCGTCGTCATCGTCCCGGATGGCCATGACCAGCAGGTCGAGCGGATCTGCCACGAAGAGAGCGGCGACACGCGGCATCGGGAGCATCGCAGTGTCCAGATAGCGCGCGGTCCGGCGCAGGTGGGCGTGGCTCAGCCCGCCGGGCTGGCGCCGCAGGATCACCAGCTCGTCCGCGGGGAGCACGTCGGTGGGCCCGGGGCAGAGCTCGATGTGCGTCCACGCCATCTCTGCTCCGAGGAGCACGGCGGCCGCGCGCCCGATGACGACCGCCTGAGTGCTGACGACCCGATCGAGCACGCGCATCACGCTGGGAAGAGGATCGCCTCGTCGGTATTGCGGGAAGAGGCGATGGACGGGTCTGATCTTGGGATCCGTGCGCACCTCGGGCAGGCGCTGGGAGGGGCTGGTGGGAGCCGGGATCAGGACGAGCCCGCACGTCTCGAGCAGGCGAGCGACCGTGGCGAACTGAGTCCGGTTACCGACTTCGATGCGCTCCACGCACGTCGCGCTGACCCCGGCGTTGATCGCCAGAGCTCGCTGGCTCAGGCCCGCGCGACGGCGGGCGTATCGCAGCAGGGTCGCGGCGTCGGTCACTGTTCTCATGGTGGCCGGCCGGTCCCCCCGCTGTCCGCGGGCGACGGCAAGCTGGGGACTACGGTGCCCCGGGGGGGCACCTCCTCGCATTACTACGCACTGCCCGCGCCGGGCGGGGCAGTGCGTAGTAATCGGCGGGCATGGGCCCTGCCTCGCCGAGCGGGGCAGTGCGTGGCCGAGCACGGGACCGAACTCGGGCAGAAGGCGGCCATGACGGGGAGTGGACCGCGGCAGGGGAGCGGCTGTGAAGCCGCGCGGTGCTGCACTTCCCCTAGCATGGGTCGCTCAGTCCGGGGTCGTCTAACGGCAGGACAGCCGGTTTTGGTCCGGCGAATGGGGGTCCGACTCCTCCCCCCGGAGCTCGTCGGCCCAGCGAGAGCAGCGTTGCCCAGAGAGACAGGTGCCAGAGTGCAGGCGGAGAGCGTCACGGTCGTGGTGCTCGCCGCCGGTGCGGGCACCCGGATGAAGTCATCAGTGCCGAAGGTGCTGCACGAGGTTTGTGGCCGCACGATGCTGGGCCACGTCCTGGCTGCCACCGCGGTATTGCAGCCCGAGCGCACCCTCGTCGTCGTCGGCCACGGCCGCGACGCCGTCACCGCGTCCCTGCCTTCGTGGGCGACCGCCGTAGTCCAGGCCGAGCAGCGGGGCACCGGCCACGCCGTACGGCTGGCGCTCGAGGCGGTGCCCGATGTCGAGGGGACCGTGCTGGTGCTCTACGGGGATATGCCGCTGCTCCGAGCCGAGACCTTGCAGGCGGTGGTTGACGGACGCGCCGGCGACGCCACCCTCCTCACCGTCGAGATGCCGGAACCCGCCGGCTACGGGCGCATCGTGCGCTCTGCCGACGGGTCCCTCACCCGCATCGTGGAGGACAAGGACGCCGACGCGCTGCAGCGGGCCATCACCGAGATCAATGTCGGGGTCTACGCCTTCGGCGCGCGCCAGCTGCGTGAGGCGCTCACTCGCGTCAGCACGGACAACGCCCAAGGCGAGGAGTACCTCACCGACGTCATCGCCCTGCTCGTGACCGACGGCCGCGCTGTCTCTGCCGTGCTCGCGGAAGACCACCACGAGATGCTGGGCGTCAACGATCGCGTGCAGCTCGCCGAGGCCGGCGCCGCTCTCAACGACCGCGCCATCGAGGCCCTGCAACGCGCTGGTACGACGGTGATCGACCCGCGAAGCACCTGGGTCGACAGCACGGTGGAGTGCGCGCCTGACTCGACCATCGCGCCGTTCACGATCCTCAAGGGCGTCACGCGAGTCGGCCGTGGTGCGGTCGTGGGGCCGTATGCCGCGCTGACCGACTCCACCGTAGGCGAGGGCGCGCAGGTGGTCGCCGCGACCTGCGTGGGCGCCGAGATCGGACCAGAGGCGACAGTCGGGCCGTACACCTACCTGCGGCCGGGCACCCGGCTGGGCCGCGGCGCGAAGGCCGGCGGGTTCGTGGAGATGAAGAACTCGGTCGTGGGCGACGGCAGCAAGGTGCCCCACCTGTCTTACGTCGGTGACGCGACCATCGGCGAGCGCAGCAACATCGGCGCCGCCACGATCTTCGTCAACTACGACGGGGAGCAGAAGCACCGTACGACGGTCGGCGATGATGTTCGGGTGGGCAGCGACACGATGCTGGTCGCACCTGTCACAATCGGCGACGCGGCGTACACCGCCGCCGGGTCGGTCATCACCCAGGACGTCCCGCCGGGAGCGCTCGGCGTCGGCCGGGCGAGGCAACGCAACATCGAGGGTTGGGTCGAGCGTCGACGGGGCGCGGCGACAGAGAGCGACGAACGGGAAGAGAGCCAGCCGTGAGCGGCCTCGAGATCGCTGGACACAAGACCCTGATGGTGTTCTCCGGGCGCTCCTACCCTGAGCTGACCGCGGAGATCGCCGAGCACCTGGGATGCCCGATCAGCCCGGTGACTCTCTATGACTTCCCCAGCTCGGAGATCTACTGCAAGTTCGAGGAGTCGGTCCGTGGCTCCGACGCCTTCGTGGTGCAGAGCCACACCGCGCCGGTCAACACCTGGCTGATGGAGCAGCTGATCATGGTCGACGCGCTCAAGCGCGCCTCGGCCAAGCGGATCACCGTCGTCGCCCCGTTCTACCCCTACTCCCGCCAGGACAAGAAGACGCTGGCCCGCGAGCCGATCACCGCCAAGCTGGTGGCGGACCTCTTCCGCACCGCCGGTGCGGACCGCATCATCGCCATCGACCTGCACACACCGCAGATCCAGGGCTACTTCGACGCGCCCCTCGATCACCTCACCGCGCTCCCGCTGCTGAGCGACTACCTCCAGGCGAAGCTAGACCTGAGCCGTACGACTATCGTCTCGCCGGACACCGGGCGGGTTCGCACCGCTGAGAAGTACACCGACCGCCTCGGCAAAGAGGTCAACCTGGCCTTCGTGCACAAGCGTCGAGACGCGCGGGTGCCCAGCGACGTGAAGGTCTTCGAAGTCGTCGGAGACGTCGACGGGCGGACCTGCGTCATCGTCGACGACATGATCGACACCGCCGGCACCATCACCAAGGCAGCAGACGCGCTCATCGCGCGCGGAGCGTCGGAAGTGCTGTGCGCGGCCACTCACGGGGTGTTCAGCGGCCCGGCCATCGACCGGCTCAAGAACAGCGTCATCAGCGAAGTCATCGTCACCAACACGCTGCCGATGACGGACGACCAGCGCTTCGACAAGCTGACCGTCCTCTCGGTGGCGCCGATCGTGGCAGCCGCGATCAAGGCCGTCTTCGACGACACCACCGTGTCCGGCCTCTTCGACGGCACGACCGCCTGACGATGGCCGGCCGCCGCCGCCGTCTCGCGCCGCTCGCCGCGGCGGCGGCTCTGCTGCTCTCCGGTGACCTGCCGTCCCGAGCAGCCGTCCCCGCGCCAAGGCTGTCCGTGTCGGTGGACCGGCCAGCGTTCTGGACCGCCGGCGCACCGACCTGCACCGAC
This sequence comes from Mycobacteriales bacterium, assembly GCA_035536235.1. Lineage (GTDB taxonomy): Bacteria > Actinomycetota > Actinomycetes > BP-191 > BP-191 > DATLNF01. The sequence continues at coordinate 19,813 of DATLOQ010000159.1, forward strand.
GACGGCGACCCCTGCTGGGACTTCCCGCTCGACGTCCAGTCCTCTCCCGACGCTGCGCTGCGGATCGGGATCGACCATGTGGTGGTCGGCGACGTCTTCAGCGTTGAGCTGGTCGATCCGAGCGGTGCCGTGGCGGGTGAGTTCTCGCCCGGCACGGGCCTGTACTCCCAGGAGCTGCTTCTCGACGACGCGACGCCGGGAGAGTGGCGGGTGCATGTCGTCGCCCGTAGCGTCACCGACCGCAGGTTCCGCATGCGGGCGACCGTCCAAGCAGACGTCGCTGCGCCGCGACGTCGCACCCTGCTTGCCCCGAACCTGCAGGCACTGCCGCCGCACGACATCAGCTTCCTGCTG
>DATLOQ010000160.1:0-2576 GCA_035536235.1 Mycobacteriales bacterium
CCGTTGCTGAGCCAGCTGGTCGAGCGGGGAGCACCAGGCGCTGCGGCGTACGCCGACGCGCTCGCGGACGTGGCGTCAGCGGCCTGCTCGCTGGGTGAGCCGACGCTGCGGGCGATCGCGGTCGCCACCCTCTCCGCCGCCGCCCAACGCCGCGCGGTCGCGGCCAGCTCCGACGAGCTGGTCGACCAGGGACCGGGCGCCGCGGACCGCCTGGTGACCGCCTATCGGGACCCCCGTAGCGAGCCGGAGAGCGCCCCGAAGGGCACGGCTGTGACGTCGACCGCCCCGGCGACCGCGACCGGTGCCGAGCCAGCCCTGCCCACTCTGGAGGAGCTGCTCGCCGAGCTCGACAGCCTCATCGGCTTGGTCGGGATCAAGGCCGAGGTGCATCGACAGGCTCAGCTGCTGCGCGTGGCAAGCCTGCGCACCGGCAAGGGGCTGCGGGTGGCCGACATGAGCCGGCACCTCGTCTTCGTCGGCAACCCGGGCACCGGCAAGACGCTGGTGGCCCGGCTGGTGGCCGGCATCTACCGGGCACTCGGTCTGCTCAGCACTGGTCGACTCGTCGAGTGCGACCGGCAGGCCCTGGTCGCCGGTTACCTCGGCCAGACGGCGATGAAGACCGGTGAGCTGGTGGCGACAGCGATCGGCGGCGTGCTCTTCATCGACGAGGCCTACTCGCTGGCCGGCGACGACTACGGCAGTGAGGCGATCGAGACCCTGCTCAAGGCGATGGAGGACCACCGCGACGACCTCGTGGTCATCGTCGCCGGCTACCCCGCCGAGATGGCCGAGTTCATCAGCGCCAACCCCGGGCTGGAGAGCCGCTTCCACGAGACGCTGACCTTCGACGACTACACCGATGACGAGCTGGTCGCGATCTTCGTTCGCAACGCCGCCCGGGACGACTACTCCCCCACCGACGAATGCCTGGCCGCGCTGCGGATGCTGCTCGCCGCGACTCCGCGGGGCAGGGGCTTCGGCAACGGACGGTTCGTCCGCAACGTCTTCGAGGATGCGATCACCAGTCAGGCCAGCCGGCTCGCCACGATCGCGGATCCCACCGTGGAGCAGCTGCGCGAGCTGGTTGCCAGCGACCTGCCGGCAGCGACGCCGCTGGTGCCGCCGGAGGGTGCGGATGCGATGGTGCCGCCGGAGCCGCCAGGTGCGATGGTGGGCCCGTGACCTCCCTCTCCACCGACCCGGTGGCCACCTGCCTGCGCGACCTGACGCCGCCGGTGACGTCCTTCGCCTCAGACAACCACTCCGGCGCTCACCCGAGCGTCATGGCCGCTGTCGCAGCGGCCAACGTCGGTCCGGCCGCGGCGTACGGCGGCGACGCCTGGACAGCGCGCTGCGAAGCAGCCTTCGCCGAGCTCTTCGACCGGCCGGTGGCCGTGGCGCTGACCTTCGGCGGGACCGGCGCCAACGTGGTGGCGCTGCACACGCTCTGTGGTCGCGACAGCTCGATCATCTGCACTACCGACGCCCATATCGCCCTCGACGAAGCGGGCGCCCCCGAGCACATCACCGGGGCCCAGCTCCTCGGCTATCAGTGGGACGGGCACGGGAAGCTGACGCCCGAGCACGTCCACGATGCGGCCGCCCGCTTCGACCGCGTGCACATCCAGGATGTCGTCGACATCCGCAATGTCGTCTCCGTCACGCAGGCCACTGAAGTCGGCACCGTGTACAGCCCGGACGAGCTCGCCGCAGTCTGCGAGGCCGCCCACCGCTACCAGATGGCAGTGCACGTGGACGGCGCGCGGCTGGCCAACGCGCTGGTGGCGTGGGGATATGGCGCCGGGCAGCTCGGCGACGCGTGCCAGCGCCTCGCCGAGTGCGGGGTGGACGTCATCGCCTTCGGCGGCACCAAGGCGGGCCTGCTCGGCGCAGAAGCCGTGGTCTTTCCCGACCCGGCGCTGGCCGGACCAGTCGCCCAGCGCCGCAAGCAAGCGACGCAGACCTCGTCGAAGATGCGCTTCCTGGCCGCGCAGTTCCTCGCCGCGCTCTCCGCAGGGGCGATCCTCGACTGGTCGACCAACGCCAACCGGACCGCTCAGTCGCTGGCGTCGACCGTCGTAGCCACCCCCGGTGCCGCGCTGGCCTATCCGACGGACGCCAACGCCGTCTTCGCCACCTTGCCCCGGGCGGCGATCTCGGCCCTCGAGGGCTGGACCCCCTTCCACACCTGGGACCCCGCGCGGGACCTGGTGCGCTTCGTCACCGCCTGGGACACCACGGACGCCGACATCGAGGCCCTGGCCGCGGGCATCCGGATCGCCTGTGCGGCCGCCCTGGACGAGGGCTGACCGCGCGATGTCCCCAGGGAAGCGCCGTGCCCCCGCCGGCTCCGCCAGCAAGCGCGCCAGCGCCGCCCGGCCAGCCTCGGGCACCCAGGCGGCAGTCGCCACGGCGCCCACCATCGCTCCCTCCTTTCCGCCCCCCGCCCCGTCGAGCCGAGTCACCGCTCCGGTCACAGCTCCGCTGACTGCCCCGGCAGCCGCGCCTGCTGCGCCTGCTCCCGGGACGGCGCCGCCGGAGGCGAGTCGAAGGCATCGGCTCCGGGCGAGCTT
>DATLOQ010000161.1:0-12008 GCA_035536235.1 Mycobacteriales bacterium
CCCCACCAGGTCGGCGCCGTCCGCGATGGCCTGGCGGGGGGTGGCCACCCGCGCCTGGTCGTCGCGGCTGGCGCCTGCCGGGCGTACGCCGGGAGTGATCAACGTGATCTCCGGGCCGACTTCGGCGCGGACAGCGGCGACCTCGTGGGGGCTGCACACCAGGGCGCGCGCTCCGGCGGCGACCGCGAGCACCGCGAGCCGACGTACTGCGTCGAACGCGGGGCCGGCGATCCCGATGCGGGACAGCGCCGCGTCGTCGAGCGAGGTGAGCACGGTGACCCCGGTGATCTTGACCTCGGGCGCGGCTTCGACGGCGGCCCGCATCATCTCGGTGCCGCCGGCGGCATGCACCGTGAGGTAGTCAGGGTGGAGACGCGCGACGGAGCGGGCGGCACCGGCCACGGTAGTCGGGATGTCGTGGAGCTTCAGGTCGAGGAACAGCCCTACGTCGGTGCCGCCGCGGACCACCGCGACCACATGGGGCCCATGGGCGCAGAAGAGCTCGAGGCCGACCTTGATCACCGCGACGTGCGGCTGCACTGCAAGAGCCCACTTCGCGGCAGTGTCGATGTCCTTCGCGTCCAGCGCGACGGCGATGGGCGCGGTCACTGCGGGTCGCCGGCTTCGTCCGGCTGCGGGTCGTAGTGGTCGGGCGCCGCGCTCCGGGCCGGCGTCTCCGGGGGACGGTGAGCGAGGCCCACGGCGTCAGCGAACGCGTCGATGCCGCGCGTCGCCAGCGCCGTACGCAGCTCGGCCAGCACGCGTGCCGGAGCGCCCGGGTCACCGAAGACCGCGGTGCCGACCTGCACGGCGGAGGCCCCGGCGAGCACGAACTCCAGCGCGTCGAGGCCGGTGCGGATGCCGCCGATCCCGATGAGCGGCACTTCGGGCATCGCCTGGTGCACCTGCCACACCGCGCGCACCGCGACCGGGCGAATCGCCGGACCGGACAGGCCGCCCGTCGTACCGGCCAGCGCCGGGCGCATGGTGTCGGTGTCGATGACCAGGCCGAGCAGGGTGTTGATGAGCGAGAGGCCGTGTGCACCCGAGTCGACGCACGCCCGCGCGATGGACACGATGTCGGTGACATCGGGTGAGAGCTTGGCGAAGATCGGGACGTTGGCGTGGCGCTTCACCGCGGCGATGACGTCACCGGCAGCGCGGGGGTCGCAGGCGAACACCGTGCCGCGGTCCTCGACGTTGGGGCAGCTGATGTTGACCTCGAGCGCCACCATGCCTGGCTTGCCGCGGAGCTTCAGCGCCAGCTTGGCGAACTCGTCGACCGATCCCCCCGCGATCGACACGACCGTCCGCGCACCGCGATCGGCAAGCCACGGCAGGTCGCGCTCGAGGAAGTGCTCGATGCCCGGGCCCTGCAGGCCGATGGAGTTGAGCATGCCGCTCGGCGTCTCCGCCATCCGCGGGGTGGGCCGCCCGGAGCGGGCCGCCAGCATGATCGACTTGGTGACCATCGCGCCGAGAGCAGCGACGTCGAGGAACTGGTGCAGCTCCTGCCCCGCGGCCGAGCAGCCGGAGGCGGTGAAGACCGGGTTGGGAAACCAGGTGCCGGCCAGCCGGGTGCCCATGTCCACGGACTCGAATCCCGGGCTGTGCTGGGAGAGCAGCCGTACGTCGTCGCCCCGACTCATCTCGGCGCGCCGAGGCAGTCGTCGGGCACCGTCCCGAGAGCATCCCAGCGGATGCGGTTGCCCATGAAGACCGGGCCCTCGACGCAGGAGCGCACCATGCGGGTCTGCCCACTCTCGTCGCGAACCGGCAGCACGCAGGTCATGCAGACCCCGATGCCGCAGGCCATGGACTCCTCGACGGCGACCTGGCTGGGAATGCCGTGCGCCTCAGCGATGGCAGCGACGGAGCGGAGCATGCCCATCGGACCGCAGGCGTAGACGACGTCGCTGCCGGTGCGCTCGATCACCCCCGGCAGGACGTCGGAGACCCAGCCCTTCTCACCTTGCGAGCCGTCGTCGGTGGTGAAGACCACTGATGAGGACATCCGCTTGGCGTCCAGCGCACCGAAGAGCCGGTCCGCCGTCGCCGCGCCGACGATGAAGTCGACCCGGCATCCCTTGGCGCGCAGAGTCTCGGCGAGAGAGAAGAGCGGCGAGGTGCCATAGCCGCCGCCGACCAGCGTGGCGGTGACTTTCTCCTTCGGCAGCTTGAACGGCCGACCCAGCGGGCCGACGACGTCTACCGGGTCGTGCTGGCGCAGCTTCGAGAGCCACTCGGTGCCCCGTCCCGCCACTGCGAAGACGAATTCCACCGTGCCGCCGAAGACGCCCTTCTCGCTCACCGAGTAGATGGAGAAGGCTCTGCGCAGCACCATCGACGTCTGCGGGCCACCCACCGCGAGCGCGACGAACTGGCCGGGTCGAGCCTGCCCGGCGATCCCCGGCGCCACCAGGGTCATCGACTGGTAGGCACCCAGCTTCTTCACGGACAGCACCTCGCCGACCACCTGCACCGGAGGCATCAGCGAGCCTCCTCTGCCTGGCGCAGGCGGGCCGCGTTCAGCGCACCGTGGTAGTCCTGCAGTGGTCGTACCCCGAGGTCGCCGCGGACCATGGCCTCGATGCCCTGCACGCAGGCCGATGCCCCTTGGATCGTCGTGATGCACGGCACACCGCGCGCGACGGCGGCGGTCCGGATCTCGTAGCCGTCGCGACGGGTGCCGACGCCGAACGGCGTGTTGAAGATCAGGTCGATCTCGCCGGCCAGCACCCGGTCGATGATGTGATCGCCACCGCCGTCGGAGAACTTCCCCACCGTGGTGCACGGGACCCCGTTGCGGCGCAGCACGTCCGCTGTGCCCTCCGTCGCCACCACGTCGAACCCGAGGTCGGCCAGGCGCTTGATCGGGAAGATCATCGCCCGCTTGTCCCGGTCCGCGATCGAGACGAAGACCCGTCCCTTGACGGGCAGGGATCCGTAGGCCGCAGCCTGGCTCTTGGCGAAGGCCTCGCCGAACTGCAGCGAGATGCCCATCACCTCGCCGGTGGACTTCATCTCGGGGCCCAGGGTCGTGTCGGTGCCGGGGAACCGCGCGAAGGGCAGCACTGCCTCCTTGACGGCGATGTGACCGTCCGGCGGCAGGTCGGCCCCGTCGCCGGCCTCGACCGGTGGCAGCAGCCCCTCCGCCCGCAGCTGCGCGATCGACGCGCCGAGCATCACCCGCGCCGCGGCCTTGGCGAGCGGCACGGCCGTCGCCTTCGAGCTGAAGGGGATGGTGCGGGAGGCCCGCGGGTTGGCCTCGAGGACGTAGAGCACGTCGTCCTTGAGCGCGTACTGCACGTTGAGCAGGCCGATGACGCCGATGCCCGCGGCGATGGCCTCGGTGTGCGACCGGATCCGGACGATCTCCTTGCGGCCCAGCGTGATCGGCGGCAGCGCACACGCTGAGTCGCCGGAGTGGATGCCGGCCTCTTCGATGTGCTCCATCACTCCGCCGAGGTAGAGCTCGTCACCGTCGAAGAGTGCGTCGACGTCGATCTCGATCGCGTCTTCCAGGAAGCGGTCGACGAGCACCGGGTGGTCGGGCGAGACGGCGGTCGCGCGCTCGATGTAGCCGACGAGCATGTCGTCGTCGTAGACAATCTCCATACCTCGGCCGCCGAGCACGTACGACGGCCGCACCAGCACCGGGTAGCCGACGTCAGCGGCGATCGCCCGCGCCTCGTCGTACGACGTCGCGACGCCGTGGCGTGGTGCCGGCAGCCCAGCCTGGCGGAGCACCTCGCCGAAGGCGCCGCGCTCCTCGGCCAGGTGGATCGCCTCGGGTGACGTGCCGAGGATCGGCACGCCCGCGTCCTTGAGCGCCTGGGCGAGCTTGAGGGGGGTCTGACCGCCCAGCGCGACGATGACCCCCGCCACGCCGCCGTCCGCCTGGCCGCCGGCGCGCCCGCTCGTCCGCTCTGCGTCGACGACCTCCAGCACGTCTTCGGTCGTCAGCGGCTCGAAGTAGAGCCGGTCGCTCGTGTCGTAGTCGGTGGAGACGGTCTCGGGGTTGCAGTTGACCATCACGGTCTCGTAGCCGGCGTCGGACAGGGCGAAGGACGCGTGCACGCAGGCGTAGTCGAACTCGATGCCCTGACCGATCCGGTTGGGCCCCGAGCCGAGGATGATGACCTTCGGCCGGGCCGACGGCGCGACCTCGGTCTCATCGTCGTAGGACGAGTAGTGGTACGGCGTGGTCGCGGCGAACTCTGCAGCGCAGGTGTCCACCGTCTTGAACACCGGCCGCACGTCGAGGGTGTAGCGGTGGGCACGTACAGCGCCTTCCGTCGAGCCGACGATCCGCGCGATCTGCCGGTCGGAGAACCCCTCGCGCTTGACGACGCGCAGCGTCGCCGCGTCGAGCTGGTCGAGGCTCAGCTCGGCCAGCTGACCGCGGAGCAGGCTCAGCTCCTCCACCTGGCTGACGAACCACGGGTCGATCCCGCTGACCCGGCTCACCTCCTCGACCGTCGCGCCGAGGCGCAGCGCCTGCTCCAGGGTGTACAGCCGCCCGTCGTGCGGCCGCGCCAGCGCTGCCAGCACTTCTGTCACCGCGACGCCTGGACCGGCCGGCAGCTCGTCGTCATCGCAGGTCCAGAAGCCGCTGGGCGACTGCTCCAACGAGCGCATCGCCTTCTGCAGTGCCTCCGCGAAGCTGCGTCCGATCGACATCGCCTCACCGACGGACTTCATCGTGGTGGTCAGCGTCGTGTCGGCGTCGGGGAACTTCTCGAACGCGAAGCGGGGCATCTTCACGACGACGTAGTCGAGACTTGGCTCGAAGCTGGCCGGCGTCTCGCGGGTGATGTCGTTGGTTATCTCGTCGAGGGTGTAGCCGATGGCCAGCTTCGCGGCGATCTTGGCGATGGGGAAGCCGGTGGCCTTGCTGGCCAACGCCGAGGACCGGGAGACGCGGGGGTTCATCTCGATGACGACCATGCGCCCGGTCTGCGGGTGCACGCCGAACTGGATGTTGGAGCCGCCGGTGTCGACGCCGACCGCCCGGATCACCGCGATCGCGACGTCGCGCATGTGCTGGTACTCACGATCGGTCAGCGTCATCGCGGGGGCGACGGTCACCGAGTCCCCGGTGTGCACTCCCATCGGGTCGAGGTTCTCGATGGAGCAGACCACGACGACGTTGTCCGACGTGTCGCGCATCAGCTCGAGCTCGTACTCCTTCCACCCCAGCACGCTCTCCTCGACCAGCACCTCGCTGGTGGGGCTCAGCGCCACGCCCTGACCGGCGATGCGCCGCAGGTCGGCTTCGTCGTACGCGATGCCGCCGCCCGCCCCGCCCATGGTGAACGACGGACGGACCACCACCGGGTAGCCGAGGGCCGCAACGGCGGTGAGGCACTCCTCGACCGAGCCGCAGACGGCGCTGTTGGGGACGTCGCAGCCGACGGAGCGAACGATGTCCTTGAACTTCTGCCGGTCCTCGCCGGCCTGGATCGCGCTGAGGTTGGCGCCGATGAGCTCCACGCCGTAGCGCTCGAGGATGCCCGCCTCCGCGAGCGCGACCGCAGCGTTGAGAGCGGTCTGCCCGCCGAGGGTGGCGAGCAGTGCATCGGGGCGCTCGCGCTCGATCACCTGCGTCAGCACCTCGGTCGTGATCGGCTCGACGTAGGTCGCGTCGGCGAACTCCGGGTCGGTCATGATCGTGGCCGGGTTGGAGTTGACCAGCGAGACGCGGATGCCCTCCTCGCGCAGCACCCGGCAGGCTTGGGTGCCGGAGTAGTCGAACTCGCAGGCCTGGCCGATGACGATGGGGCCGGAGCCGATCACCAGGATGTGGCGGAGATCCTCACGACGCGGCATCGCTAGTGCTCAGCCTCCGCGCCCGGCTCGGCTTCGCCCTCAGTGCTGATCTCGCTGTCGGCCTTCGACGGGATCGCGTCGTTGAGGGCCACCGCCAGGATCACCGAGGCGAGAATCGTGACGAGGCCGATCAGCGCTGCGGTCAGCAGCCAGGCCGGCGTCGGCGGCGTGCCGCGGACGACGCCGGCGTTGGGGTCGGCGCTGCCGTGGCCGCCCGAGCCGTGGTCGTCGCCATGGCCGTGCGGATCTGCGCTGTGTGGATCTGCGCCGTGCGGTTGCTGCGGAGGAAGCGTGCCGCTCATGAGGTGCCTTCCGTCGGGGTAGTGGGTACGTCGTGGACGCCGGCAGCGCGCGCCGCGGTCCAGATCTCGCGCGCCTCGCCGGGTGCCAGCAGGCCGACCCGCAGCGCGAAGCGGGTCGCGCCTTCCAGGCTGGCCGCCATGGCGTCGAGGCGCCCGGAGGACCGGGCCGGCGCTCCCAGCGCCTGCTCCGCAGCATGGGCGGCGCGAGCCGAGCTCATCCGCTCGACCTCCTCACGCAGCAGCGCCCGCGCGCGCTCGCGCAGCGCCGGGTCGATGTCCGACCCCGCTGTCGACGGCGAGTCCAAGGACACCACGCCGAGCTGGCGCACCCCACTGCCGCTGATGTTCTTGCCGGCCGCGCGTGCCGCTGCCGTCGCCCGCTCCGTCCCGGTCATCGGCGAGCTCCCGTCGTGGTCATCATCGCGGTGAACTCACCGAAGAGCCCCGTCGCGTCGTGCGGCCCGGGCGCTGCCTCGGGGTGGTACTGCACTGAGAAGGCCGCCACGTCGAGGCAGCGCAGCCCCTCCACGACGCCGTCGTTCAGGTCGACGTGGCTGACCCTGACCGTCCCGAAGTCCGTATCCATCGGCGACCGGAGGTCCGCCGGCGCCGCGACCGCGAAACCGTGGTTGTGGCTGGTGATCGCGACCCGGCCGGTGGCCAGGTCCTGCACCGGCTGGTTGACCCCGCGATGGCCGAAGCGCAGCTTGAAAGTGTCTAGCCCGAGCGCGCGACCAAGGATCTGGTGGCCCAGGCAGATGCCGAAGACGGGCCGCCGGCCGAGCACCCCGCGCATCGCTTCGACGGCGTAGTGAGTCGCGGCCGGATCGCCGGGGCCGTTGGAGAAGAAGACGCCGTCCGGCTCGAGCCCGAGGATGTAGTCCGCGGTAGCCGCAGCGGGCACGACATGCACCTCGGCACCGTGCGCCGCGAGGTAGGCAGGCGTCGACCGCTTCATCCCGAGGTCGACGGCAACGACTCGGGAGCGCTGCTCGCCGACGGCCGGCACGACGTACGCCGCTGCGGTGGTCACCTCGCGAGCGAGATCCGCCCCGGCCATGCCGGCGCTGGCTCGCACCCGCTCGAGCAGTGCCTCGGGGTCGGACTCGACCGAGCTGACAGCGCAGCGCATCGCGCCGCTGTCACGGAGCCGGCGCGTGATCGCCCGGGTGTCGACTCCCCCGACGCCGACGACACCGGCTTCGCGCAGCTCGGCGTCGAGGCTGCGTCGGGCTCGCCAGCTGGAGGCGACCGGCGACGGCTCGCGGACGACGAACCCAGCGACCCAGATGCGATCAGATTCGCAGTCGACAGCGTTGGTGCCGGTGTTGCCGATGTGCGGCGCGGTCATCACCACCACCTGCCGGTGGTACGACGGGTCGGTCAGCGTCTCCTGGTAGCCGGTCATGCCGGTGTTGAAGACGGCCTCTCCGAAGCTCTCGCCCTCGGCCCCGAAGGCCTGCCCTCGGTAGACGCTCCCGTCCTCGAGGACGAGCAGTGCGGGCCGCTGGGCCCGCCCGATCAACGGCGTACCGCCGCCTTGACCGGGCATTTGGACCTGACCAGCACCGCCAGGGGGTCCAATTGGTCGGTTAACCGGGCTACTAGCGGGTGGAGCTGCGGGTGCGGGGGCTGCGGCGCCGAGGGCGGTGAGCCAGCCGGCGTACGCCGTGTCGTCCTCGGCTCGGATGGTCAGGGTCACGTCTTTCGGCAGGGTGAGGACGAGCGCGCCGTCCGCGACGAGCGCGCCCTGCAGCGCGTCGTGGGGGACGACGGCGTCTGGATGGCGGGGACGGCGCAGCAGCACGCCGGCACGGGTCAGCCGCAGCGCCGCCTCTTCGCCCGACTCCAGCAGCGTGCCGAAGAGCGGCGGGGCGAGGTCACCGGCGAGGTCGTCGGTCCGATCATCGGCCGGACTCTGCCCAGGCTTCGTGCGACGGCGGGAGCTCATGTGATCTTCCCGTCCAGCACCGTGGGGCGCCCGCGCAGGAAGGTCGCGATCACCCGGGCCGGCAGAGATCGCCCAGCGAAGGGGGTGTTGCGGCTGCGTGACGCCAGCCCAGCCGGGTCCACGGTCCAGCGAGCCGCCGGGTCGACGAGGGTGAGGTTGGCTGGGGCGCCGACGACCAGCGCCCGGCCATGGTCACTCAACCCGCCGATGCGGGCCGGGCGCACCGACATCCGGTCGGCCACCTGCGCCCAGGTCATCAGACCAGTGGTCACCATCGACTCGGCGACGACGGACAGCGCGGTCTCGAGTCCGAGCATCCCGAACGCAGCGCAGCCCCACTCGGTCTCCTTGTCCTCCAGCGCGTGTGGCGCGTGGTCCGTGGCGACCGCGTCGATCGTGCCGTCGGCGAGACCCTGACGCAGCGCCTCGACGTCGTCCCCCGTACGCAAGGGCGGGTTCACTTTGTAGACCGGGTCGTAGGTGGCGGCGAGGTCATCCGTGAGCAGCAGGTGGTGCGGCGTGACCTCGGCGGTGACGGAGATCCCGCGCTCCTTGGCCAGGCGGATGATCTCGACAGAGCCGGCCGTGGACACGTGGCAGACGTGCAGCCGGGAGCCGACCCAGCCGGCGAGCATCACGTCGCGGGCGATGATCGCCTCCTCGGCGACGCACGGCCAGCCGGCCAGGCCGAGGCGCGCAGACACCACGCCCTCGTTCATCTGGGCACCTTCAGTGAGCCGGGGCTCCTGCGCGTGCTGGGCGATGACGCCGTCGAAGGCCTTGACGTACTCGAGCGCACGTCGCATCAGCCCAGCGTCGGAGACGCAGTGGCCGTCGTCGGAGAAGACCCGCACTCGCGCAGCGGAGTCAGCCATCGCGCCGAGCTCGGCGAGGGCCTCGCCGCGCAGCCCGACGGTGACCGCCCCGACGGGCTGCACGTCGCAGTGCCCCGCGTCGCGGCCGAGTCGCCACACCTGCTCGACGACTCCGGCGACGTCTGCCACCGGGTCCGTGTTGGCCATCGCGTGCACCGCTGTGAAGCCGCCGAGCGCGGCCGCTCGAGTGCCGGAGGCGACGGTCTCGGCGTCCTCCCGGCCAGGCTCACGGAGGTGGGTGTGCAGGTCAACGAGACCGGGCAGCGCCAGCAGTCCGCTGGCCTCGATGACCTGGGTGCCGCGGTCGTCAAGGCCCGCGCCCAGCTCGGTGACGACGCCGTCCGCGAGCAGCAGGTCGGTCAGCGTCTCCGGACCGTCGGGGTCGACGAGGCGGACCCCGCGGATCAGCCAGCTGCCGTGCGGCTCACTCACTCGGACACCTCTCCCTCTCCATCAGCACTGCCGTCAGTGCCACCGAGCATCAGGTAGAGCAGCGCCATCCGGACGCTGACCCCATTGGTGACCTGGTCGACGATCGTCGATCGCACCGAGTCGGCCACCTCGGCGGCGATCTCGACCCCGCGGTTCATCGGTCCGGGGTGCATCACGACCGCGTCGTCCGGGAGCGTCGCCATCCGGTCGACGTCGAGGCCGTAGCGCCGGCTGTACTCCCGGCTGCTGGGAAAGTACGCCGCACCCATCCGCTCGCGCTGGACCCGCAGCATCATCACGACGTCGCTCTTGGGAAGGACGGAGTCGAGGTCGTAGGACACGGTCGTCGGCCAGGTCTCGACGCCGACAGGCAGCAGCGTGGGGGGCGCCACCAGCGTGGTCTCCGCACCGAGGGTGTTCAGCAGCAGGACGTTGGAGCGAGCCACCCGCGAGTGGATGATGTCGCCGACGATGGTGACGCGCAGGCCTTCGAGGCGACCCAGTCGCTGGCGCATGGTGAACGCATCCAGCAGGGCTTGCGTCGGGTGCTCGTGCGTGCCGTCGCCGGCGTTGATCACCGAGCCCTGAATCCAGCCCGCGAGCCGGTGCGGGGCACCACTGGCGTGGTGGCGGATGACGACGGCGTCGGCGCCCATCGCCTCGAGAGTCCACGCCGTGTCCTTGAGGCTCTCCCCCTTGGACACGCTGCTGCCCTTGGCAGAGAAGGTGACGACGTCGGCCGAGAGGCGCTTGGCGGCGAGCTCGAACGAGGTGCGCGTGCGCGTGGAGTCCTCGTAGAAGAGGTTGACGACGGTGCGCCCGCGCAAGGTGGGCAGCTTCTTGATCGGGCGCTTGGCGATCTCGCTCAGCGTCTCCGCCGTGTCGAGGACCAGCAGGGCCTGCTCGCCGGTGAGGTCGGCGGCCGAGAGGAGGTGGCGAGGAAGGCTCATCGGGAGACCTCACTGTCCGCTGGGCCGAGGAGCACGCTGTCGCGGCCGTCGTACTCCTCGAGGAGCACGTGCACGGTCTCGCGCAATGAGGTCGGGATGTTCTTGCCCACGTAGTCGGCCCGGATCGGCAGCTCCCGGTGCCCGCGGTCCACCAGCACGGCGAGCTGTACGGCGCTGGGCCGACCCAGGTCGGTGATCGCGTCGAGAGCGGCGCGCACCGTCCGGCCGGAGAAGAGGACGTCGTCGACCAGGACCACCACCTTCCCGTCGATGCCGCCGGGGGGCAGCGCGGTGACCTCGAGCGCGCGCACCCCGCGCAGCCGCAGGTCGTCGCGGTACATCGTCGGGTCGACCGAGCCGACCGGGACCGTGGCGCCCTCGACGTCGGCGATGCGGGCCGCGATCCGCTGGGCCAGCGCCACGCCCCGAGTGGGGATCCCGAGCAGGACCACAGAGCCGGGGCCCTTGGTGCGCTCGAGCACCTCGTGCGCGATGCGCGTCAGCGCTCGCGCGACGTCCGCGGGCTCCAGCACCGGGCGGGCGGCGGAGGGGTCGCCGGTCACCGGACGGATGGGTCGGGCCTGGGCGGGACGTGGCGCGCCGGGTGAGCTCGCGCCAGGGTCGGTGACTGCAGCCAACGACTCGCACCCCCTTCCCCGCCTCACAGGACGGGTCGTTAAAGGGAAGTTCTACGACCTGGGCACCGTAGCAGGACGACGTACCGCGGTCGAATGGTTACGGTCGGTCAATAAGTGGGTACTCGTTGTGCTTGACGGGACCGGGCCGGTGCCCCTACCGTCACTTTCAGTAGTCACACTGCGAATAAGCACTAGCGCGGCCGAAAGCGATGAAGCCCGGGGACCTGCGGTCACCACGCCCCACCTCGGTGGGCATCCCCGGGTGGAGCTAGTGGTGAGACCGGCGTCCGCGTTTCGGTATCCACGCACCACCCGGTGCGCGGCCGCGACGGGAGATGTCGATGTCTGATTACGCCAAGGTGCTCGGCGCGCGACTGCGAGCCATCCGCACCCAGCAGGGAATGTCCCTCCACGGGGTGGAGGAGAAGTCAGGTGGCCGCTGGAAGGCCGTCGTCGTCGGCTCGTACGAGCGCGGTGACCGCGCCGTGACCGTGCAGCGCCTCGCTGAGCTGGCCGAGTTCTACTCGGTGCCGATCCACGAGCTGCTGCCGGACGGCCTCGCGGCGACGTTGGCCGAGCCGGCCCCTCGCATCGTGATCGACCTCGAGCAGCTCAGCCACGTGCCGGCCGACCAGGCAGCACCGCTGGCCCGCTACGCCGCGACCATCCAGGGTCAGCGGGGGGACTACAACGGTCGAGTGCTCTCCATCCGCCAGGAAGACCTGCGGTCCCTCGCCGTGATCTACGACGCGCAGCCGCACACGCTGGCGGACCAGCTCATCGACTGGGGCGTGCTCTCCGCCGAAGCCCGGCGCGCCGTCGACGCCCTCTAGCCCTCTGGGTCGACCTCCATGGCGGCGGTGGCCAGGATGGTGTCCTTGAGCTCGAGCAAGCGCGCGAGCACGCCGTTGACGAAGGCCGGCGACTGGTCGCCGGACAGACTGCGGCTGAGCTCGACGGCCTCGCTCAGCGCCACCGCATCAGGTACGTCGTCCGCCCACAGCAGCTCGTAGGCGCCGAGGCGCAGG
>DATLOQ010000162.1:0-2741 GCA_035536235.1 Mycobacteriales bacterium
CGGCGCGGGATACGACCCATCCATCCTGCCGGGCGGCGTAGGCGACGGGCGGCTGCTCGATGCCGTCGTAGCCGACCGACCCGTGCTGTTGTGGGCTACCGACCACCACAGCGCGTGGGCCAACCGGGCCGCCCTCGACGTCGCCGGCGTGTCCGCAGCGTCAGGTGACCCAGCCGGAGGGCGGTTCGTGCGCGACACGGATGGCCAGCCCACCGGAGGGCTGCTCGAGTCCGCCGCACACCAGGTCGCCGCGCACATTCCGCCGGCCACCGGCGAGTCGCTCGAGGCAGGCCTGCGCGCTGCGCTGGGTCGGCTCGTCGCTGAGGGCATCGTCTGGGCCCAGGAGGCGGCGCTCTCCCCCGCCAACGTCGAGGTCTTTGCCAGCTTGGCTGCGCGGAACGAGCTGCCCTGCCGGATCAACATCGCCGTGAAGGCGGATCCGCTGCGCTGGCGTGATCAGCTGGCTGAGTTCGACGCCGTACGGCGGCAGCACAGCGACTTGGCTGCCCTGAGCGTGCGGACAGTGAAGTTCTTCGCAGACGGCATCATCGAGTCGGGCACGGCGTCGCTGCTCGAGCCCTACTCAGACGACCACACGTCCTGCGGCATCGCGCTGTGGCCCCAGGAGGAGCTGCTCGAAGCGGCCGTCGCGGTGGACCGGCTGGGCTTCCAGCTGCACATCCACGCCATCGGCGACGGCGCGGTGCGCGCGGCGCTCGACGCCGTGGAGCATGTCGCCTCCGTCAACGGCCCGCGCGACCGCAGGCCGGTGATCGCGCACGTGCAGCTGGTGCACCCGGCTGATCTGCCCCGGTTCGCGGCCTTGGGCGTTATCGCGAACTTCGAGCCGCTGTGGGCGCAGCAGGACGCGCTGATGACCGATCTGACCGAGCCGCGGCTGGGCGACGCGCGGTCGTCGCGGCAGTACGCCATCGCCACCATGATGCGCAGCGGCGCCCCCGTCAGCTTCGGCAGCGACTGGCCGGTCTCCTCACCCCGGCCGGTGGAGGGACTCGCGGTGGCAGTGACCCGGCGCACAGCAGAGGGGCTGCCGACCGGAGGCTGGCTGCCGGCAGAGCGGATCACGCTCGCCGAAGCCACGAGCGCGTACACCCGCGGTGTCGCCTACCAGGCCTACGAAGAATCCGAGTGCGGCATGATGGCAGTCGGCCAGCGCGCC
Source organism: Mycobacteriales bacterium (assembly GCA_035536235.1). GTDB lineage: Bacteria > Actinomycetota > Actinomycetes > BP-191 > BP-191 > DATLNF01. The sequence goes on from DATLOQ010000162.1 coordinate 1,181, forward strand.
GACTTCTGCCTGCTCTCCGCCGACCCGCGCGCGGTCGACCCCGGTGACCTGGCTGACGTGAGCGTGCTGCGCACCTGGTCAGCCGGCAGAGAGGTCTACAGCACGTGAGCTTTGACGGACGCATCCTGGTCATCGGTCTCGGCGCGGTCTCGCGTTGCACTCTGCCGCTGCTGTTCAAGCACGTGGACGCATCGCCGACTCAGTACACCGTCCTCGACTTCGCTGAGGTGTCCGAAGACGCGCAGTGGGTGAAGGACCAAGGCGCATCGTTCGTTGCAGCCAAGGTCACGGAGGACAACTACGTCGCGCTCCTCGGTGCGCACGTCGGACCCGGTGACGTCATCATCGACCTCGCCTGGAACATCGACACGTTGTCCATTCTCGAGTGGTGCCGATCCCAGGACGTGCGCTACGTGAATGCTTCCTTCGAGCTGTGGGACCCGTACGGCGACGGCGGCGCGCACCCGACCGAGCGCACGCTCTACGCCCGGCACCTGAAGCTGCGGGAGACCATCAACCGGTGGGGGGACAACTCGGGCCCGACTGCTGTGCTGGACCACGGAGCCAATCCCGGTCTGGTCTCCCACTTCACTAAGACGGCGCTGCTCGACATCGCGGCGGCGTATCTCGACGAGTCGCCGGCCGGTCCCGAGAGAGATGCGGTCGCGGCTGCCCTCGAGAGCCGTACCTGGAACGAGCTGTCACGGGCACTCGAGGTGCAGGTGATCCACATCTCGGAGCGCGACACCCAGATCAGCTCGAAGCCCAAGGCGGAGAACGAGTTCGTCAACACCTGGTCGGTCGAGGGCTTCTTCGAAGAGGGCGTCGCGCCCGCCGAGATGGGCTGGGGGACGCACGAGCGCACTCTGCCCGCACGAGCGTTCACCCACGAGACCGGTCCGCAGAATCAGATCTGCCTCGCCCACCCGGGCTGCCAGACATGGGTCCGGTCCTGGGTGCCGTGCGGAGAGATCGTCGGCATGGTGATCCGGCACGGGGAGGCCTTCTCCATCTCGGACTTCCTCACCGTCCGCGAAGGCGCAGAGGCAATCTACCGGCCGACCGTGCACTACGCCTACTGCCCCACGGACGCTGCCGTCGCCAGCCTGCACGAGCTGCACATGAGGGGTTTCGACCTCCAGCAGGAGCAGCGCATCATGAACGACGACATCGTCTCCGGACGTGACGAGCTCGGCGTCCTGCTCATGGGTCACCGGTTCACGTCGTGGTGGATGGGCTCGCTGCTCGACATCGAGGAGACGCGCGAGCTGGTCCCCCACCAGAACGCCACGACGCTCCAGGTGGCGGCCGCCGTGCTCGGCGCGGTGCAGTGGCTGCTGGTCAACCCGCACGAAGGCGTACGGCTACCCGACGAGCTGCCGCACGAGGAGATCCTCCGGCACGCATCGCCGTACCTCGGACCGCTGGTCAGCCAGCGGTCGAGCTGGACGCCTCTCCAGAGCTGGTCCGACCCGTTCACCGGCTACGGGCGGGACAAGCCCTCAGCCGACGACGTGTGGCAGTTCGACACCTTCCTCGTCCACGGCCCGGCCTGACGAGT
>DATLOQ010000163.1:0-4958 GCA_035536235.1 Mycobacteriales bacterium
CCAGCTACCAGGCGCGGCGGCTCAACGTGCGCCACCGCGGTGCTGACGGCAAGCCGGAGCTGGTCCACACCCTCAACGGCACGCTGGTGGCGGTCACGCGCACCATCGTCGCGCTGCTGGAGAACCACCAGCGCGCTGACGACTCGGTGCACGTGCCGGCCGCGTTGCGTCCCTACCTCGGGGGGATCGAGGAGATCCGCACCGCGTGACGCCCACGGTGTTCGCCAGCGACCTCGACGGCACGCTTGTGCGCTCCGACGGCACGGTCTCAGCGCGGAGTCGCGCCGCGATCGCCGCGGTCGAGGCGGCAGGGTCGCTCTTCGTCATGGTGACCGGGCGGCCGCCGCGCTGGATGTCCGGGGTCGCGGAGGCAGCCGGGCACCGCGGTCTCGCGATCTGCGCCAACGGCGCCGTCGTCTACGACCTGCACACCGAGCAGGTGGTCGAGTCGCACCTGCTGTCCGCTGACGCTGCGATGGAGGTCGTCGCGGCACTGCGCAGCGCCGTACCGGGAGTGGCTTTCGCCCGCGAGTCGGCGTCCGCGCGGTTCGGCCACGAGCCGTCGTACCGGCCACGCTGGGACAAGGACGACAAGGACGTGCTGGAAGTCGACGACCTCGTCGCCGAGGGCGTCGTCAAGCTGCTCGTCCGGCACGAGGGGATGACCGGCGACGAGCTGCTGGCCGCCGGACGCGCCGCGCTGGGTGAGCTCGTCGAAGCCACCCACTCCTCAGCTGATGGACTCCTCGAGATCAGCGCTCGCGGGGTGTCGAAGGCGACCGGGCTCGCGGCCTTGGCCGCGCAGCACGGACTGGGAGCGCGCGACTGCGTGGCGTTCGGCGACATGCCCAACGACCTGCCGATGCTGGCGTGGGCGGCCCGGGGCGTCGCGGTGGCCAACGCGCACCCGGAGGTCCTGGCCGCCGCCGACGACGTCACCGCCTCCAACGATGACGACGGCGTCGCCATGGTCATCGAGGCCCTCATCCTCCCCCCTAACCGGTGATCTTGCTGTCGTCATCCACAGCACGTGTGCATCGCGGCAGCAAGATCACGAGGTGTATGGGGGAGGGGCTAGCTAGCTAGAGGTAGGGGCCGCCGCTGGCCGGCGCGGCTTGGCCGGGCGGCAGGGCGGGGCGCCGCGCCAGCTCCTCGAGCTGGGCCCGGGCAGCGACTTGCTGGGCGAACAGCGCCGTCTGGATGCCGTGGAACACCCCTTCGAGCCAGCCGACGAGCTGAGCCTGTGCCACCCGCAGCTCGCTGTCGCTCGGCACGGACGCGTCGTCGAAGGGCAGCGACAATCGCTGCAGCTCCTCCCGCAGCTCCGGGGCGAGGCCCTCGGCGAGCTCGCGGATGGACGACTCGTGGATGTCGCGGAGCCGGTCCCGCGACTTCTCGTCGAGCGGCGCGGCCTTGACCTCCTCGAGAAGCTGCTTGACCATCGAGCCGATCCGCATCACCTTCGCGGGCTGCTCGATGAGGTCGGTCAGCCCGGCCACACCGCCGCCGGTGGCGCCCACTGACACCTCCGCTTCAGTGCGCTCGGGATGCGGTCCCTCAGTGCTGTCCACGACGACGACGCGGGGGTCGGTCTCTTCCGTCACGCTTTCTTCAGTCATGGTTCCATCCTGCCCGAATTCGGTTGCTCCGCACCTCGGCGGTGCGAGACGGTCGCCCCGTGCTGCCACCTGGATACGTCGAACGTGCCGCTCGCCTCGAGGACTTAGGCGCCGTCACCGACCTGCTCATCGCCTCCGACATCGCGGAGTTCGGGGAGCCGGACTGGAGCGAGGACGACCAGGTCGAGGAGTGGGCCAACCCACGGCTAGACCTCGCCGTGGACACCCGGGTCGTCCACGCGGCCGGCGGGGCCACGGTGGGCTACGCCATCGTCACCTGTCGAGACCAGGCTGTCGACGGAACGGGCACCGACTTCGACTCCGACGTCTACGTCCACCCTGACCACGACGCGAGCGGCATCGAGGAGCACCTCATGGGGTTCGTCGAGGACCGGGCCCGCGAGCAGATCGCACCGGGAGTCGGCAGCGCCCAGGTTGTGGCGGTCGTCCATGCAGCCAACACCGTCCGCGCCGCGCGTTACCTCGCCGCCGGCTATGCGCCCGTGCGGCACTTCTGGCGCATGACGATTGCGCTGCCTGCCGCCCCGTCGGATCACTCACCACGTGGCGTGACGATCCGCCCGTACGCTGGACTGCACGAGCTGCCGGACGTGCATCGCGTGGTCACCGAGGCTTTCCACGGTCACTTCCGCCATGTGCCGCTTCCGTACGACGAGTGGGCCGCGCGATACGCGCACCGAGAGGTCAGCACCGGGCCGTGGCTGCTGGCCGAGATGGACGGGCAGGTGGTCGGCGCGCTCCTGTCGAGCTCGTCGGTCCCTGGCGCGGGCTGGATCCGCTACGTCTCCGTGCTCGAGTCCGCCCGCGGCCGCGGCATCGGGCTCGGTCTGCTCCAGCGGGCGTTCGACGCCTTCGCTGACCTCGGCGCGACGAAGGTCAGCCTCGGTGTTGACGCGGAGAATGCGACGGGTGCAGTCGGGCTCTACCAGCGAGCCGGCATGGCAGTGGAGCGTCAGCACGACTTCTACGCCAAGTCACTCCAGCGAGTCGGCGTACCCATCACGTAGCAGTGGCGGGTGATACTCCGGCTATGGACTTCGACGTCGCCACAGCGCGCTCGCGCTTCCCCGCTCTCGCAGAGGGTCTCGTGCACCTCGACGGTCCGGGCGGCACGCAGGTCCCCGACTCTGTGGCCGACGCTGTCGCGACGGCGATGCGGTCGGCGGTCTCCAACCGGCACGGCTACTTCGCGTCCTCCGAGCGGGCCGACTCCCTCGTCGGGCAGGCCCGGTCGGCGGTAGCAGACCTGCTGGGCGCTAGTCCCGACGGTGTCATCCTCGGACCGAGCATGACGACGGTGACCTTCGGGCTGTCCCGCGCACTGCGGCGCACCTGGGCGCCTGGCGATGACATCGTGGTGTCGAGGCTCGACCACGACGCCAACATCCGCCCGTGGGTGATAGCCGCGCGCGAGGCCGAGGTCGAGGTGCGCTGGGCCGAGGTCGACGGCGAGACAGGCGAGCTCGATGCCGAGCAGTACGTAGACCTCGTCGGGCCGCGCACCCGACTGGTGGCGGTGACCGCAGCCAGCAACGCGCTGGGCACCATGCCGGACATCGCGCGCATCGCGGCGATTGCCCACGAGGCCGGCGCTCTGGTGCACGTCGACGGCGTGCATGCCACTCCGCACCTCCCAGTCGACATGCAGGCGGTGGGTGCGGACTTCTGGGCCTGCTCGTCGTACAAGTTCTTCGGTCCACATCTGGGGATGACGGCGGCCGACCCGGCGCTGCTCGCCGAGCTGCACCCGGACAAGCTCGTGCCGTCGTCGGACGATGTGCCTGACCGGTTCGAGACGGGCACGAGCCAGCTGGAGCTGCTCGCGGGTCTGACCGCCTCGGTCGACTACCTCGCATCGCTGTCGCGCGGGCCCGGCACCCGGCGCGCGCGGCTGGTCGACGCGATGACGACCATCGCGTCGTACGAGGCCGAGCTGATGCGCCTCCTGCTCGACGGTCTCGAGGCAGCTCCGGCAGTGTCCCTGGTGGGCCGACCTCGCCGCCGTACGCCGACCGTGGCGTTGACCCTCGCCGGCTCCTCACCGGACGAGGTCGCGAAGTCGCTCGGGGCCGACGGCATCTGCGTGTGGTCCGGGGACTACTACGCGAGAGAGCTCATGCAGGCGCTCGGCCTGGCCGCGAGCGGTGGAGCGGTGCGGGTCGGTCTGGTGCACTACAACACGGCCGACGAAGTGCGGCGACTCCTCGGCGCGCTCGCTGCACTCTCCGGCGGACGCATGGTCTCCACCTGAGATGGGAAGGGATCGAAGCATGACGAACGCTTCGCGATGCATCGTGGCCTGCACTGACGACACCGGGCAGTTCTCGTCGACGGTTGACGCGGCGATCGAGCGCGCCAAGGAGTCCGGCGCCACGGTGATCCTCTACGACGTGGCTGCTTCGTCGACCTTCAGCAGCCCTCGACCTACCATCTGGGCCGGCGAGGGGGAGGCGGCGGTCTACGACCACCCGCTCGACCCACTCGAGCTGGAGAAGCTCGGGCGGCACGACTTCGCGCTGCAGGTCGAGGGTGCCCGCCAACAGGGCGTCGACGCCTACGGCTGGCTGCCCGATGCCACCGGCGGGGCGGCGCTGGCCGAGTACGCCGTGAGCCGGCAGGCCGACCTGCTGTTGATGCCAGCCGACATCGAGCCGCCGGATCTCATCGACGGTGCGCGCGGTGCCGCGGGAGATCACCTGATCGTCGAGCTCGTCGGCCCGCAGCAGCTGACGTAGTGCAGGCAGTCCTGCTCGTCTAGGCTGAGGCATGCCCCCCCGACGCGCCGTCCCACGATTCGGCACGTGCGCCGGCAGAGCAATCGGCGCAACAGCGCTCGTCGCTGCCATCGCGTGGGCACCAGCCCTGCCGGCGCGGGCCCAGTCCGGCGACGTCCAGGTCGCCGACAATGCTTTCACCCCAGGTCAGATCACTCGCGACGTCGGCGCTACCGTCACCTGGGTGTGGACCGGCGCCAACCCGCACACCGTGACCTCTAGCGACGAGCGTTTTCCCTCCTCGGCGCAGCAGCAGGGGGCCGGGAACACGCACAGCGCACGGTTCACCCAGCCCGGCACGTACTCCTACTTCTGCACCGTCCACGGCAGCTCGATGAGCGGCTCCGTCGTGATTCGGCAGGCGCCGCCGCCGCCCAGCCCATCACCGACGAGAGCTTCACCCCGCCCTGCGCCCTCACCGACGCGCACGAGCGCTCGACCGACAGCCGCGGCCTCGCCGTCGCGATCGACCCCAGCGGCCGCTCCCACCTCGGCATCAGCCGGACCTGTGGCCTCCGCACGGGCGCCGTCACCGACCCGGGTC
>DATLOQ010000164.1:0-44073 GCA_035536235.1 Mycobacteriales bacterium
GGGGACGCACCGCGAGAGGGCCGCTCCCCCGTGGGGAGCGGCCCTCTCGTGTGCTTAGCGGTGGCGCTTAGTGCGTGAAGCGGAAGCGGCGTACCAGCACCGCTGCGGCGAGCAGGAGCCCACCGAGGAGGAACGTCACGCCGTTGGCACCGGTCCGGGCCAGCGAGTTGAGCTCGCTGTCGTCCTGCGGGCTGGAGCAGCCCGGGTCGTTCGGGAAGTCGATCTTTCCGTCACCGTCGTTGTCGACGCGGTCAGAGCACTGGAAGTTGCGCTCGTCGTCGTCCTGGCGGCTGTCGCAGCCCGGGTCAGACGGGAAGTCGATCTTGCCGTCACCGTCGTTGTCGACTCCGTCGGAGCACTGCGGCTGGCGCTGGGCGGCGCCGGGCACCTCGACAGGAGCGTCGATGCCGATGAAGTTGCCGAGGTTGGAGCAGAGGATCTCGGTGTTGTTGAAGTACACCCCAGGCTTCGCGTCGGCCTTGACCTTCACCGTGAACGTCTGAGTGGCGAACGTGTTGGGGGCGATCGTCTTGCCCACCGGCTTCAGCACGATGTCGGTACCGCCAGCTGCCCGATTCTCCAGCACAGCGACCGTGCCGAAGTCACCGGCGGTGCTGACGAACTCGAACGGCTCGGCGAGGTGGTCGATGAACTGGTTGACCCGGCAGCCCACGGTGGCCTTGTTCTGGACGCGAGCCGTGTAGGTGAACTCCTCGCCCGGGCGAGCGAGCGGCTTGGAGGAGGTCTTCTCGATGATCACCGGCGAGTTCGCGAGGCCGGTCGAGCCGCGACCGTTGGGGCAGTTCACCGCGGTGGCGGCGTGGCTGATGATCAGGTCGCCGTTGAAGAGCCCACCGACCGGCAGGGTGGCCGGCTCGGAGTCGAACAGGTGCAGGCCGTTGACCACGAATCCACGGCCAGTCGCCGCCGGGTGCTGCTCATTGATGATGAGCGTCAGGCCGAGGGCGGCGAGCGCCTCCTTGACCGGAGTCGGCGGCTGGAAGTTGGGCGGGAACGCGCCGTTGATCGGGCCGGCGACGGCGGTGCCGAGCACCTTCAGGCCGACGATGATGGTGCCCATGCCGTTGGGGTCGTTGATGCAGTCGGAGTTGGACTGCGCCCGTACGACGTCGGCCTCGATCACCTTGGTCTGACCGCTGACGAGCGCCTCGAGGCCCTCGACCTCGGCGGAGGCGACGCCCTGGGGCTCACCCGTCGCACCGGCCATGGCGCCGACCGTGCGGGCCTTGGTGGTGGCCGGCGGGATGACCGGGTTGACCAGCACCTGGCTGGCCGGCGCCGTCTGGCCCGGCGGGAAGTCCTGGGTCGCCCGCGAGACGCGCTGGTTGACCGGGACTGCCGGGGAGCCGACGAGCACGAAGTCTGCATCGATCCCGATCGCGTCCGCGTGGGAATTTGCCGCCCGCGACGGAGTCGCCGTCTGAGCTGAGGCACCCTGCGGCACCACCAGACTCGTGGCAGCGATTGCGGCGACCGCTAGACAGCGACGCGCACTGGAGTACTTCACGTTCTACACCCCCGACCGGGATAGGCAATACACGAGGACAACGATAGCAGGCAAACGATCAGATGTGACTATTGGTGATGATGTTGCCTAAAGTGACTTCGGACGCTGGTGACCCAGAGTGAAGTCTTGAGCACTCAATACCCCTCAGCAGAACGATTTACTCACGGAAAGATCGTGCTGGCGAGGTGGAAGTCGACAGTGCTCCCGTTTGTCTCCTTTTTGTCCGAATTAGCGGCTCGTCGGTCGATGGGAGCGGTGCAGCGCGGCGGCACCCGCCACGGTCGCGAGGGCCACGAGGGCGAGGCCGAGACCTCCTGTCGCCGGCAGCGGACCGGGCTTGGGGGCGGGCTTCGGAGCCGGGCGGGGTGCCGGACGAGGGGCGGGCGGCGCAGCAACCGGCAGCGGAGCCAGGGCAGCGGCGCCCGGCACCAGGAAGTCCATCGCCGGGGCGTTGTCGACCGGGTAGAGGTAGGTCTGCGCCTCAGGCGGGGCGGCGCTGGTGAAGCCGTAGGCCACCGCGTCGTAGAGCCGCGACCCGGCGACAGCCGGGACCTGCGCGGGCCGAGCGCCAGCGTCCAGCGGACCGAGGGCGCGCAGCTTGTCCCGGGGAACGCTCAGCCGGATGATGCCGGCGTCCTCGTTGACGTCGCCCTCGATGGTCTGGGCCCCCGGCCACACGACGATCTTCTCCGCCGTCGGGTCGGCCTGGCCCGACGTGGTGCTCGCCGTCGTGTAGTCGTCGAAGCGGAACGTGAAGCCCTGCGCCGGGTTCCACCTGGCGGTGGCGCCGACCGGCTGGTAGCCGTTCACCCAGCGGAAGAGCCACACCAGCGACGAGGTGGGGTTGCCGGCCGCGGTGTTGGCACTGAGCGCGGACTGCAGGGCGCCCGGGCTGAGGTCCTTGAGGTCAAGCGTCACGGTGAAACCGCCGTCGGGCACAGCCTCGCCGCTGGCCAGGTCGACCTCGGGGCCGACCGTGACCTTCTCGAAGTCCAGCGCCGCGACGTTGGCCGTCCGGGGGTCCGGGCAGGGCACCACGGGCGCGCAGAGCGTGCCGTACGGAGACAGCGCGTCGTCGGTGCGGTCGATCGAGGTGGTGCGCAGCACCTGGCGGGGCACGCCGTTGTCCTTGCGCCGGGCGAGCGTGCCGCCCTTGAGGCTCGGGCCGGTCTCCTGGACGAAGACGATCGGGTGGCCGACATTGCCTTCTGGGCTGTCCGGCAGCTTGGCGGTGTTGTTGTAGACCACGATGAGCCGGCCGGTGACCGGGTCGAGGTCCATGGCGAAGTAGTCGACGAGCGAGCGATCACCCATCGCGACGCTGCAGCCGAGGCCGTTGAGGCAGATCGAGTCGTAGTGGGTCGGGTGGCTCACCGCGCGGGTCTGGGACCAGGTGGGGTTGACGCCGAGGGCGTTGAGGCTGACGTTGACGTAGGGGTACCACGCTGCGTCGAGGGCGCCGTCGTCCGGGTCGCCGATCACGTTGGTGCCGTAGAAGGTCACCGCGATCCGGCCTGGTGCCCCACCGGCGACGAGCCACGGCATGACGGTGGTCTCCACCAGATCGCGGTTGACCCGCGTCGGCTTGCCGGTGCCGATCGGCGCCGCACCCTCCTTGCAGCCGGCGACCTTGTCAGCCTTGACGACGACCACATAGGTGTCGTTGCCGATGCCCTCCTGGGGCGCGCCCTTCTGGGTGTAGGCGATGTAGATGTTGCCCTGCTCGTCGTGGTCGGCGATGACGAAGCCCGCGCTCGGGTTGAGCTCGACGTCCTGGACCACGCACTCGCCCCAGGTGTCACCGCCGTCCATGGAGCGGATCAAGGTGATCTCGCTGCCGGCGTACGACGGGAAGTAGACGACGGCCTTCGCGGCGTCCTTGTCCGGGCTGAGGATGGCCCGCATCGGACCGATTCGGCCGCCGCCCTCGGAGACGACCTTGCCCACGCCGTACGTGACCCCACCGTCGGTGGACTTCTGGACGGTGTAGCCCTGAACAAGCTGGTTGTAGTTGAAGAACACGGTGTTGGTGTCCGTGAAGACCAGCCACTGGCGGTCGACGCCGGGAATCGACTCGCTGACCGGGGAGACCCGCAGCGACTGACCGGTGTTGTCCGAGCTCCCGGTCGAGAAGTTGGTCAGCGGGCCAAGCCCCGTGTACGCCCAGGTGTACTGGTCCTTGCTGTTCGGATACGGCGCGCTGGCGAGGCCGCAGTCGCCGCCGCCCTCTCCCCCGGAGATCTGGCCGCGCGGGGGCTGGCCGATGGAGTGGAACTGGTCGCCGCCGTCGCGGGAGACCTGGGCGTAGTCGGCGATGTTGGAGAAGCCGGACGGGCCGCAGGTGTAGATGTTGCCGCCCGGGTCGATCGAGATCTCGGGCTCACCCTCGTCCTTCTGGACGTCAGAGGGGACGCTGGCGCTGAAGGTCACGCCGTTCTCGCCCAGCGAGGGGAACTTCGGCGCGCCGGACGCCTCGGGGAGAGCGAACCACGCGACAGGGAGCAAAGCGGCGGAGACAGCCGCGGCGAGCAGGCGACGGGTGCGCATGGGGGGTCCTCTGGGGCGATGTGAAAAAGGGCCGGTCCTTACCCGTTCTACCCCGCGCGGTGGGTTCCTGCCCCATCAGCCGCGGCGATGGGCAGGGAAGTGCGCTCGCTCTCACGAAGACAGCGTCCCCCGCCCTCTTCGTGAGGCTCACGACCGGCACCGCGGGCTACACGGTCGGCTAGCTCATTACTCTCTGCCGTCCTGGGTGGAGGTGAGGGGATTCGAACCCCTGGCCTCTTCCGTGCGAGGGAAGCGCTCTACCGGACTGAGCCACACCCCCAGGACGGCGAACGCTACCACCGAGCACGGCTGGGTCAGTCGCCCACCTGCGCGACCCTTCAGTCCCCGACTGCCCGGCGGTGGGTGAGGTCGAGGTAGGCAGAGCGGTCAGCTCGTGAGCGGTAGGCCGCGAGCTGTGCGGCCTCGCGACGCATGCGGTCGGCCCGCACTGCCAGGCGGACCTGACGGGCCTGCTCCGCCTCAGCCAGAGCCGTGCGCCGCAGCCAGACCACGACCGCGAGGAGACCGGCATTGGCGGCTAGCTGCACGAGCCACCAGAGCGGGCCGCCGAAGAGCATGGCCAGGACGAAGCTCACTACGGTGAGGCCGAGGAGACGCAGGAAGACAGTCCGCCGACGAGCCAAGCTCGGGCCGGGCGACTGCGGTCCCGTCACCGACGTGGTGGGGACGAGGATGCGGCGCGAGTCGGCAGTCGCCGCAGGTCGGCGGGACAGGGTGCGCATCGCGGTGGAGAACCCGTCCATCGTGCGGCCGTCGTGAGCGTGGTCGCGTGACCGCATCGTCGCCGGGATGAGCACGGCGGCCCAGAGGCCGGCGAGCACTATCAAGAGCACGGGGCTCACCGTCGGTCTCCCACAGGAGGAGAAGGTAACGAGAGAACCGCATCAAATCGAACACCCGGGCGTCGAAGAATCTCGTGTCGTGCTAGGTCGAACCAGCCGCCGGACACCGGGCTAGCAGGCTCTCCGGCACGTCTTCACTGGTGAGGGCGTAGCAGAGGTGGTCGCGGTAGGCGCCGTCGATCAGCAGGTAGCGCAGCCGCAGTCCCTCCTCGCGGAAGCCCAGCTTCTCGACTACGCGACGGCTCGCCACATTCTCCGGTCGGATGTTGACCTCCACCCGGTGCAGCCCGACCGGACCGAAGCAGTGGTCCACGGCGAGGGCCACTGCGAGAGTGCAGATCCCGCGTCCGGCAGAGCGTTCGTCGACCCAGTAGCCGATGTGGGCCCCGTTGAGCGCTCCCCGCACGACCGTGCCGACAGTGAGCTGCCCGATCAGCCGGTCGCCCCACCAGATGACGAAGGCGAGCTGCGTGCCGGCCCGCGCCGTACGCCGAAGCCCCCGGACCATGGGCGAGTACGCCGCGACGCCGTTGCGCTCAGCGAAGCTGCCCGGACCGGGCGGCTCCCACGGCCGCAGCCACTCCTCGTTGGCGAGCCGCACCTCGCTCCACTTCACGGCGTCGCGCAGGCGATGCGGCCGCAGCGTCACGCCACCGGCGGAGAGCACTGCGGGCCAGCCCGGCGCGCGCGTCACGGTGCTGGCGTCACGGCGCCGGGTGGTCGCCGCCGCGCAGCTGCGCCACGAGGTGCCCGATGACGGGGGCGAGCACGTCCATGCCGTCGCGCACCCCTCCCGTCGAGCCGGGGAGGTTCACCACCAGCGTGCGGCCGACCGTCCCGGCCACTGCCCGCGAGAGAATCGTCGTCGGCACGACGTCGCGGTGGTGCTGGCGGATCGCCTCGACCAGCCCTGGCGCCTCGCGCTCCAGCACGCGCCGCGTGGCCTCCGGAGTGATGTCGCGCGGCCCGAAGCCGGTGCCGCCGGTTGTCAGCACCACGTCCGCGCCCGCGGTCACCGCGTCGCGAAGTGCTGTCTCGATGGCGTCGGCCTCGTCCGGCACCACGACCACGGCCGAGACCGCGAAGCCGAGGTCGGTCAGCAGCTGCGCGCAGAGGGGCCCGGAGGTGTCGTGGCGAGCCCCGCCATGGCTGCGGTCGGACACCGTGACGACGGCCGCCCGGGCACCTGCGACCAGCTCGCTCACGTCTGGGCGCCCACGTCTGGGCGCTGCTCGCCGGGGCGGTGCCAGTCGCCCGACTTGCCGCCGGTCTTGGACAGCGTCCGGATGTCGGTGACGGACGCCAGGGGGTCGACGGCCTTGACCATGTCCACCAGGGCGAGGCCGGCGACGGCCACCGCGGTCATCGCCTCCATCTCCACCCCGGTGCGGTCCGCCGTTCGGCAGGTCGCGACGATGTCGACTGCGTCGTCGCCCACGACGAGGTCGACCGCCACACCGTGCAGGGCGATCGGGTGGCAGAGCGGGACCAGGTCCGGCACCTTCTTGGCGCCCATGATCCCGGCGATGCGAGCCACCGCGAGGGCGTCACCTTTGGGCACCCCCGCGCCGCGCAGCAAGGCGACGACCGCGGGGGATACGAGGACCCGGCCCGCCGCGCGCGCCTCGCGCGCCGTGACCGGCTTGCCCGCGACATCCACCATCCGGGCCGCGCCAGCGGCGTCGACGTGCGTCAGCTCGGCCACGATCCAACCCTAGTGCCGCTGCGCCCTCCCCCGCCTGGGAGTGGGGGCTAGCGGGAGCGGCGCTCCAGCAGCCAGGTGGTCACCAGCGAACCCGCCGGCACCTCGGTCATGTCCTCCGGTACGACGGCGAGCCCGTTCGACGACGCTAGGGAAGCCAGGAGATGCGACCCGCCACCGCCGACCGGGGTCGCCAGCCAGCGGGCGCCGTCGTGCTCGACCCGCACCCGCGCGTACTGACGCTTGCCGGCTGTCGAGGCGAGCGGAGCCGCGAGCACGGCCTGCACCTGGGGGCGGCCGAGCTCAGGAGCACCCAGCATGCGCCGCAACGCGGGCCGGACGAAGACCTCGAAGGACACCAGGGCGCTCACCGGGTTGCCGGGCAGTCCGAAGACCGGGGTGCGGTCCGGGCCGATGGTGCCGAACGCCTGCGGCATTCCCGGCTGCATCGCCACCCGCTGGAAGGAGACTTCTCCGAGTCGCCCGAGCACGTCCTTGACGACGTCGTACGCCCCGACGCTGACCCCGCCTGAGGTGACGACGAGGTCGGCCTGGATCAGGTGGTCTTCGATCGTCTCCGTCAGCGCCCGCGGGTCGTCCGCCACGATGCCGACGCGGTAGGCGTGCGCGCCCGCCTCGCTCGCGGCCGCAGCCAGCGCGTAGCCGTTGGCGTCGACGATCTGACCGGGACGCGGTGGGGTGCCGGGCTCGACGAGCTCGGTGCCGGTGGAGATGACGATGACCCGCGGCGGCGGGTGGACCAGCGCCCGCTGCCGGCCGAGGGCGGCGAGCAGGCCGATCTGAGCCGCGGACAGCGTCGTCCCGGCGGCCAGGACCTGCTGTCCGGCCTGCACATCCTCACCGGTTCGCCGGATGAAGGACCCCTGCGCCGGCAAGTGGGTGACGCGGACCTGGGCGACGCCGCCATCGGTCCACTCCACCGGAACAACGGTGTCGGCGCCGGGGGGCAGCGGCGCGCCCGTCATGATGCGGGCGCAGAGCCCCGGCTGGACGCTGATGCCGGTCGACGAGCCGGCCGCGATGTCGCCGACGACGTGCAGCGACACCGGCGCTTCGGCGCTCGCGCCCACGAGGTCAGCATGGCGTACGGCGTAGCCGTCCATCGATGAGTTGTCGAACGGAGGCAGCGATCCCCCGGCGATGACGTCCTCGCCGAGGACGCAGCCGTGCGCGTCGAGCAGCGGCATCTCGAGGAGGTCCAGCGGGGACACCGTGCGGAGCACGCTCTGCAGGTGCTCGTCGACTGTGATCATGCGTAGTCAGCGATCATGCGTGGTCGGCGACGTACTCGCGCAGCCAGGCCAGGAAGTCCGGGCCCAGGTCGGGACGCTCCACCGCGAGACGCACCACAGTGCGGAGGTAGTCGGCCCGGTCACCCGTGTCGAATCGTCGGCCGCGGAAGACCACGCCGTGGACCGGCTCCTCCACAGCGAGAGCCGCAATGGCGTCGGTCAGCTGAATCTCCCCACCCCGCCCGGGCTCGGTCCGCCGGAGCACGTCGAAGATCGAGGGCGAGAGCAGGTAGCGCCCGATGACGGCGAGGGAGCTCGGTGCCTCACTGGCACTCGGCTTCTCGACCAGGCCGGTGATGCGCACGACATCGGTCTGTGACGTGGGCTCAGCCGCGGCTGCGCCGTAGAGGGAGATCTGCTCGCGAGGGACCTCCATGAGCGCGATGACGCTGCCCCCGTGGCGCTCGCGCACCGCGGCCATATCGCTGATCAGCGACTCACTCGCCTCGATGAGGTCGTCACCGAGCAGCACCGCGAAGGGCTCGTCGCCGACGTGCGCCGCTGCGCAGAGCACCGCGTGACCGAGACCGCGGGGATCGCCCTGGCGGACGTAGTGGATCTGCGCCAGAGCCGCCGTCGCGCGCACCATCTCCAGCCGCTCGGTGTCGCCTTTCGCGACGAGGGTGGCCTCGAGCTCCCAGGAGCTGTCGAAGTGGTCTTCGAGTGCCCCCTTGCCGCGGCCGGTGATCATGAGGATGTCCGTCAGACCGGCACGGACGGCCTCCTCGACGACGTACTGGATCGCCGGCTTGTCGACGACCGGCAGCATCTCCTTGGGAGTGGCCTTGGTCGCCGGGAGGAATCGGGTGCCGAGTCCGGCCGCCGGGATGACAGCCTTGCGAAGAGCGGTCGACGTCGGCATGGGGCCGACCCTACGTCAGGCAGTGATCTCGTCTGCCGGTACGGCGAGGTCCTGCCACAGTGGCGCCTTTTCCGGCACAGCGGTCGGCGCGGCTCCGCCGTCCCCGCCAGCCGGCGCGGTGGTGCCGTTCTGCTCGCCGGCCGTTGCCACCGCGTATCCGTTGCGGCCCGCCTCCTTGGCCCGGTAGAGCGCCGCGTCCGCGGTGCGGACGAGCTCCGAACCCGCCGTGCCGTGGTTGGGGAAGACGGCGACACCGACGCTGACCGTCACCCGGATGGGCACTTCGCCGGCGGCGCCGAAACGGCGCTGGCTCACCAGGTGGCAGACCTTCTCCGCTGCCTGCACAGCCCCGTCGAGGTCGGTCTCGGGCAGGATCAGCACGAACTCCTCGCCGCCGTAGCGGGCGAGGATGTCGACCTCGCGGATCGTGAGCTTGATGCGGGTGGCGAGCTCGATGAGCACGGAGTCTCCGCGCTGGTGGCCGTAGTCGTCGTTGACGTTCTTGAAATTGTCCAGGTCCATGATGAGCAAGGCGAGCGGACGGCCGAATCGAGCAGCTCGCTCGATCTCCTTCTCGAGCGTCATCTGGAAGTAACGGAAGTTCCACAGCCCGGTGAGGCCGTCCGTGATCGACAGGCGCTGCGCCTCCTGGTGCAGCAGCACGTTGTCGATGGCGACGGTCGCCTGGTTGGCAAAGGATCGGATGGTGGCGACGTCGCTGTCGTCGAAGTGATCGGCATCGACCCGGTCGTAGAGGTTGAGCACCCCGATCACCCGGTTCTGACTCTTCAGCGGCACGGAGATGATGCTGTCGGCGCGGGGCTCCGCCGCAGCCAGGCGCAGCTCGCCGGTTTTGCTGCCGACGGTGCCGTGCACTGCCTCCCCACTGCGCGCCACTGCGCCGGCGACTCCGTCACCGACCTGGACGCGAACCCGCTGCGGATCGGGCAGGCGACCGTCGAGTCCGCGGCCGACCTTCAGGTAGAGCTCGTCGCGGTTGGCGGAGAAGAGCATGAGTGACCCGGCCTCCGCGCGGATGGTCACCATCGCGGTCTCCAAGATGACCGCCAGCATCTTCTTCAGATCATGGGTGCTCGAAAGGGTGTCGCCCAGCCTGGTCAGGTTGCGCTTGAGCTCGTCGCGGCTGTCCTGCAACGCCTGGATATAGGTGCGCAGCTCCTCGGTCATCGTGTTGAAGGCGCGGGCCAACGTGCCGACCTCGTCACGCGCCCGAGCGTCGATCTTCGTGTCGAGTCGCCCACTGGCCACCGCGAGCGCCGCGTCGACCAGCTCCGCCAAGGGCCGCGTGGTCACCCGCGAGAGCAGCCAGCCGAAGAGTCCAGCCATGATCAGCGAGATCACGATGACGGCGAGCAGCCCCCGGTCGGTGTTGGACTTGCTGGCGATGGCGTCGTCGAGCGACACCGAGACCACCAGGGTCGGGCTGCGCTGCTCGTGGCCGACCAGCAGGTCCTGGACGAGGAGGTCGTCGCCGACCTGGTCGGGCGTGGACCGCGGTTTGGGGCCCGCTCGGCGGACGAGCTCGGAGGCGTCGGCAGCGGCCGGGAGAGTGGTCGCGGTGACCCGTCCACCGCTGACCAGGGTGAGGCCGACCCCCTCAGCGATCGGGACGCTCGCCAGCATCGACCGGTCCAGCCAGAACCCGGCGATGACCAGGCCGATCTGGTTGGCGCGCGGCCCGGTCAACCGGACCCGCGAGCGGACGTAGCGGTCGGTGACCGAGCGCTCGTCCTCGCCTGCCACGCGGCGGCGAGCCAGCTCGACGACCACCTCGTCGGCGATCGCCTGGAAGGACAACGCACCATCCACGAACTCAGCCATCCGACCAGCGGCGGCATCGGGGACGACCTTGCCCCGCGCGTCAGCGACGAGGACGAAGTCTGCGGACCCCGGGAAGTCCTTCGTGAACTGCCGTACCAGCGCGGACACCCGAGTCGGGTTGTTCTGCAGCAGCTGACCGAGCTCCACCAGTCGGCCGTCGCGATCGGCGACCGCCCGAGTGGCGAGGGCCGTGGCCGCAGTGACCGATCGCTCCTGCAGCTGCGCCACGACCGCGTCGGCGCTGCTGCGGGCCGCGGTGACGGGGGCATCGAATTGGCGGTCGAGGCTCTTGAAGTTGGCGCCCCGCACCAGGAGCGCGGTGACCATGAGCGGCACGAGCACGATCGCCACGAAGGCGATGGAGAGCCGGATCCGCAACGGCACGCGAGATCCCCTCCCTGAGCAGACGTCCCCATTGCGGGGTCGGCAGCGGCACTCTGGTTCTGAAGTGCCATGCTGGCACGAAATGGGGGATTTGCCGGTCGACGACGCGCATCGCGATGTGAAGTCGGCGCTGCGCCGGCGGATGATGCTGGTCTGGGCGGACGTGGACCTTCCCACTGTCGCCGCGGCGACTGTGCCGACCCTGCTCGCCCTGCCGGAGGTAGGGAGGGCGAGGTGCCTCGCGGCGTACGCAGCCCTGCCGTCGGAGCTCCCGACGCGAGCCCTGCTGGACGCCTTGGCCGCTCGGGGGGTCGCCCTGATGCTGCCCGTCGTCCAGCCTGACGACGATCTGGCGTGGCGGAGCTGGCAGCCCGGGGAGCGCCTGGTGCCCGGGCGCCTCGGCACGGCCGAGCCCGCCGACGACGCCGTGCTGGTTGGTCTGGGCGAGGCTCAGGTGGTTGTCGTGCCCGGTCTCGCCTTCGACCCGACCGGCGCTCGGCTCGGCCGGGGAGGCGGCTCATTCGACCGCGCACTGCGCGCGCGAGACCGGCTGGCCTCGGTCATCGCCATGGCGCCGGACGAGGCGGTGGTCGAGCAGGTGCCGGCCGGCGCGCACGACATTCGAGTCGACGTCATCGTCACGCCGACCCGGACTCTCCGGACCCCCCCGCTGGACTCGTGAGCCGAGTTCGCCGAAGATTGGCAGTCCCCGCCCCCGAGTGCTAACGAAGGAGTGCCCCCCGGTGCCGACGTACGAGTACGCGTGCACCGCGTGCGGGGACCACCTCGAGGTCGTGCAGAGCTTCACCGACAGCTCGCTCACCGTGTGCCCTGCGTGCCAGGGCAAGCTGCGCAAGGTCTTCTCCCCGGTCGGCGTCGTCTTCAAGGGCAGCGGGTTCTACAAGACGGACAGCCGCTCGAAGTCTTCGATCGAGAAGAGCAGTGCGGACAAGGGCACAGACAAGGGCAGCTCGGAGAAGAGCAGCACAGAGAAGGGCAGCACAGACAAGGGCAGCGCAGACAAGGGCAGCGCAGACAAGGGCAGCACAGACAAGGGCAGCACAGGCAAGGCTCCGGAGAAGAAGTCGGCCTCCGAGAACGCCCCGACGGCGCCGAAGTCGCCGTCATCTAGCTGACGGCTGCCGGCGCTGTCCACAGCCGGCGCCGGATGCTGCCGTCGGCGGAATCCGGGCGGTTAGGGTCGGCCTTTCCGCCGGCCGCTTCGGGAGTCAGCCTTGTCCGCACCGCACGCCGAGATCGGCATCTTCGGCGGCTCCGGCTTCTACTCCCTCCTCGACGACGCGACGGAGCACGTCGTGACGACGACCTATGGTGCCCCGTCTGCGCCGATCACGCTGGGCCACATCGCTGGCCGGTCGGTCGCCTTCCTGCCGCGACACGGTCGCGACCACGAGCATCCTCCGCACCGCATCCCCTACCGCGCCAATCTGACGGCGATGCACGACCTCGGTGTGTCGCAGATCCTGGCGCCGTGTGCCGCTGGGTCGCTGCAGCGCGGCGTACGACCCGGCGACTTCGTCGTGGTCGACCAGCTGGTCGACCGGACGTCTGGCCGTGCGCAGACCTTCCACGACACCGGCGCCGTCCACGTCCCGTTCGCCGACCCCTATTGCCCGCGCGGTCGGGCAGCAGTGCTCGAAGCGGCACGCGCGCAAGGCATCACGGCCCACGACGGCGGCACGATGGTCGTGATCGAAGGCCCGCGGTTCTCGACTCGGGCAGAGTCACGGTGGTACGCCGACCAGGGCTGGTCGGTCATCAACATGACGGGGCATCCGGAAGCCGTGCTGGCCCGTGAGCTGGGGCTCTGCTACACGTCGGTCGCGCTGATCACCGACCACGACGTCGGGGTCGACGGAGCAGCGGCGGTGACGATGGATGAGGTCTTCCGGGTCTTCGCCGACAACAACACCCGCCTGCGCGGCCTGCTGGGTGGGGTGATCGGGCGGCTGCCGACGTCCGCGACGGGCTGCTGCACCGCGAACGCCAGCGGGAGCGGGTGACCAGTGGCCGACGTCACCGCCCAGCTCCGCCGGATCCGCCGGGCGGTCACGGTGCGCCGTCGCCTGCTCGCCGCGCTGTGCGCCGCCGGTGCAGTAGCCGTCTCGCTCGACGTCCTCACGCCGCCCCGGCCCGCCTTGGCCACTGTGCTCTCCGCGGCCCGCGACATCCCCGCGGGAACTACCGTGTCCGAAGCCGACGTCACTCCTCTGCGCCTGCCACCGGAGCTGGTGCCAGACGGCGCGTTGCAGGTCGGCGCGCCGGTCATCGGCCGGCGCGTCAGCAGCGCGGTCCGCCGCGGCGAGGCGTTGACCGACGTACGCCTCGTCGGGCCCGGGCTGCTCAGCGGCCTGCACGGTGACGACCCAGACGGCACGACGGTGGCCGTCCCGGTGCGTCTGGGCGACCGCGACGCGGCCGGGCTGGTGACGGCCGGGGACCGCGTCGACGTGCTGGCCGCACCGCTCGCGCCGGGCGACGACACCGCCCGGTCGGTCGAAGTGGTGGCAGTCGACGTCCTCGTCCTCGCCGTCCCAGCGGATGACGAGACCTCCGAGGGTTCACTGCTGATCGTGGCCGTCCGCTCCCCCACGGCCCGGTCCCTCGCTCGCGCGGCCACGACGGCGCGACTGTCGATCGCGCTGCGCGGCGCGCGGTGAGCTACGCCGTCTGGGGCTGGGGTGGCGCAGCCGACGAGCCGCGGGCGAGTGACCTCGTCGCCGCCGCCCCGTGGGCCACCACACTGCTCGGCTTCCCTGTCCAGGCCCCGGAGACGCCCGCGCGGATGCGCCCGCTGGCGAAGCCGCGCATCGACCCCGGCGTCTTCGGCGACATCGCGGGCGTCGATCCGGTCGACCGCGCACGCCACGGCATCGGCCGGAGCTACCGCGACATCGTTCGCGGCATGCGCGGTGAGGTGCCGCACGTGCCGGATGTCGTCGTACGTCCGACGTCGGCCGTTCAGGTCGGTGAAGTCCTGGACCTGTGCGCAGTCCGCGGCTGGGCGGTGGTGCCCTTCGGTGGGGGGTCCAGCGTCGTCGGCGGCGTCGAGCCGGCGCTGCCCGCGGGAGCGGAGCACCGCGGAGTCATCTCACTCGACCTCGGTCGGCTGCGTCACGTGCGCGAGGTCGACCCGGTCTCGCGAGCCGCACGCATCGAGGCCGGCGCGTTGGGCCCCGACCTCGAGGCTCAGCTGGCCGAGACCGGGCACACCCTGCGCTTCTATCCGCAGTCGTTCGAGCGCTCGACGCTCGGGGGGTGGATCGCCACTCGAGCCGCCGGGCACTACGCGACGGGACCCACGCACATCGACGACCTGGTCGAGTCGGTGACCGCCGTCACCCCCGGCGGCGGCAGCTGGAGCTCCCGCCGGCTGCCGGGGTCCGGTGCCGGTCCAAGCCCGGACCGGCTGCTGCTCGGCTCCGAGGGCACGCTCGGGGTGATCACCGAGGCATGGGTTCGGCTGCAGGTGCGGCCAGCTCACCGCGCCGGCACCTCGGTGGCCTTCCCGTCGTGGACCGACGGCGCGCGCGCCGTACGCCGGATCGTGCAGGCCGGCCTGCGCCCCGCCGGCTGCCGACTTCTCGATGCCGTCGAGGCGCGACTCACCAGCACGCTGGAGGACGGTCGGGCAGTGCTGGTGCTGGCCTTCGAGAGCGCGGACGCGCCGGTCGACGCCGACCTGGCTCGCGCCGTGGAGATCTGCACCGACTCCGGCGGCAGTGCGCTGTCCGGTGCCACCGGAGCTCAGACGAGCGGACGGTGGCGAGAGACCTTCCTACGAGCGCCCTACCTCCGCGAGAACCTGGTGCTGCTGGGGGTGCTCACCGAGACGTTCGAGACGGCTGTCACGTGGGACCGGTTCGACGACTTCGTCGAAACCGTGTGCGAAGTCACCCGGAGTGCTGTCCACCGGGTGTGCGGCGCGGGCATCGTCACTTGCCGCACCACCCACGCCTACCCGGACGGCGCCGCGCCGTACTTCACCGTCCTGGCCCCGGCCCGCCGAGGCAGCGAGCTGGCGCAGTGGGCGGAGATCAAGGCTGCGGCCGCCGATGCGATCATCGCCGGTGGCGCCACCATCACCCACCACCATGCAGTCGGCCGCGACCACCGACCGTGGTACGACGCCCAGCGCCCGGACCTGTTCGCCAATGCGCTGCGCGCGGTGAAGCAGACCGTCGACCCGGCCGGGATCCTGAACCCCGGTGTCCTGATCGACTGACACCGACGCCGGTCCGACTCAGGCGCAGGCCTAGACGCCGGCGAAGAGCAGGTGGTTGTTGACGGGCTCGCCGCTGCCACCCAGGCCGAGGAGACCGCCACCGGGGGACGAGCCCGACACGATGCCCTTCGTCGCCACGGCGACGACCCTGTCGTGCACGGCCTGCGGAGTCGCGCGTGGGCTGCGCTGAAGGACAAGAGCAGCCACCCCGGCGGCGTGCGGGCTGGCCATCGACGTCCCGCTGATCGTGTTCGTCGCGGTGGGACTGGTGTGCCACGCCGAGGCGATGTCGACACCCGGGGCGTACACGTCAACGCAGCGGCCGAAGTTGGAGAACGTCGCTCGCGCATCGGAGCGGTCAGTCGCCCCGACCGTCAGCGCTTCGGTGACCCGCCCCGGCGAGTCGCCACACGCGTCGACCCCGGAGCCGAGCACGTTGCCGTTGCCGGCGGCGACGGCATAGCTGATGCCGTCCGCGATCGAACGGCGCACTGCGTCGTCCAGCGCGCGGGACACGCTGCCGCCGAGGCTCATGTTGGCCACTGCGGGCTGCCCGGGCCGGTGATGACCGGTCACCCAGTCGATGCCGGCGATGACACCAGCGGTCTCGCCGTCACCCTCGCAGCCCAGCACCCGGACGGCGACCAGGCGAGCCGCCTTCGCGACGCCGTACGTCGAGCCGCCAAGCGATCCAGCGACGTGGGTGCCGTGGCCGTTGCAGTCCGCAGCGGAGCCGCCGGGGGTGACGGCGTCGAAGCCCTTGAGGGCCCGGCCGCCGAAGTCACTGTGGGTGAGCAGGATGCCCGTGTCGATCACGTAGGCCGTCACGCCCTTTCCGGTGAGCCCATACGAGTAGGTGCGGTTGACCGGCAGCGCCCGCTGGTCGATGCGGTCGAGCCCCCACGGGGCGCCGGTCTGGCTCACTGAGGCACGGACCCGCTGGCTGCGCTCGACGTAGGCCACTGCAGGGTGCGCTCGGAGCACCGAGACGAGGGCCGCCGGAGCACTGACCGCGAAGCCGGAGAGTGCGTGGCGGTAGACGTGCGAGATGCCGCCGCCGAGGCGGGCAACGTGCTGGAGCAGCGGGTCGAGGGCGCTTACTGCGGCGGGGTGCACTACCACGATGTAATGACCGGTAGTGGTCGGGGCGGGGGTGAGCGCAACGGCCGGAGCCGCGGTCGTCGTGGCGAGTGCGGCAGCCGTGGCGAAGCCGACGGAGAGCAGGCGGAGGCTCATGTGAACCCCTTCAAAGGTAGTGGCGGTGTCCATGGACAAATGTGGCAAGGGCGCGAGACGTGCCCTCGGTCTCATGAGAGCACGCCGTCAGCAGGCCGCGTGTCACCATCGCGACAGCTATCACCGGCGAGCGAGACGAGGAGACCCCGCTGCTCAGTGACTTCAAGGCGTTCCTGCTGCGCGGCGCGGCGCAAGGCGGTGGAGCCGGCGCCGACAGAGACGGGTGTAGGCCGAGTTCAAAGGGTCAAGTCACGGCGATTAGCCAGGGCCGACGGCGACGCTCAGTCGCGGTCGTGGTGCGGCGGGCGGTCGGCGTCGAGCCGTCGCGCTGCCTCGGCGTCGGTCTCGTCAGCGAGATCGCCCCAGCCCTCGTCGTCGTCATCCGGTGACAGGGGCAGCGTCGGCTCGGTCATGCCACGGCTAGTCGAGGTCGCCGTGCTCGATGCGAGCGAGTCGCTGCTCGCGGACGAGGGCGTCACTCGACAGGGTCGCCCCGTCACCGCTCTGGACGAGCGCGGCGAAGACCCCGACGAGGTCACGTTGGGAGACCACGCCGACCACCTTGCCGGCATCGACCACGGGCAGGTGCCGGATCCACCTCGACGCCATCGCCCGAGCGGCTTCGTGCGGACTGGTCGCCGGCTCGACGGTCATCACGTCGGCAGTCATGATCTCGGCGACGGTAGTCGCATCCATGTCGCGACCGCGGGCCACCGCCTTCATGACGTCGCGCTCGGTGATGATGCCCACCAGCCTCTCGCCGCTCATCACGAGAAGGGAACCGGTCTGCTGCTTCCACATGGTCTCAGCGGCCGAGCGGAGCGAGTCGTTCGGTGAATCCGTGACGCTGGCGCTGGTCATGATGTCGGCGACCTGCACGACACGCTCCTTCATCGGCTACGTGAAAGCCGCCACGATACCGAGGTGCGCCTAGAGCGGGATGTTGGTGTGCTGTCCGCGCAGTGACGGCGAGGCCGCGATCGCCTCGGCGACAACCCGGCGGGTGACCGAGGGATCGATGACCGCGTCGATGAGGCCCGCGTCGGTGGACTCGCGGAGTCCCCCTACCAGCATGCGGTGCTCCTCAGCCAGCTCCGCGACAAGGGACTCCTGCTCCTCTGCTGGTACGTCGGCGAGCTTGCGCTTGTGCAGGATGCGTACGGCCGCGGCAGCACTCATCACCGCGAGCTCGCTGTCCGGCCAGGCGAAGACGGCGGTTGCGCCGAGTGAGCGGGAGTTCATCGCGATGTACGCCCCGCCGTAGGCCTTGCGCGTCACGACCGTGACGCGGGGCACGACTGCTTCGGCGAAGGCGTGCAGCAGCTTCGCGCCTCGGCGTACGACCCCTTCCCACTCCTGGTCGAGACCGGGCAGGTAGCCGGGCACGTCGACCAGCACCACGAGAGGGATGCCGAAGGCGTCGCAGAACCGGACGAACTTCGCCGCCTTCTCCGCACTCGCCGAGTCCAGGCAGCCGGCCAGTCGCATGGGGTTGTTGGCGACGACGCCCACAGTGCGGCCGCCAAGGCGGCCCAAGGTCGTGGAGAGGTTCGGCGCCCAGCCGCTGTGCAGCACCACGCCGGTGCCGGGGTCGAGCACGCGCTCGACGAGCGCTCTGACGTCGTAAGCCCGCCGGATCGACGCGGGCAGCACATCGCGCATGCCGGGGTCGTCGACGATGCCAGCGAGGGTGAGCGAACCGCCGGCAGCGACCAAGGCCGTCAGCCGCCGCGTGGTGTCCAGCGCCTCGGACTCATCGGCGGCGACGACGCTGACGACGCCGCTGCGGCGGCCGTGCGGCGCTGGGCCACCAAGGTGCTCGGCGGTGACCGACTCGCCGGTCACCGTCCGGATGACGTCCGGGCCGGTGACGAAGATGCGGCCGTCCGGCGCCATGACCACCAGGTCGGTGAGCGCCGGGCCATACGCCGCGCCACCCGCGCACGGACCGAGCACCAGGGAGAGCTGCGGCACCCGGCCGGAGGCGCGGACCATGGCCGCGAAGACCCGGCCCACGCCGTCGAGCCCGACGACGCCTTCCTGCAGCCGCGCGCCACCGGAGTGCCACACGCCGATCACCGGCACATCGCGGGAGACGGCAGTGTCGATCGCGCGAGCGATGTCCAGGCAGCCGACGGCGCCAAGGGCACCGCCCTTGACGGACTGGTCGGTGATGTAGACGACCACGCTGCTGCCGCCGATGCAGCCGTCGGCGACGAGCACGCCGGTGCCATCGGCCAGCCCGGGCCAGATCGCCACCGTGCCGGGGTCGAGCAGCGCAGCGAGGCGTCCCGTGGGGGTCGTGTCGAGCCCGATGTCAACGGTCGTGTCCAGGACTGACATTCACAGTCTCCGGATCGCCAGCGAGACGTTGTGCCCGCCGAAGCCGAAGGAGTTGGTCAGCGCCAGCTCGATGTCCACCGCCCGATGTCCCTCCGGTACGACGTCGAGCTCGATCGCCTCGTCCGGCTTGTCGTAGTTGCGGGTCGGGTGCACCCGGCCCTCGAACACCGACAGCGCGGTGACCACTGCCTCGACGGCGCCAGCCGCACCGAGCAGGTGGCCGGTCATCGACTTGGTGGCGGAGACGGGCACATCGGCCGTCCGGGCACCCAGGACGGCACGGATCGCCTGCGCCTCGGCGATGTCGCCGAGGGGCGTCGATGTGGCGTGTCCGTTGACGTAGCCGACCTGCGCGATGTCGGCTCCAGCGGCAGCCAGCGCGTAGCGCATGGCGTGGGCCGCGCCGGCGCCCGACGGCTCTGGCGCGGTCATGTGGTGGGCATCAGCGGTCACGCCGGCCCCGGCGAGCTCGGCGTAGCAGCGGACCCCGCGGGCTTGGGCGTGCTCCTGCGTCTCCAGCACCAGCAGCCCGGCGCCCTCGCCCATGACGAAGCCGTCGCGGCCGGCGTCGAAGGGTCGGCTTGCCGCCTCGGGGTCGTCGTGGCGGGTGGAGAGCGCCCGCATCTGGGCGAAGCCGGCGAGCGGCAGCGGGTGGATGCAGGCCTCGGCCCCGCCGGCGACGACGATGTCGGCGAGACCCGCCCGGAGCAGGTCGACGGCGAGGGCGATCGCATCGGCGCCGCTCGCGCAGGCGCTCACCGGAGCGCGCACCTGCGCCCGCGCGGAGAGCTCCAGAGCGACGGTGGCGGCCGGGCCGTTGGGCATCAGCATCGGGACGACGTATGGCGAGACGCGGCGCGCGCCGTGCTCGCGCAGGACATCCCACTGGTCGAGCAGCGTCACTGCGCCGCCGATGCCGCTGCCGACGACGACCGCGATCCGCTCGGGCGCCACGTCGGGGGCACCTGCGTCAGCCCACGCCTCTCGTGCGGCGAGGAGAGCGAGTCGCTGCCCGCGGTCGAGGGTGCGCGCCTCGACACGGTCGAGGCGATCAGCGGGGTCGGTGATGACCTGCGCCGCCAGGCGCACCGGCATGTCGGCATAGCGCTCGTCGGTCAGCAGGCCGACGCCGGACCTGCCGGCGAGCAGCGCTGACCAGGTCGAGGCGACGTCATCGCCGACCGGGGTCACCGCGCCGAGACCGGTGATGACGACCGTGTCGGCGCGCGCCCCGCCGTCCGTGCTTGAAGTCACGCGTTCACGCCAGCCTTCTTGATGAACGCGACCGCGTCGGCGGGGGTCTTCAGCTTGACCAGGTCGGAGTCAGGGATGCGCACACCGAACTTCTCCTCGGCGGCCAGCGCGATCTCGACCATCGACAGCGAGTCGACGTCGAGGTCGTCGCTGAAGCGCACGTCGGGGGTGACGTCGGTGGTGGGGATGCCGGTGATCTCGTTGACGATGTCGGCAAGTCCGGTCATCAGCTCTGCGTCGGTCATGGGAGTTCCTCTCGGTAGGTCGTGCGGATGGGGGTGCGGCGGAGACGAGGGCTAACAGCCCATGGCGAGGCCGCCGTCGACGGCCAGCGTGGTGCCGGTGATGTACGACGCCTCGGGCGAGGCGAGGAAGGCCACGGCGGCGGCCACCTCAGCAGCGCGACCCCGCCGCTTTGCCGGGATGGCTGCGGCCAGGACGTCGAGCCCAGCCGTGCTGTCGGGCGCGCCTACGCGCGCTGTGGCCTGCGGGCCGGCGAGACCGCCTTCGAGTACGCCGGGCGCGACGACGTTGACAGTGATGTTGCGCGCGGCAACTTCGCGCGCCATCGCGCGGGCCAGGCCGCCGAGCCCGGCCTTGGCCGCGGAGTAGTTGGCCTGTCCGGCGTTGCCGAGCAGACCGGCGACCGATCCCACGAAGACGATCCGGCCCGAGCGCCGTCGCAGCATCGGTCGCAGCGTCGTACGAGCACACCGGAAGGCGGCCGAGAGGTTGGCGTCGATCACCAGGTCGAAGTCGTCGTCGGTCATCGTCATCGACAGGCCGTCACTGGTCGTCCCGGCGTTGGCGACGAGCACGTCAGGGGCCGCCGGGCACGCAGCGAGCAGCAGGTCCGGAGCTTCTCGGTCAACGAGATCGGCCTGCACGAGGGAGGCTGTCCCACCCCGCTCCTCGGCGGACGCGCCCGCCTTCTCGGCGCCGGCGAGATCGGAGCGGTAGTGACAGACCACGTGCACGCCCGGCGCGGCCAGCACCTCGACGATCGCCTGACCGAGATAGCCGGACGCACCCGTCACCAGCACGACGCGAGAGGGCTGGGTCCCCGGCTGCACCGTCATGGGCAGTTCACCACTTGTGCTGCGTAGGTGAGCCCGGCGCCGAACGCCATCAGCAGCATGGGGTCGCCCGAGGTGGTGCGCCCCTCCTGCACCAATCGGTCGAGCGCCAGCGGCACGGACGCGGCCGATGTGTTGCCGGTGTCGACGACGTTGCGCGACACCTTCTCGGTGGGGATCTTCAGGCTGCGCGCGAGGGAGTCGACGATGCGCAGGTTGGCCTGGTGCGGCACGAAGGCCGCGAGGTCCTCGATCGCCACATTTGCGGAGGCACAGGCACGTCGCGCCACGTCAACCATCTGCGACGTAGCCCACCGGAAGACAGCCGCGCCGTCCATCCGCAGGTACTGCTCACCGGCTGGCACCTGGATGGCCGCAGCCTGCTCGCCGTCGCTGCCCCAGACGACCGGGCCGACCCCACCGCGGTCATCCGCGGCCAGAACCGCCGCTCCGGCGCCATCGCCGAAGATGATGCAGACGCTGCGGTCGGTGTAGTCGATGAACGGCGAGATCTTCTCGGAGCCGGTGACGAGCACCCGACGCGCGCTGCCCGCCTTGATCGCATCAGCCGCCCAGGCCAGCGCGTAGGTGAAGCTCGCGCAGCCGGCGTTGACGTCGCAGGCACCAGGAGCGGGAATGCCCAGGCCGTGCGCGATCGTGGCCGCGGCACCGGGCACGGCGTAGGGCATCGAGCAGGTGGCGGAGAGCACGAGGTCGATGTCGGACGCGTCGATGCCGCTGGCCGCGATCGCCTTGGCGCCCGCCTCGACGGCCATCGTGGCGACCGACTCGTCGTCAGCAGCGATGTGGCGGGTGGCGATGCCCGTGCGCTCGAGGATCCACTGGTCGGATGTCTCGACCATCGTCTCAAGCGCCGGGTTGGTCAGAGTGCGCGACGGGAGGTAGCCACCGACCCCTAGCAGACGAGGGGTGGGCGTTGGGGAAGCGCTCACAGCTCGGCTCCGCCGGGATGCATGCGAGCGAGCGGCTGACCGGGCTTGACCGGATCACCGTCGGCGGCGAGCCACTCCACCAGTACGCCGCCGTGCGGTGAGACGACCTCGACGACGCCGGCCCGAGCCTCCAGCGTGGCCACGCGAGCGCCGGGGGCCACCGAGTCGAGTGCCCGTGCAGCGAGGGTGAGCGTCCCCGCCGACGGGGCCACGATCACTCGCCACGACGGAGCATGCGACGCGGTCGCCGCGCCGTGGGTCGCGAGCAGAGCGCGTGCGGCAGCGAGGTCCTCGGGCCCACGGAGCTTGAGCGTCTCGACCCCGGGCAGAGCGCGCTTCACCAGCGCGCTGAGGGTGCCGGCCGGCGGCAGCTCGACCACAGCCTGGATGTCGCGCGCCGCCAGGGTCTCCAGGCAGACGTCCCATCGCACCGGAGCAGCGACCTGGTCGACGAGCCGTCGCAGCAGCTCGCGGCCGTCGGAGACGACCGCACCGTCTGCGTTGGAGACGACGCGAGTGCGCGGGTCGATGACCGGTGCCGCAGCAGCGACGTCGGCGAGGTGCTTGCGCGCTGAGCTCATGTACGACGTGTGGAAGGCCCCGGCGACCTGGAGCGGCATAACGCGAGCGACCCCATCGAGGGCTGCCGGGAGCGCGGCCAGTCGAGTGAGATCACCCGCGGCGACAATCTGACCCGCGCCGTTGCGGTTCGCGACGAATAGACCGGCCGACTCGATCGCGGCGACCACCAGCTCGGGGTCGCCGCCGAGAACAGCCGACATCCCGGTGGGCTCCACCGCGGACGCCTCGGCCATCGCCTCGCCGCGCTCCCGCACCAGCGTCAGCGCTGCCTCGTCGGTCAGCGCACCGGAGAGAGCGGCGACCGCCAGCTCGCCGACGCTGTGACCGGCGAGCAGCCCGATCGCCGAGGGCGAGCCGTCGACGATCTGGTGGCCCACCGCCAGCGCGGTCGCGACCAGCAGCGGCTGGCAGGCCGCGGTGTCGCGGATGTCTGCCTCGCTGCCCGTCGTACCGAGGGCAATGAGGTCTCGGCCGACGACTGCGGAGTACCAGCGCAGTCGGGCCAGCACGTCGGGGTGGTCGAGCCATGGCTCGAGGAACCCGGGAGTCTGGGCGCCCTGTCCGGGCGAGAGGAGAGCGAGCATGCGTTCAGGCTGTCGGTCACAGACCAGTCGGACCACCGGCGACACCGACGAAGATTCGAGCGGACTCTTGGAGGAACTCTCCAAGTAACTCGCCGCGCTGGGAGGAGTCCCGGTACCCGTCACCCGAGGTCACGCTTCCGGCGCATTCGCTAATCGGCCGAGGGTCAGCGCGATCTGCAGGACGAAGGCCGCGCGGGCGTCGAGGGGGTCGTGTCCGGTGAGCTGGGCGGCCTTGCGCAGGCGGTAGCGGACCGTGTTGGCGTGCAGGAAGGTGGTCCGCGCTGTCGCCTCCACCGACCGCCCTTCGTCGAGGTAGCAGGAGACGGTCTCGAGCGCCGCAGCGTCGGCGGCCAGCGGCCGGTAGACGCGGTCGACCAGCGCCACCCGGCCCTCTTCATCGCCGTCGAGCGCCCGCTCCGGCAGCAGCTCGTCCGCGGCCACCGGGCACGGCGCTCCACGCCAGGCCGCGACCACCCGCAGGCCGGACAGGGCAGCCCGCGCCGAGCCGGCCACCTGGGCGAGCGTGCTCACCGTAGGTCCGACGACGACCGGGCCGTCGGCGAAGAGCGCGACGAGGGGCGCCGAGAGGGCGGGCTCGGCGTCGGCCCCGAGCAGCAGGAGGAGGCGGTCCCCGTGCAGCCCGGCTAGCGACTCGAGACCGGCCGCGCGGCAGCGCAGCTCCACCTCGTCCAGCACTTGCTCGGGCTCGCCCAGCGGGGCGGCGCCCACTGCCACGGTGAGGTGGGCGGGCGGCGCCCACGCCATCGCGGCCGCGCGCGCCTCCAGCAGGTCGGGGTCGCCACCGCGGACCAGCGCCTCGACCAGGAGCGCTCGGGACCTGGCATGCCACGCCCCGCGCTCTTCGGCAGCGGAGGCATAGACCTGGGCTGCGGCGAAGGCCACCTCGCGCGAGAACCGGAGCACACCTTCGCGCAGCGCGGCCTCCTCGCCGGCGGCGGCCAGGTCGGGCACCGCCTCCTCCACCACGTCCACCACGAGCTGCACCAGCTCCACGGTCTGCTGCAGGGTGATCACCCGGGCGAGCGCTCGCGGCGCCACCCCGAAGACCGGCCCGGTCAGCTGGGTGCCCGCAGCAGCGCGCTGCCACTGCACGAATGCAGCGATGCCGGACTGGGCGACCAGCCCGACCCACGAGCGGTGCTCGGGCGCCAGGTCACGAAACCACGCCAGCTCCTCGCCCATCCGTCGTACGGCGGTCGTCGCCAGGGCTCCGGTGGCCCGCTCGACCCGGCGGGTGCTCGCTGCCGTGCTCTTGCGGACCGGCATTGGACCCCCTCGGAAGCTGGCTGCTCTCTTTGTACAGGTTCACTAAAAGGAGCGACACCGTGACTGCACGTGGGAGGGGTGAGAGGTCCGGTGTCGAAAGTACTCATCTAGATGCACATCCGGCGTTTCTCTTCGCTTCGCCCATCAGGAGCCCTCGTGTCCGCCGCTTCGCTGCCCCGCCGCACGGCTCTCGTCGTCGCCGCCGGACTGCTCGCGTCCTCGGCCTGGCCGGCCTTCGCTGACCCGGGCCACGGCAAGGACCGAGGGAAGAAGAAGGGCCACGGCAAGACGGTGTCGGCCCCCGTCGAGGACTTCTGCTCCGGCGGCGGTGCCGCTCGACCGCTGCAGCTGCGCGTCGACGGACAGGTGGCCACCGGCCTCTACGCCGTACCGAAGGGCAGGGCCAAGGGCCTCGTCGTCTACGCCCACGGCTACGGCCACACCGTCGAGTCCTGGCGCAAGCACCTCACGAACACCGCCGCCCGGGACGGCGTCATCGCCGTCGCCATGAACTACCGCGGCGAGATCATCTCCCCCCCGGAGAAGGGCAAGACCCTCCCGACCTCCCGTGGCTGGCAGGTGCGCGAGGGCGCCGCCGACTCCAACGCCGCGGCCCAGCTCATCGAGCGGCGCTGCTCCGGCCTGAAGACGATCGTGCTGTACGGCATCAGCATGGGCGGAAACACCGCCGGTCTCGCCCTCGCGGCCAAGCCCACCCGAGCCAACGGCAGCCCGCTCTACGACTACTGGTTCCAGATGGAGGGCGCCGCCAACGTCATCGAGACCTACGTCGGCGCCCGGGCCCTGAAGGGCAGCGGCAACAAGACGGCGGTCAACGCCGTCGAGGACATCGAGCGCGAGATGGGCGGCACCTTCGAGTCCAAGAGCTCGGTCTACGCCGAGCACGCCGTCGTCAACCGCGTCGACGACATCGCGGCGTCAGGAGTCAAAGGCGTCGTGCTGATGCACGGCGTCGGCGATGGTCTGGTGCCGTACAACCAGTCCCGCGAGCTGCACGCCCTGCTCCTCGACGCCGGCCTGCCCGCCGAGATGCACACGTTCCTCACTCGGGGCGCCTCCAGTGAGCCGGGCACGACGCTCGACGGCTATGTCACCGGCAACGTCCCGGGCTACACCTCGCCGTTCGCCGGCCACGCGTCAGAGGCCAGCGAGACCCACATCCTCAACATCGCGGGGTTCAGCCGACTCTCAGAGGTCCTCGGCGGTGCGGCGCCGGACTGCGCGGAGTATGCAGTCGACGGTACGACGGGACAGCGCTACTACGCCGCCTCCCAAGGCGTCTGCTAGCAGCTGCAACAGTGCGACCCGGTCGCGAAAGCGACGGGGCGGTGACCCCTCAGCCAGCGGCGAGGCGGTAGCGCTCAGCGGCCGACCGCAGGCCAGGGGAGAGTGGGACACCCTGACGCTGCAGCGCGTCGGCGTACCCCCCGGTCGAGCCGGGGTCGGCGAAGCGGGCGTCGCCGTACGCCGTCCGGTCAGCCGACGCTGCCGTGCGGCTCACCGGCTGCCCCGAGGGGCCCTGCTCCCCGGGGTCGGCACCTCGAAGCAGCACCAGCGCGTTGGCGACACCGCGCTCGTTCCCGTCAGAGGGACGGTTGGTGATCGCGCCGTTGACGACCATCGTGCTCGACCCGCCGCCGTCGAGGTTGAGCCCCGAGGTGGCACCGAGGGAGACCAGGAAGTCAGCGAGCTGGCGCAGCGTCATGCCGGCCGAGTGGCCCGGCGCGCGACCGTCGACGACCACGAGGAAGACCTTGCCCGCCGCCGTGGCCACTGCCGTCCGAGGGTTGGGCCCGTGGAAGGAGGTGTTGGCGTCCAGACCGGACACCGGCGCGCCGCCGCGGACGATCATCTGGCTGCCACCGATCGCATCGAGCACTCCCGGCGCGCCGGCCAACGACCAGCGGTGGGTGAGCGACTCCCCCGGCGTGAGGCTGCGCAGGTAGGTCTCCTTCGAGCCGCCGATCGCCGCGGACAGCACGTCGCCGCGGAACGCCGAAGGTGGCAGCGGCTGCCCGTCGCACTGCACCAGGTCCACAGCGTGGCTCTGCGCCACCGCACCCGTGCCGTCGAGAAGAGGCTGGCTGCCGCTGCGCAGGCGGGCCGAGCAGCCGTTTCCGGACGGGCGCTCGAGGTCCCCACCCTCCGGCGTGAACTCGATCACGTCGTCGAAGCCGGGCCCGCCGGCGTTGACCTTCGCGACGCGCTGACGGCTGCCGTCCGCCCGGGTGACGCCGAGCTCGGGCCGGAGCTCCTCCAGGTAGGCAGCCGCCTCGTCCTGGCGTACGGCGAAGCTGTGCCCGGCCACCTCGGACTGGAGGAGCCGCCCGTCCTCGGCGAACAGGTGCACGGGCCGCCCACTGCTCAGCGCGAAGTCGCCGTTGATGGCCACGAGCGCGTCGAGGCGCGCGGCGATCGACGTGGTGCGCTCGAGACCAGCGAGCTCCGGAGAGCCCAGGGCCGTGTCGAAGGTCGCGGGGGCCGCCAGGTCGACGGTCACCACCTGGATCGCCAAGGGACCCGTCGGGACGACGATCGACCGGAACGAGACGCCGGGCGCCAGCCGCTCCTCGAAGCTGCGGGTGACGCCATCGATCGGCGCGGGGGTGTACGCCGTCCATCGCCCGCCGCTGAAGCTGCGCTGGTAGACGCGGCCGTCGGTGCCGAGAGCGAGGACCAGGCGGTGCCCAGCCGCCCACGAAGTCGCCGCCGGCCCGGTGGTCAGAGCGCCCCCGAGCCCAGCCCAGGGTGAGTACTGCCCGGCAACGAGGGTGCGGTGGTAGAGGCCGCCGTTGCTGCCGCGGACATAGAGGTCGATCGAGCCGTCGGCGTGCGAGGCGGCCGCCGGGTTGGCGGTCGACGTCCCGCCGACCCTGGTGAACGGCTGCCAGGTCGACCCGTCGTAGGTCTTCTCCCAGATCGCGTTGTCAGTGCTGCGCACGAACACGACCAGCCGCCCGCCGCCCGGAGTCGACGCGGCCGGCGCTGACGTCAGCGCGCCGCCGAGCGGCGTCCAGTCCGACCAGCGGCCGTCTCGCAGCGCACGGTGGGCGAGCGAGTCGTCGCTGAACCGGGCGAAGAGGTCTAGCTTGCCCGGTCCGCTCGCCACCACGGACGGCTCGCCCACGATGCTGGCGCCGAGTGAGCTCCAGCCCGACCATCGTCCGCCCTCGAATCGCTTGGTCCAGACGGCGGCGTCGCCGCCGCGGGCGAACACGTGCAGGCGGCCGGGCTCGGTGCTCGCGACGGCTGGACCGCTGGTCATCGACCCGCCGAGGCTCGGAGCGCGCGACCAGCCCTTGCCTGTCGCATAGGTCGTCTGCTCGAGGGTGCCCCGGGCGGACTGGTGGAAGACGTCGATCCGGCCGAGACCCCACGACGCGGTGGCGAGCGGGGACGGAGACTTGATCGGCCCGCGGGTGGACGTGCTGTCCGCGGCCAGGACGAGGCGGTCGGCGTACGGCGTGGCAGCGGGCGCTGATCGATCAGGCACGGCAGGCGGGGCGCCCACCGCGGCTACGCCGAGGACGAAACCGGCCGCGAGGACAAGGCGGGGCACGGACATCAAGGGGGTCTCCGAGAGGAAGCGGAATGTAGTTGCTCTGTCCTATCGGACGTGACCAGCCTAGGCGAGTCGCGCAGTGGTGGGAGTTCCCTGGCTCCGCGCGGCACAATGACCCGGCACGCCTCCGTAGCTCAGGGGATAGAGCATCCGCCTCCTAAGCGGGTGGTCGTGGGTTCGAATCCCGCCGGGGGCACTCGCTCAAGAACTGCTCCGTCCCGCCAGCTCCACCTCGTCCCCGACGGTGAGGCGGCCCACCACCACGACGTCGGCATAGACCCCTAGTCGCCGGTCGTTGACCTCGCCCGTGGTCGCCAGGATGCGAGGATCTGCCGCCAGGCCGGGCTGCGCTAGCGAGACCATGGGACAACGGATTGTGCGGTCGACGACCTGCAGGCGGGCCGACCCGACCCCCACCTGCGCGCCGACCCAGCCGTCCTCTGCGAACCCGCTCCCGGCGGCGTCGACCAGGACATTGGGTCGGAACCGCCGCGGCTGCCAGTCGCCGGCCGGGTGCGTCTCGCGGATGCTGGCCAGGGTCGCCGTCGTCAGCAGGTGCACAGCGCAGTCATCCATGAAGGGAGCCGCGGAGGGTCGCAGCATCGACGCAGCGACCACCACGACCGGGCGCTGGAGCCACTCGGTCATCGCCACGTCGAGCCGCGGATCGTCGACCGCGTACGACGCCCCGTCCGGCAATGTCACGACGGCCGCACCGGAGTGGTAGCGGGCACTCGCCTGCAGCAGCCGCGGCTCCCGCTTCGCCGACATCACCCGCCCGGTCAGCCCGTCGCGCACGCCGTACACGCGGTCCCCGGCGAGACCGTGCTGTCCGACGTCAGAGACCTCGAGCAGCTCGCCCTGCAGCGACTTGACCGGGTGTCGCCAGATCGCGGTCACCCGGCCCACGACCGTCCCCGCCATGGCCAGATCGTAGGTGTGCGGTGGCTACGCTGGCCGACATGACCGAGACGATCGTCGTCGACCGCCGATACCGCGGCCCGGACCAGTCGGGCAACGGCGGCTGGTCAGCCGGCCTCGTGGCGTCAGCCCTCGGCGGGCCGGCCGAGGTGACGCTGCGGATGCCGCCACCCCTCGACACCCCGCTAGAGGTGCGCCGCACCGATGCCGGCGTGACGGTGCACCACGGCGGGCGAGTAGTCGCCGAAGGCGTCCCCGGCGCCGCAGGCATCGAGGCGCCGCGCGTCGTCAGCCTCGACGAGGCCCGGGCCGCTACCCGGGCATACGGCGGCTTCACCGCGCATCTCTTCCCGGGCTGCTTCACCTGCGGGCCGGAGCGGGCAGAGGGGGACGGCCTGCGGATCTTCCCGGGGCCGGTCCAGGCGGGGCCGGTAGAGGCGGGGCTGGTCGCGGCGCCGTGGACTCCGCACGCTTCCGTGGCCGACGACGATGCGACGGTCAGCGTCCCGGCGGTGTGGGCCGCCCTCGACTGCCCCGGCGCGTGGGGCAGCGACATGAGCGCGGGGCGCCCGGCCGTGCTCGGCCGCCTCGCTGTCGACATCCGCCGACGTCCGCGCACCGGCGAGCAGCTCGTCGTACTCGGCTGGGCGATCGAGGACCTGCCGAAGAAGTTCCTCGCCGGGTCCGCGCTGCAGACCGCCGACGGCGAGGTCCTCGCCGTCGGCCTGGCCACCTGGGTGCGGATCCCCCTCGACTGGCAGGGCTAACCGCTCCGGAGTTTGAGGTCGAGGGGAGGCTCCCCACGACGCTACGGGTCGATGTCGTAGGTGTCGGGTTCGTGCGGGGCCCTAGGGCGCAGCCGTCGGCTCGCACTCGACGTCCCCGCGGACGAGCTTCGCTGCGGATCGCGCGAAAAGTGCTGCGGTGAGGCCTAAGGCGGCCAGCAGCTGAACTGCCACGCGCACGCCGTACCGGTCGACCACCGTCGCGGTGAGTGCGGCGGACAGCACTCCGCCGACCGCAAAGAAGAACAGAGTGCACGCGTATGCCTGTGATCGGATGTGCGACGGCGCGATGTGAGCTATCACGGTGAAGTACGCCGGCGCGTACCCGTAGGAGCCGACTCCGAGCAGGACGACGAGCGCCACGCTGACGGGCAGGGAGCGGACGAGTCCGAGGAGCACCAGTCCTACTCCGTAAATGGCAAGAAAGGCGGCGACAGCGCTCAGCAGACGTCCTGGCTCGTCGCGGGTGAACGCCCGCCTCGCCGCCCATACTCCGAGCGCGAGACCGGCTGCAGCCGCGAACGCGTACAGGCTCTGGATCGCTCCTCGGCCTGCGGGCCCCACTCCGTACTCGCGGTCGAGCAGGAGGGTGAGCACCGTCGTGATCATCGGGATGAACGCGCCGCCGTAGAGCAGCGACGCGAGCCACAGTGGGCGGAAGGTCCGCTTGCGACCGAGTACTCGCAGGGCCTGTCTCGCGGGGACGTGCGTCCCGCCGCCGATTTCCCGACCAGCGGACCGCGGTTCGCGCAGGACCAGTGCGGCCCAACCTACGGCGATTGCGGTGGGCAGCGCCATAACCAGGAACGTCGCTCTCCACCCGAGCCACACGGCGAGGGCGCCGGCAAGCAGCCCGGCCAGGACCGCTCCGACGCTGCTCGCGACGCGGTGAACTGCCGTCACGCGAGGCAACGCGGTCAGTGGGTAGTGGTCGGCGAGCAGGCTCGGGTGCACGACGTCGTTGACCAGCCGTCCGGTGCCAGCGGCCAGTCGCGCAGCCGCGATCACCAGCACGACGGGGGCGAACGCCGTAGCAATGGCCGCACATCCCCACAGCGCTGCGCCGACGGCCGAGATGCGGGCACGGTCGAACCGGTCAGCGAGATAACCCAGCGGCACGGCGAGCAGGATCGGCAGCGCGGCCGACATCGATCCCACCGCGACCAGCGCCGCGTCCGACAGCCCGAAATCGTCTCGGATCTCAGGGACGAGTGTGGCGAAGGTGATCCGGTCGAACTCGTCGACCAGATTCAGCGCGAATAGCACCGCTAATGGGCTGGTGACCGAGCGAGCGCGGAGGGCGCTTGCGCGCGGCTTGGGTTCGCGGCGCCCAGTCTCCGACCGTCGCTCGTCTACGCGAGCCCGCTCAGGCATCTCGGTCAGCTCCAATCGTCTGCTCCAAGCCCTGGATCAGCAGCGTCAGACCGAGCTCATACGTCCCTTCGAAGTCGGGTTGGAGGAAGAACGGGAGAGCTTCGGTCAGATTTGGGAAGTTGCCCACGGGGAGGATGACCGAACGCCGGTCGGCCAAAACGCTGTGTCGTTCCAGAAAGTTGGCCTCGACCACGGTCGTTCCGAAGACGAATGCGTTCAGCATGCGGTAGGCATGCACCGCGGCGTCGGGCGACAGCCCTGCGTTGCGGAACACGCGGAGCGGGAGCTCAGTCGCTGCTGAGTACGCCATCCCCGGTGTCGTGGCCAGCGGGCGGCGCATGATGGCGGTGAGCGCGTTCGGATGGCGAAGCAGCGCCGCTCGGTAAGACCCCCACGCTCGACGCACCCACTGCTGCCACGGGAGGTCGTCCGCTCCCGACAGGTCGACCTCGCGCAGTATCAGGTCGTACAGGCCGTCCAGCACGTCGTCGCGATCGATGACGTTGCCGTACAGCGACATCGGGCTCGTCCCCAGCTCCTCGGCCAGGCGACGCATCGTCAGCGCCTGCGCGCCCTCCCG
The DNA here is from genome assembly GCA_035536235.1 of Mycobacteriales bacterium. GTDB lineage: Bacteria > Actinomycetota > Actinomycetes > BP-191 > BP-191 > DATLNF01. The sequence continues at coordinate 31,846 of DATLOQ010000164.1, forward strand.
GTCAATGAGGTCCAGTGCCACTTGCAGGATCTGCGGCCGGCCCGGCGCCGGCCGGCGCCGCGGCCTCGTCCGTCCGGCCGGCGATGTCATCCGCCCATCCTTTCGTGCACCCGTTGACAAGGCCCCTCCGCGGCGGCTACAACGGCTTCGTACAATGTACGGTACATTGTACGAAAGGCTGGCGACTGCCGAGGGAGGCCGAGGTCATGTTGCATATGAGGTCGATGACCGGAGAGGGCGGGCAAAGGAGAAGGGGGGTCCGTGCTCGAGCGGTGCACTTCGCCAGCTCCGCTGCAGTGGTCGGAGTCGTAGCTCTGCTGGCGTCCGCGCCCAGCGCGCCGGCGCAGGCACACCACAGGCCTGGCCATGGGGGGGCCAGCCCGTCCCCTAGTCAGTCACCGCCTCCGCCCCCGCCGGCAGCGAAGACAGCGACTGATCTGACCGCGGAGGGAACCCACACCGTCGAGACGTACAGGCAGTGCATCGTCGGCTGCCTGTCCGACCGGTACGACATCGTGGGCTTCGTGAAGACGCGAGCCGGCGGCGTTGGCGTTCCTGGGTTGACAGTCACAATCACGACGAAGGGACCATTCGACGTGGAGGAAGCAGTGACGGCGCTGACCGATGCCAACGGCCGTTTCATCGTCGAGAACTTTGACTACGGCAAACCGACCACCTGGCATGCCAGCACCGCCGGCAACGATTCATACGAAGGAAGCGAGGCGTCTGGCGAGTTCACCTTGGGCGCTCAAATTTGGACTGGGTAGTGTCATCACACGCTGACAAGCACGGGGCATGCACTGGGGCGCGATCCCGTCGAACTGCTAATTGCGTGATGGTTCCGCTTCGGCGTCGTCAGGATGGGCGGCGTCGTACGCCGCGAACCGCGGGACGAGAGCGGCGAGCAGGGCGACGCCGGCCAGACAGGCGATCCCGCCGGACACCACGGAGAATTGGGGTGACGCGACAGCTGCGACCGCGCCGGCTTCGAGGTCCCCGAGGCGTGGCCCACCGGCGACGACCACGATGAAGACGCCGCCGAGTCGGCCCTGCATCGAGTCGGGGGTCGCGGCCTGCAGGATCGTGGTGCGAAAGACAGCGCTCACCATGTCGGAGGCACCGGCCAGCGCGAGGAAGATGCAGGCCAGCCACAGCACGTCGGTGAGGCCGAATGCCGTGATGGCGGCGCCCCACGCGGCGACGGAGAGGAGCACGGCGAGGCCCTGCCGCCGCACTCGGCCGAACCAGCCGCCGAACACGACACCGACAAGAGCGCCGACCGCGGGAGCGGCGTAGAGCAGCCCTGTCACCGAGGCGTCACCGCCGAAGGTCGTGGCGGCCAGGGCCGGAAACAGCGCGCGAGGCATGCCGAAGACCATCGCGTTGATGTCGACCAGGAAGGTCATCAGCAGCACCTGGCGGCTCCGCAGGAAGCGCAGCCCCTCGATGACGGAGGCGAGTCCGGCTCTCGTGCCGCCGCCCTCCGGCGGCATCGGCGGCAGCGCCACGACCGCCGCGATGGCGAAGACGAAGGACACCGCGTCAACGCCGTAGACCCAGGCGAAGCCGACAGATCCGATGAGCAGCCCGGCGATCAGCGGACCGATCACCATGCCGACGTTGAAGAGGACCTGCCCTAGGGCGTTGGCCGCAGCGAGCTGCTGAGTTGGCACGAGCCGCGGAGTGACCGCGCGGCGGGCCGGCGAGTTGAGCGCGAAGAATCCGCTGACCAGCGCCATCAACACATAGAGCAGCCACACCTGCTCGAGACCAGCCACGGCCTGCACGGCGAGGACCACGCTCGTGGCAGCGAGCCCGACCTGCGTGTAGATGAGCAGCCGCCGTCGGTCGACCGAGTCGGCGACGGCGCCGCCGTAGAGACCAAGGCTGATCAGGGGCACGAGCGCGAAGAGCCCTAGGAGGCCGACCGCGAACGACGAGCCGGTGATGTCGTAGACCTGCACGGCGAGCGCGACGCTCGTCATCTGACTGCCGACGAACGACAGCGCCTCGCCCCACCACAGCCTGCGGTAGGACGGGTTGTCCCGCAGCGGAGAGATGTCGAGAGCGACTCCCCGTACGGCAGATCGCGCCTTGGATCTCCGCGACGGCGCTGCGCTGATCGACTCCTCGGACTCGCCCAGCGTCACGGAGCGAGCCGCTCGATGAGCCAGCCCCGACCCGCCCGTCGGTAGCGCAACCGGTCGTGCAGCCGCCCAGCGCCGCCCTGCCAGAACTCCACCGTGGCCGGCCGGACGCGCACCCCGCCCCAGTGCCGCGGTCGGGGCACCTCCCGGCCGGCGAACCGCTCCTCCACGGCCGCGACCAGGGCGTCGAGCTCGGCTCGATTGGCGAGGACAGCGCTCTGCGGGGAGGCGTAGGACGCCACCCGCGCCTCCCGGGGACGGGCGGCGAAGATGGCGTCAGACTCGGTGGCCGTCGTCCGTCGGGCCGTCCCGGTGATGCACACCTGCCGCTCCAGCTCACGCCAGTGGAAGGTCAGCGCGACGCGGGGGTTGGCCGCGAGCGCGGTGCCCTTGCTGCTGGTGTAGTTGGTGGCGAAGACGAAGCCACGGGCATCGACGCTCTTCAGGAGCACAGTGCGCGCGCTGACCGCTCCGTCGGGGGTAGCGGTCGACAGCGTCATCGCCTGCGGCTCGAGACCTCCCGCCGCGACGGCAGCGTCGAACCACTGGCCGAACTGGTCGAACGGGTCGTCAGCAGCGCCGACGACATCGAGCCTCGCGACGCCATACTCGCGGCGCATCGCAGCGAGCTCCACGCCGGACCGGTTCTCCATGCCGTCCATTCTGACCGCCGGTGAGAGGATGGGCGGCACACCGCCGGGCGGCATGACGAGAGGTCGGGGCATGATCGAGGTCAAGGCCGGTCTGGAGGGCGTCGTCGCCTTCGAGTCCGAGATTGCAGAGCCGGACCGCGAAGGTGGTGCACTGCGCTACCGCGGGGTCGACATCGAGGACCTGGTGGGGACAAAGCCCTACGAGCAGGTGTGGGGTCTCCTGGTCGACGGGACCTTCACCCCCGGGCTGCCGCCGGCTGAACCGTGCCCGCTGCCCCTGCGCTCGGGTGACTCCCGTGTCGACGTACAGGCAGCGCTGGCCGAGCTCACGCCGCTGTGGGGTCTCGGGCAGCTGATCGACATCTCCGACGAGCAGGCCCGTGACGACCTGGCCCGCGCCTCGGTCGTCGCCATGTCCTTCGTCGCCCAGTCGGCGCGGGGCGAGCGGCTGCCCCCGGTGCCGCAGTCGGAGATCGACAAGGCGAAGAGCATTCCCGAGCGCTTCCTGATCCGCTGGCGGGGAGAAGCGGACCCGGCCCACGTGAAGGCGATCGACGCGTACTGGATCTCGGCCGCAGAGCACGGCATGAACGCCTCCACGTTCACCGCCCGCGTCGTCGCCGCCACCGGGGCCGATGTCGGTGCCTGCCTGTCCTCGGCAGTGGGAGCGCTGTCCGGCCCCCTGCACGGGGGGGCACCGGCGCGCGTGCTGGCAATGCTCGACGACGTCGAGCGGGAGGGTGACGCGATGGCCTACGTGAAGAAGGTCCTCGACAAGGGCGAGCGGCTGATGGGCTTCGGGCACCGCGTCTACCGGGCGGAGGACCCGCGCGCCCGGGTGTTGCGTCGTACATCGGCCGAGCTCGGCTCGCGCCGCTTCGAAGTTGCCGAGGCACTGGAGAAGGCCGCGTTGACCGAGCTCGCGGAGCGGAAGCCAGACCGGGTCTTGCAGACCAACGTGGAGTTCTGGTCCGCCGTGGTGCTCGATCACGCCGAGGTCCCGCCGGCTCTGTTCACCTCGATGTTCACCTGTGCCCGCACAGGTGGCTGGTCGGCGCACATCCTCGAGCAGAAGCGGCTCAACAAGCTGATCCGGCCCAGCGCCGTCTACGTCGGCCCGGGTCCGCGGCCGGTCTCTGCGGTCGTCTGAGGTCATGGGTTCCTCTCCGACGATCGTTCTGCCCGCAGATCTGCTGCCACTCGACGGCCGCTTCGGCTGCGGTCCGTCGAAGGTGCGTCCGGAGGCGGTGGCCGCTCTGTCCGCGGTCGCCGGCTCCTACCTCGGGACGTCGCACCGTCAGGCGGGCGTGCGCTCCGTTGTCGGCCGGGTGCGCTCGGGGCTGCGCGACCTCTTCTCGCTGCCCGACGGCTACGAGGTACTGCTCGGCAACGGCGGAGCCACTGCCTTCTGGGACGTTGCGACCTTCGGACTGGTGCGCCAGCGCAGCCAGCACCTCGTCTTCGGCGAGTTCTCGTCGAAGTTCGCCGCGGCAGCGAAGGCGGCGCCATTCCTCGACGACCCGGTTGTCATCTCGGCTGAGCCGGGCAGCCATCCCGAGGTTGAGCCGGACAGCTCGGTCGACGTCTACGCGCTGACCCACAACGAGACCTCCACGGGGGTCACGATGAAGCTGCATCGACCAGCCGGGGTAGCCGAAGACTCGCTGGTCTGCGTCGACGCGACGTCGGCGGCCGGCGCGGTTCGCTTCGACGTGTCGCAGACCGACGTCTACTACTTCGCGCCGCAGAAGGTGTTCGCCAGTGACGGCGGGCTGTGGCTCGCCCTGGTCTCCCCCCGCGCCCTCGAGCGCATCGAGTCGATCTCGGCTTCCGGCCGGTGGGTGCCGGCCTCCCTCGACCTGACGACAGCCGTGGAGCAGTCCCGACTGGACCAGACCTACAACACGCCGGCTCTCGCGACCCTCTTCCTGCTGGCCGAGCAGATCGACTGGCTGCTGTCCCTCGGCGGGCTCGACGGCGCAGCCGCTCGCAGCGCTGACTCTGCGTCTCGGGTCTACGGCTGGGCCGAAGCATCCGCGTACGCCGAGCCGTTCGTGAAGGATCGCGAGGCTCGCTCGCCGGTGGTCGCCACCATCGACTTCGACCCGTCCGTGGACGCGGCTGCCGTCGCCGCAGTGCTGCGTGCCAACGGCATCGTGGACACGGAGCCCTACCGCAAGCTGGGCCGCAACCAGCTGCGGGTCGCCCTGTTCCCGGCCGTCGACCCGGACGACATCACGGCCCTGACCGCCTGCATCGACTTCGTCGTCCCCCGGATCAGCACCGCCTGAGCCGGGGTTGAAAACGGCCAAAAGGGGACATATCTTCGGCGCCCGACGTCGCGCGGGGCGACGTCGTCTGCTCTGGGGAGTCGCCATGCATCGAGCACGTCGCGCCGCCGTGGTGGGGATCGTCGCAAGCGCCTCGCTCGTCGCTCTCACCGTCGGGTCCACCGGACCTGCAGTCGCGCACTCCCGGGCGCCGGCCGCCGGCACGGCAGTCGGCGCCGTCGACCCCCGCACAGTGCCCGGCGCTTACCAGCTCGCCGACGGCGCCTGGGCAGTGCCGTTGAAGGGTGACCAGCCGTCGTGGGTCACACCAGAGCTGCTCGCGGCCGCGGCGCGCGGCCCCGTCGCAGCACCCGCCGCCGCAGTGGCGCCGGATGCGCCGTTGAGCGGCTACGTCGGGATCCGCCCAGGCTCGGAGATGGTCGCGCCGTACGGCTGCACGATGAACTTCATCTTCCGCAAGAACGGCGCTTTCGCGATAGGCACCGCTGGCCACTGCGTCGACAAGGTCGGCCAGCCGGTGACCCTGCTGACGATCGCGCCGGGAACGCCGATCTCACCGAGCAACCTGGTGCTCGTCACGATCGGCAACGTCCTCGCCATGCAGGACGGCGGCATCGGCAACGACTTCGCGCTCGTGTCCATCAAGCCGGAGCTGCAGAGCTGGGTCTTCCCCTCGATCGCCCAGGTCGGTGGACCGTGCGGCGCGTACACGGCGGACGGCACCCTGCCCGACGTCGGAGGCTGGAATCCGCTGACGAAGAGCGAGAACCCGGTCGAGGCCGGCGAGGCCATCCTGCACTACGGCCATGGCCTGGGCGTCGGTACGGGTGGCACGTCGCGCACCGGCGCCGCAACCGCCTGGACGCCTGACGCCTTCTACTGGGCCGGCGCCGTGGTCTTCGGCGACTCGGGCAGCGCAGCGCGGATCGGCACCCTGCCGGCCGCCGGTGACGTCACGCACCTCGTCGTGGACCTCCGGTTCGCGGCGTACAACGCCGGCACCCGCATCTCCAAGATGATGCGCATCGCCGGTGGCACTCTGGTCAGCAGCCCCTACTGCGCCGGGTAGCCGTCGCCTTCGATGTAGCTCCGACGACAAGAGGAGGGGCCCCGACCTCGGGACCCCTCCTCTTCGTCATGCGACGTCGCTACACGACGGTGAAGGGAGCCTTCTCGCCGTTCAGCACGAAGTGCTCCTTGCCGTCCTCATCGGAATCCGACTCGGTGCAGATCACCACGTAGGTGCCGGGTGAGAGGTTCAGCTCGAGCACCGCGGAACTGCCCGGCGGGAGCGCAGAGACCCCACCCTGGAACAACTCCCCAAGGGTCTCGACCTTGGCCTGACCCATGAAGTACTTGGCCACCAGAGCGTTCTGCGCCTCCAAGGTGGAGCCGGCCGGGATCTTGGCCAGGAAGAAGTTGTGATCCTTCTTGCCAGTGTTCGTCACCTTCAGGGTGGCCTTGCCCGAGCTCAGGTCCGGGATGGTGATCTTGTCATCGGCGAGGGTCGCTTCGGCAGTCGTCGTCGGCGCCGCCGCTGTGGTCGCAGTGGCGTTGACGGTGAACTCGGCGAGCATGCCCGCGGCGAAGTGCGGCTTGCCGTCGGGCGTCGGGAAGAAGCAGATCAGCGCGTAGCTGCCCGGCTTCAATTCGGTGTAGGTCGTCGTGCTGGCCCCCGCCGTGAGGATGTCCGGCGTGCCAAACGGACCTGCCTTGGAATCGCCGCCGAAGTTGCTGAAGACCGCGCTGTCGTCTTTCTCGTCTTCGGTCTTGAGTACCGCCTGCGCGTCGGCGAAGGTCTTGCCCGCGGCGATAGCGCCGAAGACCAGCATGTGGGCGTCCTTGCCCTCGTTCGCGAACGTGATCTTCGTCGTACCAGAGTCGACGGCCGGCTTGTCCAGGACATAGCCGTAGTCGACGCCCTTGATCGTCACGGCGTTCTCGACTGGCGGCGGCGTCGGCGCCGCGGCGGCTGACGTGGCCGCGCTCGACGACCCACCGGCACCCGCGCCGGCGTCATCGTCATCTCCACAACCAGCCAGACCGACGACGGCAAGCGCGATGCTCACCGACGCAGCGGTCCGACGCAGGACAGTGCTCCGCATGGATCCCCCCAAGACTCTGTCCCTCAGGACCCCCCCGAGGCGACCCGCAAATCCTAGGAGTCGAGCAGTTCGGTGGGGTGCATCCGCCTCAGGATCACCAAACTGTTACCAACCCGACACCGTCGTAAAGTAGGCCGACGGGGACGACGTACGGCGGAAGGCTTGCCATGCACTACACCCACCTCGGCCGTACCGGTCTGTCGGTCAGCCGGCTGTGCCTCGGCACGATGAACTTCGGGCCGGAGACCAGCGAGTCGGACAGCCACACGATCATGGATCGAGCCCTCGACGCGGGTCTGAACTTCTTCGACACCGCCAACGTCTACGGGTGGAAGCAGGGCGAAGGCTGGACTGAGCAGATCGTCGGCCGATGGTTCGCGAAAGGCGGCGGTCGTCGCGACAAGGTGGTCATCGCCACCAAGCTCTACGGCTCGATGAGCGACTGGCCCAACGACACGTTCCTCTCCGCTCGCAACATCCGCCGCGCCTGCGACGCGAGTCTGCAGCGCCTGCAGACCGACCACATCGACCTCTACCAGATGCACCACGTCGACCGGTCGACGCCGTGGGAGGAGATCTGGCAGGCGATGGAGACCCTCGTCGCCCAGGGGAAGGTGCTCTACGTCGGATCGTCGAACTTCGCCGGCTGGCACATCGCCCAGGCGCAGGAGGCCGCGCGGGCCCGGCACTTCACTGGCCTCGCCAGCGAGCAGAGCATCTACAACCTGGTGACCCGCCACGTCGAGCTCGAAGTCATCCCCGCCTGTCTGGGCTACGGCCTCGGCCTGATCCCGTGGAGCCCGCTGGCCCGTGGCCTGCTCGGCGGGATCCTGCAGAAGGCTCAGGAGGGACGCAGCGCCGGTGAGAAGACGCAGGCACTGCTGGCCGAGCACCGACCGCAGGTCGAGCAGTGGGAAGAGCTGTGCCGTGACCTCGGCGAGCACCCTGCCGACGTCGGTTTGGCGTGGCTGCTGCACCAGCCAGCCGTCACTGCGCCGATCATCGGTCCGCGCACGGTCGACCAGCTCGACGGCAACCTGCGTGCCTTGGCGATCACACTCGACGAGAAGACGCTTCTGCGCATCGACGAGATCTTCCCGGGCCCCGGCGGGACCGCTCCAGAGGCCTACGCCTGGTAGTCCTCAGCCGCGCCGGCAGATGATGCGGGTCTCCATCAGGTAGCGGGTGAAGAACCTCTCCCGCTTCACCTCTTTGCCGCCCTTCTTGAAGATCCGGTGGACGACGATGTCGAATCCCGGCGCCCCCCCACGGCTCTCGCACTTGCTGCCGGAGCGGTACTCGGTCTGCACGCTGCGCTGCCTGGTGCGCGGCCCGGACACCGACTCCACGGCGTCGAACCGCTTGGTGCCGTAGAAGGTCACGGTGATGGACTTGCCGGTATAGGACGTCTTCACGAGCACACCGTGGGGCGAGTCGTTGTTCCACCGCAGGTCCGGCTGCGGGAAGCTCACCGTGGCCTCGCGGCCCGGTGGATATCGGCTGATGTAGTAGCTGTGCGGCTTGTGCTGGACATCCTTGAGGCCGCTGAAGAACACGGCGTTGAACATCGTGGTGGCGAACTGGCTGACCCCGCCGCCGACCGAGTCGACGAACTCGCCGTCGAGGATCATCGGCGCCTCGACGAAGCCGCGGCGCCGGTCCCGTGGACCCACGAACCCATTGAGGCTGAAGGTCTCCCCGGGCAGCACGATCGCCCCGTCGACGATGTCAGCCATTCGATGGATGTTGTTCACCCGCGGCCTGCAGCAGGGGTGGAAGGTGGTGCCTTCGCCGATCTTCTCCTTGATCCCGAGGCTCTGCGCGCGCGCCGTGGTGATCCGCGGCTGGGCCACGACGATCGGCAGCTCCACCACCCGCGCGGGGCCCGTCCGCTCGAGCGCGGGCAGCAGGCGGCGGGCGAGCTCGGCCCGGTCGACCTTGCGACCGTCCACCGACGGCACGATCGAGACCGCCGGCGCGGCCGCGGGCGGGGGGCCGCCGGGCGGTGGGGTGGCCGCGGGCGGCGGGCCGACGACGAACTTCGCATCGCGCGGCGCGGCTTCGGCCGGTGCGAGAGAGCTGCCCACAGCAGCGTCGAGCTTCTTCTCGTCGACCACCGGGAGAATCCGGCCGTCGTCGCCTGCCTCCAGCACCAGGCTCCGCGCCACCACCCGCGGCGGCAGTCGCAGCACCGTCGCCCCGGAGCGGAGCAGGACGGGCGCCGACACCGCTGGCTTCGCGACGTTGGTCAAGACCCGCTGCACGTCCTCCGCCGTGGAACGGACCGCCGTCCTGGAGGCCGGGAGGTCGACCGGCTTCGTCCCGACCGTCGGACTGAGGTACGCCGAGTAGACAGCGGCAGCGGCCCCCTCACGCTCCACCGTCACCCCGGTCACCGGCAGTATCGCCACGGGGGTGATCCCCTCGAAGCGCACGGCGCCCTCTTGCGCCTTGCGGTCGAACGACTTCGCGACGACGTCGATCTCCGCGCGCAGCGCAGCCTCGTCGACGCGAGTCACCAAATCCACCCGTCGCGTGCGGAAGAAGGAGGTGACGCGGCTGAGCGGGTCGAGCGCCTGCGATGAGGCGCGGTCCAGTGTGGCGTCGATGTCCAGCGACAGCCCGGCGCGTCGCGGGTCGACGGAGCCAGGTCGGCCGTCGACCAGCACGGGGATAGGGGCCGTCGCATCGTCGGCGAGCGCTGCGGTGAGCTCCGCGCGCGCGGAGTCCGTCGAGCTGCCACCGAGCGGAAGTCCGGCGATCAGCACACCCCGGGGTACCTCGTTCCGCGCCAGTGCCACGTCGGCGGCGTAGACGGCGCCAAGGACCCCCAGGGTCATCGCGCCGACAGCCAGCGCCGTACGGCCGGGGGACCGGGTGGCTACGGCAGGGTGCTGAGGGGCGGGAAGGACGGTGCTGCTCACAGGGGAAGTCGGCCTTCGGGAAGTGACGGGACGCGGCATCGACCGCTTTCGCAGAGTTTAGACGTCAGCGGCCGGCGGATCGTTGCGCGAACTCAGGTGAGCAGACTCACACCGTCGAGGAAGGATCGAGGGCCGATGCGGCGAAATCGGACACAGCGCGGGCGCAGCACTAGGGCCCAGGTATCCCACGCATCCTGCTTCCAGAATCGAGAGGCACCGCATTGAGGCCGTCGACCCGCATCGTCCGCACCGCGCTGGCCGTGGCCGCAGTGGTCGCTGTGCCGGCGTTGATGCGCCCGGCAGCCCTCCCCGATGCCGCCGCGACCGCGGTCGCGCGACCGGCCGGGATGAAGGGGCCGGTGGCGGACAGCGACGCGCTCTACACCGCGTGCGGGCGGGTGTTCGCCGATCCCCAGGCATTCGGCCCGTCCCCGGTCCAGCTGCCCCGCATGTCGCCGCACGCCAAGGGCAACGCGCCGTGTCGGGCCACCACCTTCATCTCCTACGACGAAGCGGTTCGCGGCCTGACCTACCTCGAGTCGCGATTCCCCGACTTCGTCGAGCTCTACGACCTGAGCCAGGACTTCTCCCCCGTGCTCGACCGCGCCCGCGGTGACGGGTTCTCCGCGGGCCTGGCGTCGACGACGGGTCGGGTGAAGTCGCCGCTCTACCTCCTGCGGATCACCGACGAGAAGTCGACCGTGCCCGAGAAGGACAAGGCGCACTTCGCGGTCGCCCTGTCGATCCACGGCATCGAGCGAGCCGGGATCGAAGGCGGTCTCCGGGCCGCCGAGGACCTGGCCACCTGGGGCGCGACGACCCCGGACCAGCGCATCATGGAGACGTTCGACGAGAGCCTGCCCGCCGGCGAGGTGCTGAAGAAGTCGAGCGTCTACTTCATCCTGCCCAACCCGGACGGCTGGCGACGGGGCGACCTCTCGAACGCCGGCCCGTTCTTCAGCCGCTACAACGGCAACGGCGTCGACCTCAACCGCGACTGGCCCGCGCAGGGCTACACCTTCAAGCCCTACACCGCCTGGTCCGAGCCGGAGTCGCGCACCTACGGCAAGGTGCTCAAGGCGATCAAGGGAAAGTGGCAGGGCGGCCTTGACCTGCATGGCCAGCTCACCGCCAATGCGTTCTCGTACACCCTGCTCAGGTCGAGCCAGCGGCCCTACGACAAGAACCAGCGGATGCTGCAGTACGTCACGGGCGCGTGGCGTGATGCGGAGACCCGCCTCTCCTGGAGCACGCTGATCAAGTCCAACGACGCACCCGCGACGGACCCGCGGCTCTACGGCGTCCAGTGGGGCACTGTCTGGGACACCATCGACTACACCAACACCGGATCGATCTCCAACTGGTTCGACGCTGAGCTGGGGCTCGGCGCCGACGCGATCAGCAATGAGATGTCGCTGTCGCACCTGTCCAACTGCGGCACCGGCAACTGCTACCTCCCCGAGATCGAGCAGCTGCACGTCGACGGCAACAAGTCGCTGATCTACGGCTTGATCAACTTCACGCTGCTGCCGGAGGACACGACGTTCCGGTACGCCGGTCGTGCCGCCTGGCTCGACCACGGCCGCCGCAAGACGTCGAGCGGGAGCACCCGGCCGAGCGGACCGGCAGCGCTGCCGACGCAGGAGACGCAGACCTACTCGGTGACCAAGGCACCCAACGAACGGGCCATCTTCGAGTTCGACATCGCGGGCCCGGCGGCGGGCGTTTACAACGGCGGAGTCTCCGTCCAGGCCGACTACAGCAACGTGCAGGGCGTGGGCGTCGGCGACTCGCTGACCCTGCACCTCGACCGCTTCGCCCCGGACGACCCGAAAGCACAGGTCGACGCCGACGGCTGGGAGACCGTGCAGACCGACTTCGCCGGCGGCACCTACGTCGCGTCCGGTTCGCAGGTCGACGTCATCTCCCCGATCCCTGGCAAGTACCGGCTGCGGGTCGAGGGTGCGGCGCCCTCGACGATCCGGGGGGCGATCTCGTTCTCCAAGGACATCGGCTACCAGGATCCCGGGCAGCGTCCCTACAGCGCCTCGAACATGGACTTCTTCACCGACCTGCAGCCGCACCTCGAGCGACCCGACCAGCTCACG
>DATLOQ010000165.1:0-8339 GCA_035536235.1 Mycobacteriales bacterium
GTTCCCACCCACCGATCGGTACGCCGGTCGCCCGGTCGAGCTGGCGGCGGAACACGAAGAAGAAGACTCGGCCGTCTCCGCACACGGTCGCGGCACTGGCACAGGTGGTGTCCGGCGTGCCTGGCGGCGGACCGTTCGCACTGCAGGCCGGCGTGTAGTGGTAAGCGAAACGCGGACCAGTGCCTACCGGCCGCCTGCTGCCCGCTGCCTCCGAGCCGCCGCCGGCATTCGGACCGGCCAGCGTCCCGCCCGCCCCAAACCCACCTTCCGTCGGCACAGCTTGCACTGGCGCCATGGGACAGCCATCCCTAGAGCAGGTCGCTGGCGCCGCGCCCGATGCGGTGCCGGGGGCTGGCAACGAAACAGTCGCCATGGCCAACACCACCGTGGTAAGCAGCATTCTCATGGCCGACTCAGCGTGAAATCGATGACGCTCCACGCGGTCCTTGACTTTCTCAATGAAAGTTCGCCCGTGGCACGAGTTCGACCTGGACTGGTTGACGCTACGGACCCATCTGGCGCCAGTTCCATTTGCGGGGGGAAAGTAACAATCACCTCGACTGAGGCAACATCGCCCTCGAAAGCTGGAGCCTCCGCAAACACCACCGATGTCTCCTCGCCCTTGTACCTGCCGCCGCGACCATAGATCTCTTTGATTGAAGAGATGTAGCGGTCGCACACTTTGCAGCCGGGCGCGGAGATTGCTTCGAGGGTGGACGTATCTCCCGTGTTGTAGGCGGCGTCGAGCACCTGGAAGAAGTAGCGGGCGAAGTCGGCGGCGCCTTGCGGAGTCAGCGCCGACGGGACTGCAGACACCAGCCGGCTCGGCGACGGCTCGGCCGACAGGCTCGCGAGCACAGCCGGTCCGGGGCTGTCGTCGCCCGAGCAACCGGCGGTAGTCAGCGCCGACACGACGCAGATCGCCACCAGCCTGCCCACCCCGCTCACCGGCCCAGGGTAGCCGCGTCGATGGTCACCGACGACCCCCCGGTCAGGCGCCTGTGGATGAGTTTTGTCACACCCACCTGACACGGTGATCTGGTCAGCGAGCGAGAGGACCGAGTCATGAACGGAAGCGACTCCGTGGTGGCATTCGTCCCGCACGAGGCGGGTGCGCTTCCGGTGGCTGAGGTGCTCAGGCAGTGGTTCCGGACCGCCGACGTACGTGCCCCGGACAGGGCGCTGCCCTGGCACGTCGTCGGCTGCGAGGCGGCGGTCGGCCTTGCCACCCGCGATTGGGTGGCGTTGGCGCGACGGGCCTACGCGGCGGGCGCTACCGAGGTCTGGTTGGTGCCGATCGGTGCGGAGACCGGCGGTCGGCTGCTGCCCCGGCTGGTCACTGCCGCCTGAGCGCTGCAGGCCTCTTAACGGCGGACTGCCGACACAGGAAAGACCCACCTGTGCGGTCGACTTGGGCGTCGCGGACGTCGTACACGGCGCTGCGGTGGACGCGATCCAGTGCGTGTGGTCGGCCGATGGCGCGTACCCCGGTGAGCCGGGCTATCCCGACACCGCGTTCCGGCGGCCGATCTACGGCCGAGCGTGGTGGTCATAGCGGGTACCCCTGCGCTCTCACGTGTCTTCTATGACACGTGAGCGGGCGGGGCTCACCGAGCAGAGGTGCGGACAAGGGCGACTTACACTCCCTGGACATGACCGAAGACATCCGGCCGGCCCGCGTCGAGCCGCCGCTCGCGGGCGACGAGACCGCCACGCTCCTAGGGTCGCTGGACCGCCAGCGCGCGACGCTCAGCTGGAAGTGCGGCGGACTCGACGCGGCCGGCATGAGCGCGACGGTCGGCGCATCGACGATGACGCTGGGCGGATTGCTGAAGCACCTCGCTGTCGTCGAGGACCTCTACTTCCGCGTGCGACTGCTCGGCCGCGAGCCGCAGCCGGCATGGAGCTCGGTCGACTGGGATGCCGATCCGGACTGGGAGTGGCGTACGGCGGCAGACCACACCCCCGAGCAGCTCCTGTCGCTGTGGCGCGAGGCGGTGGACCGGTCCCGCGCCGCGGTGACCGAGGTGCTGGCTGACGCCGGCTTGGATCAGCTCGTCCAGCACACCCCGTGGCGCGAGCCCCCGAGTCTGCGGCGGATGCTCGTCGACCTGATCGAGGAGTACGCGCGGCACACCGGCCATGCCGACCTCATCCGCGAGTCGGTCGACGGGCTCACCGGCGAGGATCCGCCGGGCTGATCTCGGCGGCGCTTCGACGACCTGCAGCCAGCCACATCCCCAGTCCCACGAAGACCGCAGCCACCACGAGCCGCGCGGTGATGCGCTCGTCCAGCAGTACCACTGCCCCGAGGGCTGTCAGGATCGGGATGACCAGCTGGACGGTGCCTGCAGACGTTGCCGACAGCGCGCGCTGGCAGGCGTACCACGCGACGTAGGCGAAGGCGGTCGTGCCAGCTCCCATTCCCGTCGCCCAGGCGAGCCCCGTCACGGTCACTCGCGGGTCCGACCCAGCGCGGCTGAGCAGCACCGCTGACCAGGGCAGCATGACGGCGGCGAGCACCACGAAGTGACCCGTCGTCGCGATGCGCGGGTCCGTGGCCGTTCGTCCGGCCGCCGTGTAGAGACCCCACGCCGCACCGGTCGCGGCTAGCAGCGCAATCCCGAGCGGGGTCACCGTGTCGGCCTTGCGGGAGGCCAGCACCGCGAGCCCCGCGAGCGCCACACCCGCGCCGGCCAACCGGCGAGTCGGCACCGGCGTACGGCGCCCGACATCGACGGCCACCAAGGTGACCAGGACCGTCGCATAGAAGACGAAGGTGCCCGGGGCGGCGCCGATGTGCTGATAGCCGTAGGAGATGCACACCGCGTAGACGCCGAGCCAGCAGGCAGGCAGCAGGTTGGCCCGACCGACGGCCGGCCGCTCACGGCGCGCGAGAGTCAGCAGCAGCAGCGCGACAGCACCCGAGACGAACCGCACGCTGGTGAGCAGCCCGGCGTCGAGCAGGTCCCGTCGTACGACGTGACGCGTGATGAGCGAGTTGGCCGCGAAGGACACCAGCACAAAGGGGAGCAGCCCAATGTGAACCAGCCCGGCGACCTGCCTTGGAGCTCGCTCGGCGGCTGTCACCCTGCTGGCTCACCCAACAGCTGAATGGTGACAGCCACGCGGTCGCCGACTTGCAGCCCGTTGCGCTCGCGGACGGCGCGCTTCATCGGCAGCACGTAGGCGCCGGCCTTCGCGTCGGGAAACAGCGACGTCGACCAGGTGGACTCGCCGACGACGACCTCGACCCGGACCGCGCCGAAGCCGGGACGCGGCGGTGTCTGGGCGTGGATGTCAGCCGAGAGCTCGGCGGGCAGCGTCACGAAGTGCCAGCTCCCTTCGCCGTCGTGCTCCCAGAGCTCTGCCTCGAACGCGAGCGCCGCCACAGACTGACCCCCTTCGCCGACCGACACGGCTGCTCATCACCCTCGCACACAGCCGACTGCGGACTCTTCGGGTCCACAGTCGTGCGCACTGCGGAATCGGCGCGTCCGCAGAGTGTCGGGACACACGGGGCCGCAGAGCCAGGGCTGGGAGCGGAGCTAGCGACCGAAGCGCACCGCGACGACGTCAGTCGGCCCCCCGCGCGACAGCGCTCCGGCGACCGTGAAGGCCGAGACGAAGCCACCGGCCGGCAACCCGGCGAGGCCCTCGTAGTCACCGAGCTGAGTACCGCCGGCCGCGTTGGTCGGTGGTGCGCTCGCGACGGAGAAGGCGCGGCTCAACGCGGCCTTCGTCCAGGTGACGCCGGCATCGGTCGAGACGGCCGCAACCGACTGCACGGTGCGCGGAGCCGGGCCCGCGGCGTACCAGGTCACCGCGACGGTGCCCTTGCCGTCGACTGCCACGGCGGGAACATCGACGCCCGGGCCTGGTCCGGCCAGGGTCAGCGGCGGGCTCCACGTCGCGCCGTTGTCGAGACTGCGACTCACCTGCACCCGGCCGATGCCGTCCGCGCTCAAGTCGGCCCAGGTGGCGTGGATCGCGGCTCCTGCACTGGCCACCGTGATCAGCCCGGGGAAGGTCTGCGACGAGCCGATCAGCTGCCCCCTTGTCGCCCAGGTCGCGCCGCCGTCGGCTGAGGTGATCGAGTAGAAGCGGGCATTCCCGATGAAGCTGGGAATCGAGTCGACACCGCTGGCATTTCTCGCGAGGGTGCCGGCTATGAACAGCGGCTGCGCCATGCCTTCTGCAAAGGTCATCACCAGCATGCCGTCGCGCTGCACGACGATCTGCCCGCCGAAGGTGACACCCCGGGTGTCGAGCGTCGTCAGCGGCAGGGTGCGCGCTGACCAGGTGCGTCCCCCGTCGACGGTGGTCGCGACGCCCATCACGGCGCTGCCGGTGAGGTTGACGCGGCTCCAGACCGCGTGGGCACGGCCCGGCCGGAACGGGTCGGCCGTGATCGTCGGCTTGTCGATGAGGAAGCCGTTGTCGACGTCACCGGCCACGACGACCGGTGCCGACCAGGTGAGCCCGTCATCGTCAGAGGTCTGCACGTAGACGTGCTTGGCGAACGGGTCCTGCTGACCCGCTGGTTCGGCGACGGTCGCGCCGGGGCTGCCCGGCTCGGTGCCGCTGACCGAGAGCAGGTAGGCCCGGCCGTCCGCGCCATAGGTGACCCACGGGTCGAACACGTTGTACGCCGGCGCCTTCTCGCCCTTCGGCACGCTGCACGGCGTGAGCCCAGGTACGACGACCTGACGCCACGTCCGACCGCCGTCGACGCTGCGGCTCACCGGGTGCGCGACGTTGGCGTCTTGGTGGTAGGTCGCGATGAGGTGACGACCGTTGGTGGGGTCGACCGCGAGGCTGACCTCGCTCTCCGCGTGGTGGTACTCCGCAAAGCCGGCGGAGCAGCTCGCCGGGAACGGTGAGCGGCCGGCCACCTTGGCCAACGTGCTGACGTTGAGCCGAGAACCAGCGTCAGCACCCGGTGCCATGGTCAGCGCCACAGCGCACGACACGACCAGTGCGGTCCGGGAAAGGGCGAGACGTCGGGAAGCGGGAGTCATGGCGGGCACGATAAATGCGCCAGGGCTGACGCGATGTCGGCTTTCGGACACTGCCCGCGAGGCCCCGGCAGGGACGTCGCCGCAGATTGTCGAACACGGGTCGCGCGCCGCGTCGGACGGTGGCGGCTGTGTGCTACTTCTTGACCTCGGTCAGCAGCGACAGGGTCTGCTCGAGCATGAGGTCGCCGACGCAGCGGTCGATCGCGTAGCCGTCCTCGTAGTTGACGAAGACGTAGCCGCCGGCGATGAGCCCGAGGCCCTGCTGCGATACCGGGTTGATCTCGAACGACTGCGGCATGTAGCCCAGCGCGTCGTTTGCCTGGGCCAGCGGGAAGGTGACCCGGCCGGCGTTCTTCTCCTTCACCGTGTTCGTGAAGTTGCTGAACACCTCACCGGGCGCCGCACTGAAGACGATGTCGTCGCCGATGCGCGCCGCCGTGATCGGCAGCTCGACCGACTGCGGCGACGTCGAGATGCACGGCGCCATGTCGGGCTCCTTGCCCGTGCGCACCAGGGCCGGGGTCGGCGAGAACTTGCGGTCGAAGAATCCCGGCGTCCCGAGCGCCGTGAGCGGCACGTTGGTGAGCGCTGAGGTGGCGGTTACCTGAGCGATCCTCACCGCGGTCTTGTCGACCGGGCGGCCCTTGCCGATGCCCGGGATCAACGCGGCCAGGCCGGCGCCGGTCATCTTGCCCTGAGCGTTGGACATGTTGCCGAGCCCGGTCATGAAGTGCAGCCCGATCCCGCCGAAGCGGTTCTCGAGCGCCTTCTCGAACTGGCCCGGCCAGTCGGGGTGCGCGACTCCTTCATTGGTGCCGAACGACGTCGGATGCGCGGCGTAGGCGCCGAGGGTCGCGATGACCCGCGGCCCACCGTTCTTGCCTCGCGCGCGGGGGTTGGCGGCGACGGCGCGGATCCAGCTCAGCTGTGACTCCTCGGCGGAGCGGTAGGTGTCGCGACGCTCGTTGTTGAACGCCCGCGCGTCCAGCTCGCCGGTCTCCACCCGGGCGGCCTCCATGCTCAGCACCGCCTGCTTGGCCGTCGACTTGATCGCGTCAGTGATCTGGGCCATGTACCAGTTGGGGACGAAGCCCCAGCCGCCGATGAAGTCGGGCGAGGCGTGCGAGTGCGTGGCGTGCAGGATGTGCGACGCGGGAGTCACGCCGACCTTGCGCGCGACGATCTGCGGGTCGGCGGCGAGCGCCGCCGCGATCTGCTTGGCGCCGCAGTCGGAGCATTTGCGCTCGTAGTCCCAGAGCCAGCCCTCACCGTCGATGACGGTGGTGATGATGGTCTGCTTGCCGTCGCTGAACGCCATGCTGCGCACCCAGAGGCCGAGCGTGGTGTCGAAGGACTTGACCGGGTTCGTCGGGCCGATCCCGAAGCCGCCCTGGTAGATGCAGCTGGGGTTCTCCGGCCAGGTCGACCCTGCGCTGGCAATGCCGTCGAGGGCGTTGAGGGCCGCCTTGGGCAGGTCGGAGTACCACTCCGGCGCGAGCGTCTTGCACTTCGCCGGGTCGGTCTCCCAGCGCGCGCCCGGGAAGCGCACCTGCATCTTGTCCGGCCGCGGCAGCATCGACGTCTTCGCCGCACCCACCAGCAGCCGTCCAGCACCGAGCTGCGCACGGGCGGGCGCACCGGCGCCGGTCACCGGCAGAGCCCCTGCGTCGTCGATCAGCACGCCGTCGACTGCGTCTCCAGTGGCCGGCGCTGTCGGAGCGCTGGCAGTCGGCACCGGCACCAGCCCGACGCCGGCCCAGCCGGCGGTGACCATCAGCGCGCCGGTCATCCCGGCGAGTGCGACGGAGCGGAGTGCCTTGCGCATGAGATCTCCAGATTCCAGTTCAGGGGGTTGACTAACGCAGAACCAGCGGTACGCCGTTCGTCTCGCCGTGCATGTCCCGTACCGCCCCCGCCGCCACGACCGCCCGGTCGCCAGGCCGCAGCGTCGTATCCGCCACCCAGCGACCGTCGAGGAGCACCGCCGGCACCTGCACGACTCGCCCGCGCGCCCGCGTCACCGTCACGATCGCCGAGACCGCTGGCGCGGAGGAGGCCCAGGGGCGGAAGGAGCAGGTGCGGCAGATCCGGCTCTTGCCGTCCTGATTCTTGTCGTCGCGGATCGTGCGGAACGTTGACGCGTAGCTGCGCGGGTAGCGGCTGTCCGGCACTCGGAAGGACACGTCCCCGCGCGAGTCGACAGCGCCGTCGCTCACCTGCACGCCGGTCCACGGTCGCACCTCGAAAGGCGCAGAGACGAGGGAGTACGGCGTGTCCGTCCGGTTAGGTCGCGCGACACCAGCGACGACGAAGCGGTAGGTCCCGGTCGGCGTGGACCCCAGCCGGGCCGGGAAGGCGCTGTATGCCTCGAAGCCCGCTGTCCAGAGCCACTCCTGCTGGCCCGAGTAGGTGCTTGCCACCCCGAGAACCCCCTTGGGGAAGGCGACCTGCGTCTGCACCTCACCGCTCATGTCGGCGTACGGCGTCCAGCGGCCGCGCACCTTGCGCTCGACGCGCACGACCGGGTTGTCGATGGCGTTGCTGCCGCCGCGCCAGGTGAAGGTCGCCGCGCCGAAGCGCTGCAGGCTCTTCGGCTGGGTCACCGCGACGAATGGGCCCACGTCGGCCGGCAGCGAGGCACGCCAGGCGTCGTACGCAGGTCCGGAGATCGCGCCGACCGCGCGAGCTGTGGTCTCCTGCCGCAACTCGTCGGCCTGCGCCTGCGAGTCGTTGATCTCCGCGGCCAGCGCGGCGCCGCCCTTGAGCGCGCCGGCGATGCGCACCAAGCGGGTGACCATGTAGTCGGCGGTGTGCGGACCATAGGTCGTCAGCGCCTTCCGGTAGGAGTCGCGGCTCTGGTACTCGCGGTAGGACACCGTGTAGCCGTTGTAGTCACCGGCGTGACCCAAACCCACCGGCAGCGCGTAGCCCTGTGACTTCGGCAACTCCTGCTTGGTGAAGTTGCCCTTGATCGCCTTGAGGTCCGCCGGCTCGCTGTTGGCGTACGGCGCGTACGCCGGGTCGTCCCAGCCCGCCGCGTCGTTGTGCACCTGCGCGCGCATCCGGTCGTAGGCCGCCTTCGTCACGGGCTTGCCGTTGCAGCTGAAGTCGACGCCCGCCGGCTTGCACGAGCTGCTCCAGTCGTAGCCGTCGAAGATGTCGCCCTGCCTGGTGTTGGCGCGGCTCTCCAGGTTGAGGATCATGTCGACCTGCGCCTCGCAGGCGCAGGAGGCGAGAAGCACCTCGCCGAAGCGGAAGACCTGCAGCTTGAGCCGGGTGTTCTCCTCGACGGCGGGATACCCCGCGGCGCCGTACTGG
>DATLOQ010000166.1:0-2635 GCA_035536235.1 Mycobacteriales bacterium
CGCAGCCCGAGGAAGAACCCGAATGCGCCGAGCTCGCCCATCGCGATGGAGAGCGTCTTGGTGCCGGTGTAGATGAGGACGACCGCGACGGCGATGAGGCTGTATGCCGCACCTACGGCGAGGCCGGTGACGATCTGCGCGAGCAGCACGGGATCAGTAGTTGGCGCGGTAGTCGGACTCTTGCGTCCAGTTGCCGTTCTGCTCGGTGTAGGTGACCACCATCGGTCCCCCCTCGCGGACTCCCGGCCGGAACGCGATCGGAGACCACAGCAGCGGCGTGCCGTCCGCGAGGCCGGTGCGACCCAGCTGGAGGTTCTGCATCGCTTCACGGAAACCGTTCTGGCCGAGCTCGCGACCGGCGTTGCGGATCGCCGAGGCGACGACCTGGCCGAGCCCCCAACCCGGGATGCCGAGGTCGAGCGGCGGGTCGCTGTAGTAGCGCCGGTAGGCCTGCTGGTAGGTCTGGGTTCTCTGGTCGTTGAGCGCCGGCCACGGGCTGAACGCCTTGGAGCCGCGGAAGGCCGTCGGTCCGGTCGCGAATATCAGGTCGAAGTTCCACGAGATGGAGTTGGCGAAGAAGATTCCGGGATACCCGGCGCTCTTCGACTGGTTGGCGAGCTTGGCAGCGGGGGTCGGCGCCATGTAGAGCCAAGCGACCTGCGCACCCGACGAAGACAGCCCGGCTGCCTGCTGTGAGAAGTCGTTGCCCTGCCCGTCGATGACCGCCTGGTAGGCGACCTGGATCCCCTGGCGTCCGGCCTCGGCCTTGAAGTTGTCGACACCGGGCTGGAGCGTCGCGTCCCGCTCATAGATGACCGCTGCCTTCGCCACCTTGAGGACGTTCTTGAAGTACCGCGCGATCACCCCGCCCTGCACCGCGTGGTCGATGGTGATGCCGAATGTCCACGCCTGACGCGCGTTGAGGTTGGCGGGTGTCTGCACCTCGACGTTGGGCACCTGGCGCGCGTCGAGGTACTCCCCGATCGCCTTCTGCACGCCGAGGCGGTCGAGCGCGGCAACCATGAAGACGCCCTGGTCGATCAGCTGCTGCGCGCGCGACCGGGCGACCGACTCGTTGCTCTCGGTGTCCGCGACGATCGTCTGGATCTTGCGGCCGAAGATGCCGCCGCGGTCGTTGAGGTAGCGCCAGTAGACGTTGATGCCCTGCTCGACCTGTGGCGGCACCTGCGCCGCGCCGGTCTTAGGGATCAGGTAGCCGATGGTGATCGAGGTTGCCGTTACGCCGGTGCGCCGGCCTGGGTCGACGGACTGCGGTTGGCCCGGCCCCTGGGTGGGCTGCTGGCTCGGCCTTTGGCTCGGCTGACCCGGCCCTTGCCTGGGGCCCGATGTCGGCTGACCGGGGCCGGCCGGCCCCGGGGTGAATCCGCCGGGCGGCGGTGCCGTCGTAGCGCCTGGTGGGAGCGGCACTCCCGGCTGGCCGCCCAGTCCGTCGTCAGGCGCTGCCGGTACGCCGGGCTGCGCCACGACGCCACCTGCTGTGACTGTCTGGCGCGGGAAGCGCGCACCGCACGCCGTGCCGGTGATGAGCAGCAGCGCGCTGGCGGCGACGGCGACCGCGGCGCGATGCGGCGCGCGGCGACGACGTACGAGGCTGGGTCGCACGAACGTCTCCCCCCGGAGGCGGGACAGGGTCGGTCGCCGTGGTCGGCGAACCGGCGTGCGGGAGTCTATGAGGAAGATCACAGTGTGCGTCGCCCGTAGCTAGGGTTTTCGCATGCGCGACCGCCGGCCCGACCCGCCACCCCTGGAGACCGATGACGTGCGCGCCGTCGCTGTCGGCACCGCGCTCTGGGCGGTCGCGTTGGTCGCGCTGTTGCCGTTCCAGTCACACTTGCGCGAAGACGGACGTCTGTGGTGGTACGCCGCTTGCGCGTTCGGATTCGCACTCGGGCTGCTCGGGCTCTACTACGTCCGCCGCCGCGCCGCCGCTATCGCTCGTGAGCGCTCAGGAATGACCCAGCGTCGCTGACTCGTCTTCTGTTTCGGTGTCGGTGACGACGTCGTAGCCCATCTCGTCGCGGAGCAACGCGGTGGCGGTCAGTCCGGCGGCGACGCGCGCCTCGGAGTGCGCACCGCAGCCGTGGTCGACGGAGACCACCTTGCCGTCCTCGGGCGAGAACTCGTTCGTGCACGCGCCGAAGCCCATGCCGAGCGAGCCGACGAGTGGAACGTAGAAGCCGCAGGTGATGCAGGTGGCCGGCGCCTTCTTCGCGATGGGCGCCTCGGGACCGTGGTCGCCGTCGTACCAGCGTTCGGCCGCCTCGAGCCGGCCGATCGGCGAGAGCACGCGCGGCTTGCCAACGCCGACCTCGATGAAGCCGTCGTCGGCCTCGACGTTCTCGACCGCGAGCATCAGCCGGTCGTCGTCCGCGGCGGTCGGCAGGATGTCGCCGACGCCGACGTCGCCTGGACGCAGCCGCTCCGCCCACGGCACCCACACCGGCGCGAGCAAGGCGTCCGGCCCCGGCAACAGCACGACGTCGTTGACCGTGACCTCTTTGGCGCGCGACGCGCGCGTCACCTGGACCCCCCAGCGCCATCCGACGTAGGCGGGGTCGAGGCAGGTGAAGAGGTGCGTGAGCAGCCGCTCGCCGTCGACCTCGACGCCCTCGTA
>DATLOQ010000167.1:0-32793 GCA_035536235.1 Mycobacteriales bacterium
TCCGCCGCCAACGCCCGGTGCACCTCGGCCGCGCACGCCACCGCCGCCACCCCCGACGTGAACTCCGCGAATACGGAATCCCCCTCGCCCTGGTCCACCGGCCGCGACCCGCCACGCGCCGCCACGAGAGAGTGCACGATCTCGTGATGCCGGGACATCGCCAGGTTCATCGCGTCATGCTCGGCCGACCACAGGCGCGTCGAGCCCACCACGTCGGTCATCAGCAGCACAGCCGCGCGCATCGGCTCCCCTCGGGGTCGAGGGCACATCGTCCCACCCCGACCGCGCGGAGACTCTCACGCGGGTCATGCGCATCGCTCGACGCGGCGCGGCACGGCCTGCCACTGGCGGCAGCGCGGACGACAACCCCCACGCAGCGTGGAGTTGCGGCCTCCGACGACGTCGCCGAGCTCCAGGCGATCCTCAACTCCATTCGGATCGACGCCCCATAGACGGCTCGGCGCTTCTGCCGGGTATCCCTGGGAACGTGATCTGCCAGGTCCGTATCAGCAAGAGGTCTGTCTGTATGCGGTGACCTTTGTTCATCTCCATAGGGGTCATTGGCTCTGGCGTAGTCACAGGAGGTCTTGACCTGCTGTGTCGTAGTCTGGCTCGGCGCCTGGCAGGCGCCGAAGCCACCCGCCGGGGAGCCACCCGTTGATCCAGATCTCCTCGATCGTGGCCTCGTCGAGTTAGGAACGCGTCTCAGAATGACTCGTGAGTCGCATGTGAATGGCGGGTTGGACCCACCGGGCCGAAGACGTCGACTGAGCCGCCCGATGCGACGACATGTGACGAGCGATGAAACCCAACCCGCACCCTGGGCGTGTCTGCAGTAGAGGCCGACGTGAGGGGGACGTGCGGTGGCCGACGCTCGAGAGCTCGACTTCACCGCGTTCTACGACGCAACCTGGCGCTCCACCGTGGCCTGCGCCTACGGGATGACGGCCGACCTCACCGCAGCTGAGGACCTCGCGCAGGAGGCCTACTGCCGGGCCTGGCGCCGCTGGTCGAGCCTGAGCCAGTACGACGACGCCGGCGCGTGGGTGCGCCTTGTCGCGTCCCGACTCGCGGTCAGTCGCTGGCGGCGCGCCCGCAGCACCCGCGACTTCCTGGCGAGATCGCGGCACGCCGAGCAGACCGTCGCGCCGCCCAGTGAGGCGACAGTCCTCCTCGTCACCGCGCTGAGGCAGCTGCCGGAGCCGCAGCGGCGTGCCGTCGTCCTGCACCACCTCGGCGACGTCTCGGTCGCGGAGATCGCCCGGATCGAGGGATGCCCCGAGGGCACCGTCAAGGGGCGCCTGTCACGCGGCCGAGCCGCGCTCGCCGCCCTGCTGGACGCCGCCGTCCCCGAAGGAGAGGCAAGCCATGCCTGACCTCGTCGACGACCTCTTCGACGCCGTCGTCGCGGACGTCGCCGCACACACCCGCCCGCCGGGAGCGCGGAGTGCTATCGCGCGAGCCCGGCGGCGCGCTGCCGGAACCGCCGCCGCCGCCATCGCCGCGGTCGCACTCGTCGCGGTGTCGGCCTCGTCGCTCGTCCGTGGCCCGTCACCGGAGTCGACGCTCACCCCGGCGCCGTCCGCGGTCGACGTCGGCGAGCAGGCAGTCTGGTACGACGACCTCGGACTGCACCGCGGCGACGCCGTACAGCAGCCCGCGGTGCCACTGAGCGCAGGAAGCGAAGGCCGCGGCGCCCTGCTCACGCTCGTGCGGACCGGCGCGCTCTACTTCGACGCGGCCCACGACGAGGTCTGGTTCCACCCGTGGGGCGGCGATCCCCGGGTCGTCGGGCGCAACGCGACCCACGGGCCGGTAGGTGACCATGACGGAGATCTCGCCGCGTGGTTCGAAGGGTCCCGTCTGGTCGTTCTGGACACGGCCGCGGGGCGTGAGCTGGCGCGGGTCGACCCCCCGGCCGCAGCACGCGGAACCAGCGGGGAGCACCTGGACAGCGCGAACGGCATCCTGCAGGTGTCCGCGGCGGCGGTCGTATGGCTCACCGGCGATTCGGCGCGTCGCTTCGACGTCCGGACGAAGTTCATCACCGAGCTCCCCGCGACAGCGGCTCCAGCAGGATGGACGGACGGGATCTCGGGCAACCTCACGGATGTCCACGACGGCACGGGGCTGTGGTCTTGGGGACTCGCCGACGGCGGCGCGGGCCTGAGCATCCGTCGCGACGGCGACGAAACGGAGCTCACCGCGTTCGAGCCGACCACCGGGCGGCTGAGTCCGGACGGGCGATTCCTGCTCGGGGTGACGCGCGACCCGCACGCACCCGCCTTCGTCGACGTCGCCAGCGGCGAGATCTTCCGCGGCCCGGAGCCGACTCCGGGGGGCCACTCCTGGGTTGCGTGGTCGCACGGCGACACCGCCCTGATACTCCTCACCGCCGACATCCGGCAGCAGGCTGGGACGCTCTACGCCTGCCGCGCCGACCTGCGCCGGTGCGACGCGCTGCGGACGGCCGGCCCAGTGGTCCTCCCGTCATGAGGCCCGGACGCGACGGACGCGTGCACGCGGTGGGCGTGTGCCTCTCGGTGCTCCTCACGGCATGTGCCTCTGGCGATGCGGGCGACGAAAGCGACGCGGGCGCCGAGAGCTCAGCCGTCTCGACCTCCCGCGGTCAGGCCGTGACGTTCCCGACCGCAGAGTTCGGCGACACCACCGAGAAGCCGGTCCCGGCGAAGCTGGCGGCGAAGCTCCAGTCGGCCCTGCAGGACATGGCGCAGGGTGGCGGGATGGCGGTCACGGTCATGACGCCCGACGGCGCATGGAGTGGCGCGTCGGGTAGAGCCGACGACGCTCGTGACGTCCGGGTCGACGACCAGTTCGCCATCGGCAGCGTGACCAAGTCCATCGTCGCGGCCCAGGTGATGCAGCTCGTCGAGGCGGGCCGACTCGGGCTCGACGACCCTGCCAGCGACCACCTGCCGGCCGGTCTCGACTTCGACACCAACGGAGCCACGATCCGCCACCTGCTCGGCATGCGCAGCGGGATTCCGGACTACGTCGACGCGATCTGGGAGGGCCTGGCGACCGACCGGAAGCGGACATTCGCTCCGGCCGACCTGCTGCGCCTCGTCGGACCCGAGCGATCGCCGACCGGCGGGGAGCCCCAGTACTCGTCCACGAACTACCTGCTGCTCGGCCTGATCATCGAGCGAGCTGCCGGGCGACCCGTGGCCGAGGTGCTGCGCGACGGCGTCCTCGACCACGACGGGCTGGCCCGGCTCGTATTCCAGCCCGCGGAGGTCCCCACCGACCCGATGGCGATGCCTGGGGGCGAGCCTCGGTCCGCGCTCGCGAAGGGCGGCGGGCTGCTGCCGTCCCGCGCCGGTGCGACGGCTGCCGGACCAGCCGGAGGCATGGTCTCCGACTCGGGTTCGCTGGCCCGCTGGTGGCGGGCCTTCTGCGCAGGACAGATCGTGTCGCCGGCGTCGGTGAGCGAGATGGCGACGCTCGACCGCGGATACGGACTTGGGCTGTACGGCGTCGCGGGCCCCGACGAGCGATCCGTGGGTCACGCGGGCGAGCAGGTCGGCTACGTCGCGTGGGCCGGCTGCCTGCCCGCCTACCGCGCGGTCATCGTGGTGCTCAGCAACCGCGTGGTCGAGGACATCGGAGCAATGGCCCAACCCTTGGTCGACGCCGTGGCATCAGCGGCCGGTTGACGGGCCTCCCCGACAGCCGATCGGTGAGCGGGTGGGTGCTTGTCGCTCTTCAATAGCTGGCCGCACTCCCGGGCCTGGGCGGGGGTCGCAGACATGACGGTCTGCCCGCGGCCGGAAAACCGATGCGGCTACCGGCAGCGGGGTAGAGGGTCTTGGTGCAGACCTTCCTGCCCTATCCCGACCTGCGCGCCAGCTGTGCTGTCCTCGATGACCGCCGGCTCGGCAAGCAGCGCGTCGAGACGTTCCAGATCCTCAGGGCGCTGACCTGGCCGACGTACGCCTGGAAGAACCACCCGGCCGTGCGCATGTGGCGCGGGTTCGTGCCGGGCCTGGTCCGCTACGGGGTCGAGAACTGCCGGGAGTGGACGAGACGGGGGTACGCCGACGCCGTACTGCCGCAGCTGCTGGCCTGGTCAGGCGGTGCGGTGCCGCAGGATCCGGATCTGCCGCCGTGGTTCGGCGTGGAAGAGCTGCATCGCTCTCACCGCTCGGCGCTGCTGCGCAAGGATCCGGCCATCTACCGTCCGCTCTTCGGCCCGGACGAGGCCGACGACCTGCCTTACTTCTGGCCATCACCGGTCTTCCCGCACTGGCCGCTGCAGCCTTCACTCGGCCTGGAGCCGTGGCCATGGCAAGCCGCCGTAGTGCGCGCCGTCCAGGCCGGGCGCGACGTCCTGCTGGTCTGCCGACCCGGCGCGGGAGCCTCGACGACCGGGCTGCTCGCGGCGCTGGCCATGCCCGGGCGCACCGCGCTGATCGCACCTCCCCTGGGCGCACCAGCCGGTCCGGTGCCGAGCATCGAGCTGCTCCCAGCGCGCGCCGCCAGTGCCCTCACGACCGCGGAGACGATCGCTCGTCGGCCCGGGCCAGAGGACCTCGCGGCGATGACCGCCGAAGCCGAGCAGTCGGCCTGGCAGCTCGCCACCGTCGTACCGGACGGCGACTTCGGACTGATCGTGCTCGACGGCGCCGACCGCATCGCTCCCGCCGTACGGCGCGACGGCGGACCTCCGGTGCTGTGCATCGTCGGCCGGGCCGACGCCGACCAGCGAGGCGCGCTGGCGGCTCGACACGGTCTGCGCGAGCCGCTCCATGTCGGGGCTGGCTGGGATCCTGCGGACGTGCATCTTGGGTGCTCGACCGGACGCGCCCGGAAGGCGGTCACCGCGCAGGTGCGCGGGTGCGCGCCCGCCCTCCTCGTCGTCGAGGACCGCGGGCAGGCTGACCGCTTGCAGATCGGCTTATCAGCCGAGGGACTGCGAACGGACAGCTGGGCGCCAGGGATGCGCGCGGCCCGGGGGGCGCGAGCCGTCGCTGCCTGGCGCGGGCGCAAGCTCGACGCTCTGGTCGTCCCGCGAGGACCACTGCCTCCGCTCGGCAGAGTCCGGCCGCGCCTGCTGCTGCACGTCGCAGCACCGGCCACCCGGGACGACTGGCGTGAGACGGCGGTCACCCTGGCCCCGGACCGAGCCGTCATCGTGCCTGCACCCGGATGGTCAGCGGAGTGGATCGACGAACCCGGCTGCCTGCGCGCCTCGCTGCTACGTCCGTACGGCGAACCCGTGGCCGTGCCGTGCGGGCGATGCGACCGGTGCGCGCGGGGGGCGCGGGACTAGAAGACCGCGGCTGTCAGTCCGTGAGCTCCTCGCGGTCCAGCACCGGCAGGTAAGCCCGCCACGGCCCGACCTCGACGCGGTAGCGCTTCGCCATCGTCTCGGCGATCTGCGCGATGTGGCTCAGGTCGTGCACGGCCCATGACGCGAGCAGTTCTCCGAGCGTCACCTCGCCGAGGTCGGGATGGCGCCCGACGCGGTCGAGATCGGCCGGCGTGAGCGCTGCTTCGGCCAGCGCACGCAAGCTGCTCGCGCGCGCGTCGGTGAAGTCGGCGAGCAGGCTGGTGAGGTCCGGTGCCGAGCCGCGCATGCCCTCGCGGTCGAAGGGGGTGAACGGGACTGCCGACCCGTGCTCGAGGATCACCGCAAGACGAGGAATCCAGTCCGTGCGCTCGCCGTGAAGAAGGTGCCCGAGCACGTCGTACGGACTCCACGACCCTTCAGCTGCGACGTACGACGACCACGACTCGGGCAGCTCGGCGAGCATGGATCGCAGGACCGCGGGGGTGCGCTCCAGCACGGCGACGGCCTCGGTGATCGGCGGCATGCTGGCAGTGTCCCTTCTCGACGACCCGTTTGCGCTGCCCCGCATGGCCACGGCAAACTTCGTGCCAGGCACTCCGGGGGGGGCTTGGCCCGTGCCGGCCGCGCTGCCTCCGTCGTGACGACCCGCAGTCCACAACGGCGAAGAGGCGGAGCGAATGAAGCAGACCATGCGACTGGGCGCGATCCTGCTGGCGGCGATGGTGCCCCTCACCGCTTGCGGTGATGACAGCGGCGACGCCACCAGCGCGCCGACAGGGCGGTCCTCGGCCTCGGTTGCGCCCACCGGTGCGGCACCGAGCCCGTCACCGACGGTGCCGGAGCTGGCGATCACCGGCGTTGACTACGGCTTCCAGGTCAGCGGCTCGCCGATTGCGGGGCTGACGAAGATCTCGTTCTCGAACGCCGGTAAGGAAGAGCACATGACCGGCCTCGGCAAGATCAAGACCGGGAAGACCCTCGCCGACGTGCAGGCGGCGCTGAAGAGCAACGAAGAAGCCGCCTTCGAGGGGGTGTTCGACGAGGCGGAGGGGGACAAGGACGCTCCCCAGGTGCTCAGCCCGGGCTATGCCGCGTCGACGTACACGACGCTGACCGAGGGCACCTACGCGCTGATCTGCTTCATCCCGGCGCCCGACGGCAAGTCGCACTACGAGAAGGGCATGATCACCGAGCTCAAGGTCGGCGCCGCGGCGGGTCCCGCAGCTCCTGCGCCAGCACCGACGGCGGAGCTGTCCTTCAAAGCCGGCAAGCTCACTGGCCCGGCGACCCTGCCGGCCGGCAGGACAGTGTTCAAGGTCACCACGGACGCCAACCACGAGCTCCTCGGCGTGGTGGGGCTCGATGGGAAGACGCCCCAGCAGGGCCTCGACTACTTCGAGGCGAAATTCGAGGGCAAGGCGCCGGCTGGACCGCCGCAGGGTGCTCTCGTGCTCCAGCTGCACGACTTCGAGCCGGCCGACTCGATCCTCGTGGAGATGGATCTGACGCCGGGCCAGGTCATGTTCGTCTGCCAGCTCGAGAACGAAGGCCAGCCGAAGCACACGGAGAAGCTGGTCATCACGGTGGCCTAGACATGCGTCAGCGGCGCGGTCGGGTGACCGCGCCGCTGAGCATGTGGAGCTAGAGCGTGACCGAAGTCGGGTTCAGCAGGTCGTTGCCGGTGTAGTGGAAGGTCACGTCGAGACCCGTGCTCGGCGCCTCCCAGGACAGCGAAGCCTGACCGTCCTTGACCTCTGCACGAGCGACCTCCTGGCCGCCCACCGAGACGGTCACCCAGCCGCTGACCTCCTGGATGTCGACTTCCCCACCGACGGCGGGCTGCACCCGGGCGATGGTGTTCATGACGCCACCGGTGATGCTCGCCACCGCGTCACCAGCCAGCACGAGGGTGGAGTCGACGGCAGCCCTCGCCGTATCCGCGACCTGGTTCACGTTCGGCGTGGTCACGGTGCCGCTCTGAACGTTGGCCACTCCACGGCGAACCGTCGTGGGCGACTGGCGAACGGTCGCCCGGGTGTCGCTCACGGCCTGGTCCGCGGTGTCGACGGTTCCGTCGACCAGGTCCGACACCGAGCCGGCTGCACTGGCACGCACATCGCGTACGTCCTGGATCGCGTCGCCGACGAATCCGCCGGTGCGAGCCACCAAACCACCGCGGTTCGGGGCGACGATGTCGTCGTCGGCAGCGTCGACCACCGATGTCGCCGAGCCGCCTGCTACGTCAGCTACGGCGCCGGCGTCCGGCGTCGTGGCTTGGAACGATGCCGGCCCGTTTACCGAGACGCTTCCGCCGCCCGCTGCTGAGTCAGCAGCGCGAGCCAGGTTGCCCGCCTGGTCCTGGGCGTCGATGGCCTTCGTCGCGTTGATGCGGCTGGAGGTACCGCCGCCTCCACTTGCTTCACCCTGCTGGGCAACCACCGCGGCAGCTCCGCCGGCGAGGACTGCGGCGGCACTGAGGCCCGCCATGACCTCACGCATGCCGTGGGCCTCGACGTCGTCGATGTCCTCTGCTGCGGCGTCCGGGTTGATGTCGTACTCGTTCATCGCACTCCCCTTCTCTTGCACGGACGGCTCTCTGCCGCAAGGTCAGCATCGTCACTATGCCGCGCGACGCCTGTCAGGGCGAGGACAAATTCCCTGTCAACCTCGTGACTCCCGCCCACAGGCTCGGCGCAGCCCTGCGATCAGGCACCGGCGTTGGTGGCGATAGCGCGGAGGACCGACTTGACCTCGTACGGTCGCAGGCCCGGGTGCTTGGACAGCAGCCGGGCAACCAGCCCACTGACGTAGGGAGCGGCAAAGGAGTTGCCGGTCATCACCATCGTCGCGCCACCGGCCCAGGCCACCGAGACGTCGATGCCGGGCGCACCGAAGTCGGCCGGAGGGCGCGCTGCGCAGAGCAGCGGCACGTCGTCCTCGCTCGGATCTGTTGCGGCCACCGAGATCACGCTGGCGTACTCCGACGGGTACGTCGGCGCGGGCACGTTGTTCATGGCGCACACCAGCACCACTCCGGCGTGGTGCGCGCGGTCGGCGATCTCGTGGAAGAGCCCGTAGAAGTCCGGCTTTCCGGTGGACAGCGACAGGTTGACGACCTGGGCGCCGCTCTCCACCGCCCAGCGCAGCCCCTCGGCGAACACCTCCCCACGGCCAGTGAGTCTCGAACCCAGGACGCGAACGCTGCTGATCTCACACTCGGGCGCCACCGCGCGGATGATCCCTGCGCAGGCCGTGCCGTGACCGAACACGTCATCGTGGGGGCCCTCCACGCGGTCCACCGCCTCCGCCTCCATGTCCCACGAGAACGTCACCGCGGGTCCGACCAGGCCGGTCACCGCCGGATGCGTCACGTCGACGCCGCTGTCGACGAGCGCCACCCGGATCCCGGCACCCGTGGCCCCACCGAGGGCCCACTCGCGGCTCGGGGCAGCGCTGATACCGGGCACCCGCACGATCGCATCGGGCGCGAAGGCGTCGGACCAGGCCGGCCTCAGCGAGCTGGACGTGGGGATCGCCCTCCCGAGTAGGTGAGGAACTCCTGGAGCACGCGGACCGCGAGTCTCCGCTCCCGGGGGCCTGACCGGCCCAGCTCGGCGAGCAGCGCAGCAACAGCCGCTAGGTCCGCGTCGGCCGGGCCAGCGGCCTCGGCGGCCGCCGACGCCGTCGCTGCCAGTGTCGATCCCTCAGCAGCAGCAGCCGCCAGCTGCGCGAGGAGGGCCCGACCGAGGTCGGCGAACGCCGCCGAGCCCTCAATCGCCAGCGCGGCCTGCTCGGCGAAGACGGATGCCATCTCCATGTCGCGTTCCGCTCCTGGGCGCGAAGCATCGCGATCGAGCAGGCTCAGCACGCCGATCATCCGGCGGGGGCTGCTGACCGGAACGGCGAGGATGGCCTGCGGCAGGTAGCCGGTCGACTCCGCGACGTCGCGGGCGAACCGGGGATCGCGCCCAAGGTCGGTGGCCGCAACCGCTTGCCCGCTCTGCACCACGAAGCCGGCCACGCCCTGGCTGGCCGGCAGGCGCATGCCCGTGACGTCCTCCGCACCCGCACCAGCGGCAGTCGTGTAGACCAGCTCGTCGGTCTCCTCGTCGAGCAACGCGATGGAGCAGGCAGCCGCACCGAAGAGGCGGCGAGCGGTCTCGGTGAGCGACAGGAGCAGCTCACGGGAGCCCGAGGGCGCGAACACCGGCCCCACCACGCCCGCCAGCTGGCCCAGCTCGGCCAGCAGCTCCTCCGAGGTCGCCATGCCTTCCCTTCCGTCGTAGACCCTGCGGCTGGGCGCACTTCCGCCTAGCGCTGCAGGCGAGCCTGGCTAGAGCGTGTCAGAACCCGCCCCGCACCATCGAACTGGTGCCGATCCTGCACCGTCGCGGCCGGGACATCGCGGCTGTCGTCATGCGGACATTTGCGGGCACAGGGGATGCGCGGTCAATATGCTGCGGATCGTGCTGGTCACCCGACGAGGTCAGAAGCGATGAGCCCTCGTCCCGTCGACGCCCGCGACCTGACGTCGACAGAGCTCTTCGGACCGTGCGCCGCAGACGCGGTAGAGCGCCTTTGCGAACGCGGTCGGGTGCGCAGCCTGCAGCGTCACCAGGTGCTCTTCTTCGAGGGCGACGCAGTCGACAGTCTCGCCGTGGTCCGGTCCGGCCGGCTAAAGGTGTACTCGACCAGCAGCGGTGGAGACGAGCTGCTGCTGAGCATCGCCGACCCAGGAGAGACCCTCGGGGAGCTCGGGGTCCTCGATGCCGAGGCCCGCTCGGCCACGGTCGCCGCGATGGAGGCCTCTGAGGTAGTTCTCATCCCTCGCGACGACCTGCTGCGAGCGCTCGAAGCGGATCCCGAGCTGTCCCGCCGGCTGCAGACCCGGATCACCGCGCTGGCCCGGCGGCTGACTGCTTCCTCCACCGACCTCGCCTTCGTCGACCTGCCCCGGCGGCTCGCCAAGGCGCTTGTGGCCCGGCAGGCGGCTCACAACAGCGCAGAAGGGCTCGCGCTCTCGCAGTCAGACCTGGCCTCCATGGTCGGGGGTTCACGGCAAGCGGTCAACGCTGCCCTTGCCGGGTTCGAGCGGCGCGGCTGGGTCACCCTAGAGGCCGGTCGGGTCGTCTCCCTCGATGCTGCGGCGCTGACCAAGTTCGCCGACAGCTAGCCCATGCGCGATGGTGACACGCGGTCGCCGCTCGCGATTGCACACCGAGCCGGCAACTCGCTGGCCGGCCTGCGCGCCGCCGCGGATGTTGGCGCAGACATCATCGAGGCGGACGTCCACCACTACCGAGGTGGACTTGAAGTGCGGCACCTCAAGACGATGGGTCCGCTCCCCTTCCTCTGGGACACGTGGGAGCTGGTGCCGGCGGCGGCTCCGCGGCTAGGCCTGACCGAGCTGCTGCGCGTGGCTGATGCCGGCGCGACCTTCATGCTCGACCTCAAAGGGCGCAAAGCGGCAGTGGGCGTGGAGGTGGCCACGCTGCTGCACCAGGAGGTGCCCCACCGGGCGATCGTCGTCTGCTCGCGGTACTGGCCGTCACTCCAGCCCTTCGCCAACATCTCCTGGGTGCGGCCGGTGCTCTCGGCACGCAGCCGGGCCGAGCTCGCACTGCTGCGCGAGGCCGTCCGGGCGCGTACGGCGTACGGCGCATCCGTGCACAGGTCGTTGGTGACCCGTGATCTCGTCGACGAGCTGCACGAGTCGGTGGACGTTGTCATGACCTGGCCCGTCAACGACCGGCGGGCGCTGGATTCGGTGCTCGACGCCGGGGTCTCCGGGGTGATCAGCGACGAGACCCACGTCCTCCGCGAGGTGATCTCTCAGAGATAGCTGCGCAGCTCCCACAGCTCGGGGAAGTACCGCACGCCAAGCCGCCCGCGCAGGTAGGGCGCCCCATTGGAGCCGCCGGTTCCGGCCTTCGTGCCGATCTGTCGCTCGACCATGTCCACGTGCCGAGATCTCCATTGCGAGGCCAACGCGTCGTGGCCGAGCAGCGCCTCCGCGAGGTCCCACAGCTCGCCGGACATGGCGCGGTCCCGCGCGATGATCAGCAGGGAGGCGCGGCGATCTTCCTCCGTGGCCATCCGAAAGCCGCGCGCCGCGACGAGAGCGACGAAGGCGTCCCACAACGATGGCTCGGCCAACCGGCGCTGCAGCCGGTCAATCTCCTCCGGCGAGGCCTGTCCCAGCCGGGCGAGGAAGCCCGGGTCGCGAGCGCCGGAGAGGAACTCGAGCTCACGGAACTGCACCGACTGGAAGCCGCTCGCTGGCGCCAGCAGTGAGCGGAACACCAAGAAGTCCTGCGGCGTCATGGTCTCGAGCACTGCGACCTGCTCGATGAGCACCCGCTCGATGACGTGCACCCGATGGAGGGCATGGCGCGGCCGATAGGTGTCTCCGGACAGCATCGCGTCGCGGGCGAAGGTCAGCTCATGCAGGCACTGCTTGAACCACAGCTCGTAGACCTGGTGCACCGTGATGAAGAGCAGCTCGTCATGAGCCGGCGGCTGAGACAACAGCACCTGCTGGTCGAGCAGGTCTCCCACGTGCAGGTAGCTCGCGTAGGAGAGCCGACCACCGGCCTCACCGAAGTGATGGTCCGAAGTCGCCGTCATGCGCAAACCCTAGTGCGGTCCGCCCCCGGCCGTTAGTAGTGATCCGACGCCGTGGTCTGGGCCGCCAGGAGCGCGCCGAGAGGCGAGCGGAGCAGCGCCTGAGAGTCGTCGTCGAGCACGTCGCCCATCATGATTCCCACTACGGCCCCCAAGCACAGCGCCAGCACCACTCCATCCGCTTCGTGGCCAGCTCGGTCACACTGCGCGCAGCGCCGGAAGAACGCCTCCTGCCCGCTGCGAGACGCGAGTCCCCAGAGCCGGCGGCGCTGGGTGAGCAACGCCGCGTCCCAGGCGTGGTCCACCGCGTCGCCGTGTCGCTCGAGATCGACTTGCTCACCCTGCTCCAGCACCGATGACCACCGCTGCTGGGCATGAGGATCGTGAGAGCGGCACGCCATCGACGACATAAGGCCGAGCGCTGCGACGACGGCGGCGTGCTGCGGTCCGAAGTCCGGCGCGCAGTACGACGAGTCGGGGAACGTCGCACGCCACGGAGCAAGCAGCGCGACGTACTCCGAGCGGGTGAGCACCGGTCTGGCGTACGCCGCCGCGATGGCGTCGCGGACCGCCTTGAGCGCCAGTGCCGTGACAGGAGCGGAGATCGTGAGGTACGCCGCCTCGCCCTGCAGGTCGTCGGCGTAGAGGTACTCCAGGCTGTCGAACGCGGCGAGCACCTCCAGGACGAGCGGGCTGTCCGGGCCGAGCGCGGTCGCCCGACCTGCAGAGGTCACGTCGTCGTCGCACCAGCCGGCTGCCAGCTCGGCGAGCTGGTCGTCGGTCAACGTCGTCATGCGGGCGAGCACCTCGACGACCTCGTCGCAGTTGGGATGCTCGTGGAGCGACGACACTCGAGTAGCTGACATGACTTACCCCCCCGGAGCGCGGACTCGGCCCCATCCTCGTCATCTGACTACGTTCTCGGCCGCCGACGCGCCGAAACCGCGATGTCGCGACGGTGACTCTGTGCTTCCTCTGCGGACGCCCCCACTGCCCGGGAGATCAGCCCATGTGCGGGTAACGGTGATCGGTCGGCGGCGCGAGCGTCTCCTTGATGGTGCGGGGGGATACCCACCGAAGGAGGTTGAGGTAGCTGCCGGCCTTGTCGTTGGTGCCGCTCGCCCGCGCTCCCCCGAAGGGCTGCTGCCCCACCACCGCACCGGTCGGCTTGTCGTTGACATAGAAGTTGCCGGCGCTGTTGCGCAGCGCTGCAGTCGCGGCGGCGATGGCCTCGCGGTCCTGCGCGAAGACCGCACCCGTCAGGGCGTAGGGCGCTGCATCAGCCGCCTGGCGAACGACATCGTCGTAGGCCGCATCGTCGAAGACGAAGACGCCGAGCACCGGGCCGAAGTACTCCTTCGTGAAGATCTCGTGCGCGGGGTCTTCGCTGCGCACGATGGTAGGCCGGATGAAGTAGCCCTCGCTGTCGTCACATGTGCCGCCCGCGATGACCTCCAGCGCAGGATCATTGGCTGCGCTGTCGATGACGCCGGAGAGTCGCTTGAACGCGCGGTCGTCGATGACAGCTCCCATGAAGTTGCTGAAGTCCGAGACGTCTCCTTGGGTGAGCGCCTCCGTCTGCGCGATCAGGTCGTCGCCCAGCCGCTCCCACACCGACCGGGGCAGATAGGCCCGGGACGCCGCGGAGCACTTCTGACCCTGATACTCGAACGCGCCGCGGATCAGCCCGGTGCGCAGGGCCGCAATGTCCGCGGACGGGTGCGCGATCACGAAGTCCTTGCCGCCGGTCTCGCCGACGAGACGCGGATAGGTGCGGTACGACGCGATCCGCTCGCCGACGCTGCGCCACAGATGCTGGAAGGTCGCGGTGGAGCCGGTGAAGTGGATGCCCGAGAGATCGCGGTCGGGCAGGGCTACCTCACTCACCGCCGCACCGTGCCCGGTCACCATGTTGATGACGCCGGGTGGAAGCCCCGCCTCTTCGAAGAGCCGCATCGTGTAGTGCGCTGAGAGCTGCTGCGTGGGACTGGGCTTCCAGACAACGGTGTTGCCCATAAGGGCGGGCGCCGCCGGCAGGTTGGCGGCGATGGCGGTGAAGTTGAAGGGCGTGATGGCCAGGACAAAACCTTCTAGCGGCCGGTAGTCGAGGCGGTTCCAGATGCCCGGCGAGGACTGCGGCTGGTCGGCGAGGATCTGGCGACCGAAGGCGACGTTGAACCGCAGGAAGTCGATGAGCTCACACGCCGCGTCGATCTCCGCCTGGATCGCCGTCTTGCTCTGGCCGAGCATGGTCGCTGCATTGACGGTGTCGCGCCACGAGCCGGCGAGCAGCTCGGCGGCCTTGAGGAAGACAGCGGCCCGGTCGTCGTAGGACAGCGCAGCCCAGCCAGGCGCCGCTGCCTTCGCCGCGGCCACCGCCGCGGCGACCTCGGCGGTCGTCGCGTCGGGCGTCGTACCGAGGACCTGACGGTGAGAGTGCGGCGCCACCACGTCGATGCGCGGACCTGATCCACCGACCTGGCGACCGCCGATCGTCATGGGCAGCTCGTGCTGGTCGGCGGAGAGCTCCTTGATCCGCGCCTCGAGGCTCGCGCGCTCAGCGCTCCCGGGCGCGTAGCCGCGCACCGGCTCGTTGACTGGCAGCGGCACCTGGGTCACGGCATCCATCGCGACGCACCTTCCACGAGACGGAGCACATGATCACGACGTTAGGTCGTGATCCTGTGCCTCAAGTCGGCGAGGCTCATCGTGCCACGCCATGAGGAGATCTTCGATCTCGCTCACGTGAGGAGGTCTTCGATCTCTTGGGTGGCAAACCACATGAGCTCCCAGCCGGCAGCGTCCTCCACGACGGCAGACGCCTCGTCGTCGCCGGACTCCGCGTCGGCCAGCGCGCCTACGGCGGCGGCAATCGTCTCGGTCGCCGCCACGTCGTCAACGTGCACCGCGGCGACGTCGGACCGGCCCAGGCTCGCTGACACTGTCACGCGCGACGGCGATTCGTTGGTTGGCGTGGCAGCACGCTCCGGCACCTCGGCTGCGATCACGACGCGGCGGCGCGGGGCGTCGGCATTCGCCGCCAGCGCGTGCAGGGAGTCTCGAGCCGCGGCCGTGAGAGCGGCGTACTCGAGCTCTTCGGCGTCGGCTTCGGCGAAGGACTCACGCAGCGCCGGGGTCACTCCGTGCATCCGGCCGTCCGCTGGCACGACTCCGGTGTCGATCAATTCCTGCAGGCCGGCAAGCGTGGTCGCGACGTACACCCTCACCGAGCGCTGCTCCGCGTCATGGGCCGTCCCGTCAGCCAGCCGCGGCGAAGCCGTCGACTTGACGTCGCACCGCTTCCGCTGAAGTGCGAAGCGATGTCTCGAGGACGTGCTCGCGGCGACTCGGGTCCATCAAGTTGGCGCCGATCGCGTCGAGGTCCTCCGGCCCGGGGCCCAGCAGGATCACCCGGGCGCCACCGGAGCGGACCCGCTCCGCCTCACGAAGCAGCCGACGGGTGACCAGCTTGCGGACGTAGCGCTCCACCTTGGCAGCCGCCGTCGTCGGGGAGTCCATCTCGGTGCTCGTCAGGGGCGAGATGACCACCACTTCGTCGAGCTCCAGCGGCGCCACGAGGTCGAGCGACGTCGGCGAGCAGATGCCGCCGTCGACGTAGCGCCGCCCACCGATCTCGACGGGTGCATACCACCCGGGGATGGCGCACGACGCCATCACCGCGTCGCGCAGGTCGGAGCTCGGAGCTCCGTCGCGGCCGAAGGGGATGCGCTTACCGGTCGCGTGGTCCATCGCGACGATCCAGGTCCGCGGATGGGTCGCCCAGGTGCCGCGAGGCGCGACCGCCTCGACGAGGTCGCCGAGTGGTGCCAGCGAGCCGCGGCCCTCGAGGAACGCCGCGCTCATCGCCGTCATCGGCGTGACGCGCCTCGGGTGCAGCGCCGTGCGGACCAAGAGTGCGGGAGAGCCGAGGCGCATGCGGGGCAGCCGCGGGAGCGCGCGCTCGCCCTCGTAGTCGTAGTCGATCAGCGGGTCACCGGGCGCGATGATGCCGCGCTGGTGGTTGAGGAGTGTCTCGGTCCGCACGCCGCTGCCGAGAAAGGCGGCCAGTACGGAGCCGGCCGAGGTGCCCACGATGACCTCGGCGGTCGTCGCATCCCAGCCGAGCGCCTCCTCGACAGCGGCCAGTGCCCCGATGGACCACGCGGCGCCGAGGACTCCCCCGGCGCCGAGGACAAGACCGCGGCGAGGCGCGCGACCTCGGGCCTTGGTCACCGGACGGTCTCCACCAGCTCGGCGAGCGACTCTCCGATGCACTGAGCCAACACGTCGACGTCGTACATCGCGTCGCGGTCGGCGTTGAGGCCGTAGTAGACCCCGCCGTTGTACGACGTGAGCCCCACGACGACGGCTTGGGCCTGGGCGAGCGGCACGACGGGGTAGACCTCCAGCATCTGCGCGCCGTTGGCGTAGAGCGGGATCTGCGGGCCGGGCACGTTGGTGATCACGAGGTTGAACATCCGACGGCTGAGTCCGCCGGCGAGCCGGGCGCCGAGCGCGTGCAGCGTCGGTGGAGCGAAGCCGGACAGGGTGACCAGGGCCTCAGCCCCGACCGCCTGATTGCTCTCCTTGTGCGCGGTCATCGCGTAGCTCACCTGGTGCAGCCGCATCACAGGGTTGGGCTCGCTGACCGGGAGGTCCACGAAGTACTGGGACACGCGGTTGCCGCTCATGCCCTCTTGGGCCTCTCCGCGGACGCTGACCGGCACCATCGCGCGGACGGTCAAGCCGTTCACGCTTTCGCCGCGGGTCTGCAACCAGGTGCGCAGCGCTCCGGCGACAGTGGCCAGCACGACGTCGTTGATGGTGCCGCCGTGGCTCTTGCGGACCCGCTTGTAGTCGTCGAGATCGGTCGCCACCATGCCGAACCGGCGCGCTGCTCCGATCTCGACGTTGAGCGGGGTCGCGGGTGCGGAGCGCGCGGTCGTGCGCACCGTGGCCGCGATCCCGCCGAGCATGTCGACGGCTCGGGTGACGGTACGACGCACGTCGAGCGCATTGGTGCGCACGGTGTCCAGAACCTGCGAGGGCTTGCGTAGCCAGTCGACGACCGCTTCGGCGAGGATCTCGGCATCTGAGGGCTCTCGTGACGGCACCCAGTAGTCGGCCGGGGTCTCCCGCGGAGTCGGCCCCACATCGAGGATCAGCGTGCTGATGTCCATCGCGCTGACGCCGTCGACCATCGCGTGGTGGGTCTTGCTGACGATCGCCACCCGGTCATCAGCCAGCCCCTCGAGGACATAGAGCTCCCAGAGGGGCCGACCACGGTCGAGCGGCCGGGACTGGATGCGGGCGACGAACTCCTTGAGCTGCTCAATGGTGCCCGGCTTAGGCAAGGCCGACAGACGCACGTGGTAGCTGAGATCGAAGTCCGGGTCGTCGACCCAGATCGGGTTGCTGACATGACCGGGCACCCAGCGGACCTTCTGCCGGTAGCGAGGAAGAAGCCCCAGCCGGGCCTCGACCAGGCCGGCGAACGCCTCGAAGTCGAAGCCACCGACTGGGGGCGCGAAGATCGCCACCCCACCGATGTGCATGTGCGTCGTCGGCGTCTCGAGGTAGAGGAACGAGACGTCGAGCGGGCTGAGCCGGTCGGTCATACGGTCCCTTCCGCGAGGCGTCTCGCCATCGTCGCACGGCTGGCCCGCCGACCGCGTCAGCCGAACGGTCTAAAGGTCGCCGGCCAGGAATGGTGCGGAGAAGGGCAGGCCCAGGAGCAGCTCGAGCTCGGCCAGCGTGGTGTCCGTATCGACGTGGTGCACACCGCACATGCCCACTTCTGCCGCGGCGCGGATGTTGGCCCCGATGTCGTCGACGAAAACACACTCGGCGGCTGGCACGCCGAGCTCGCGGCACAGCAGCTGGTAGATGCCGTGGTCCGGCTTGCGTAGACCGACCTCTCCGCTGATGACGACGGCGTCGAAGAGCGTGTCGAAGTGATCGAAGTTGTACTGGTCGCGATTACCCCAGGAGTTCGACAGCAGTGCCGTGCGCAAGCCAGCGGAGCGGGCCCGCCGGACCGCGTCGAGCATCCGGGAGTCCGGCCGAGCCCCGGCGAACATGCGCTGCACCAAACCCCTGGCCGCCACGCTGCCGCCGGTCCGGGTGCGCAACCGTGCGGCCAGCTCCGCCTCGAACTCGTCGAGGGTCACCGACCCGGTCTCGATGAGGTGCAGGGGGCTTGGCCGGCCGTCGTCGTACGCCGCGAGCACCACTTGCTGGATGTGCTCCCTGTCGATGTCCTCGGTGTCGCTGAACTCCTGGAACGAGGCGCCGAGCGAGGTCGTGAGCACTCCGCCGTAGTCGACGACGAGCGCCGTGAACGTCGACGCTGCGTCAGGCACTGGCCACCTCCCGCGCGCGACGCAGGAGAGCCGGCACCCCGCGGTCGAGGAGCGCGAAGAACGGGTCGTCGGTGGTGCCGGCGAGGTGCCGCGAGTACGAGCCCTCGAGCAGGATGGCCAGCTTCCAGATCGCCAGTGCGGTGTAGAACGTGAGGTCCGTGACGTCTCGGCCAGAGCCCTCGGCATACCTCTGCACCATCTCCGCCCTGGTGGGGAAGCCGCCCTGGCTCGTGACGTTTCCGGCGACGTCTTCGAACTCGCTGGTCTCGCCCGGCTCCAGCCAGAAAGACATCAGGTAGCCGAGGTCGGCGAGGGGATCGCCCACGGTGGCCATCTCCCAGTCGAGGATCGCGGCGAGCCGCGGGCCGGCTGAGGTCGACGTCATGGCGACGTTGTCCAGCTTGTAGTCGCCGTGGACCACTGCGGGGCCGCCTGACTCCGGGCGATGGGCTTCCAGCCAGTCAACGAGGATGTCGTAGTCGGGCAGCTCGCGCGTCTTGGCGCCCTCGCGCTGGCCCTGCCAGCGCTGCAGCTGGCGGGTGAGATAACCAGCCGGCTTGCCGATGCCCGCCTCGACGAAGGGCTCGACCGGCGCGGCATGCAACGCGATCAGGGCGTCGATGAGCTCCTCACCGGTCCGGCGCCGGTCGGCGGCGTGCTCGTCACCGGCCAGCCACG
This sequence comes from Mycobacteriales bacterium, assembly GCA_035536235.1. Classification (GTDB taxonomy): domain Bacteria; phylum Actinomycetota; class Actinomycetes; order BP-191; family BP-191; genus DATLNF01. Next base: position 18,979 of record DATLOQ010000167.1, read on the forward strand.
CTGGGAGGCGCTCGCGCACCACGGTGCCGTGGACCCGCTCCATCACGTAGAACGGCGCCCCGATGACGGAGCTGTCCGCGCAGGACAGCACAACCTCAGGCACCGGCACACCGGCGCCGCTGCGCGCCAGCAGGTCCAGGACGCGGAACTCGCGGATCACGTCGTGCGCCGTCGGGAGCAACGGCCCTCTCGGCGGCCGCCGCAGGATCCACTCCCGAGCCGCACCACCGGCCGACTGCCGTCGTACGACGTAGGTCAGGTTCGAGTGTCCGGCCGCGAGATGCTCGACTTCGAGCGGCCCGTCCCCGGGCAGCCGGTCGCCGACGTAAGCCGTCAGCGCCGCGGCGTCGACGAGCTGGGGGGCACCCGCTGCGGTCACGTGCGGCATCCTGTCACCCGACGTCCGGTGAGAACGAAGGAAACCCATGGACTTTCGCCACAGCGCCCGGTCGCTCGAGCTCGCTGGGCAGCTGCAGGAATTCATGAACAGCCACGTCTACCCGGCGGAGGCGGTCTACGCGGAGCAGCGGTCGTCGGCGGCCGACCCGCACGTGCTGCCCGACGTGGTGCAGCAGCTGAAGATCGAGGCCCGCTCGCGGGGGCTGTGGAACCTGTTCCTGCCCGCCGAGTCGGGGCTGTCCAACCTCGACTACGCGCCGCTCGCTGAGATCACGGGGCGCAGCATCGCGATTGCGCCGGAGGCCATCAACTGCTCCGCGCCAGACACCGGCAACATGGAAGTGCTGCACATGTTCGGCAGCCCGGAGCAGAAGGAGCGCTGGCTCGCCCCGCTGCTCGACGGCGAGATCCGCTCCTGCTTCGCGATGACCGAGCCCGACGTGGCGTCGTCGGACGCGACCAACATCGCCTCCACCATCGCGAGAGACGGCGACGACTACGTCATCAACGGCCGCAAGTGGTGGACGACCGGCGCGGCGGACCCCCGCTGCGCGGTCGCCATCTTCATGGGCAAGACCGACCCCAGTGGTCCGCGGCACGCGCAGCAGTCGATGGTCCTGGTGCCGCTCGACACCCCGGGCGTCGAGGTCGTGCGCTCGCTGCCGGTCTTCGGCTACTCCGACCAGCAGGGTCACTGCGAGGTGCGCTTCACCGACGTGCGGGTGCCGGTCACCAACCTCATCGGACAGGAAGGCGGCGGCTTCGCGATCGCCCAGGCGCGGCTGGGCCCCGGACGAATCCACCACTGCATGCGAGCTATCGGGATGGCCGAACGTGCAGTGGAGCTGATGGCCCGGCGTGTGCAGCAGCGCGTGGCCTTCGGTCGACCGCTGGCCGAGCAGGGGGTGATCCGTGAGTGGATCGCGCTGTCGCGCATCGAGATCGAGCAGGCGCGGCTGCTCGTCCTCAAGACGGCCTGGCTGATCGACACCTCCGGCGCCCGCGGGGCGGCCACGGAGATCGCAGCCATCAAGGTCGCCGTGCCGCGAATGGCGCTCGCCGTGCTCGACCGCGCCATCCAGGCGCACGGTGGCGGGGGCGTGTGCGACGACTTCCCGCTGGCCCAGATGTGGGCGATGACCCGGACGCTGCGCCTCGCCGACGGGCCGGACGAGGTGCACCTGCGCTCCATCGCCCGCGCGGAGCTCTCCCGCTGGCCGGCTTGACGACCTACTACGCGCTTTCAGCCGCGGCGGCGGAGCAGCGCGCGCTTGGTCGCGACGACCTCCCGGCCCAGCAGGCTGCCCGCGAGGTCGCGTAGCGCGTGGCGGGCTGCTGACGTCGGCGCGACCTCGGCCAGCGAGCGGCCGACCGACATCGCCTTGTCCAGCGCGGCGCGGTCGTCGGGGATGAACGCGCTCGGCATCACTCCCGCGTAGCGCTCGAGAGCCGCGGACGCCTCGGCCCGGATGTCGCCCGGGATCAGCCCGGGACGCACCCGGTTGAGGACGACGGCGGGCGAGACGCCAGGCAGCACCTCCGAGAGCTCGGCGAGCCCGCGCACCAGGCGCTGCAGCGAGACGGGATCGGCCGAGCCGACCGCGATCACCGCGTCAGCAGCAGCGAGCACCGCCAAGGTGGCGCCATTGCGGCGGGCCGCCGACTGGTCGTAGGCGAGCTCTTCGTCCTGCTCAAGGCAGAAGCCGCAGTCCACGACGGTGACCGCCGAGAGCTGGCGCAGCATCGCCAGCACGACCTCCAGCGCCGCCGGCCGCAGCTCGGGCCACCGCTCCGCGCGGGCCACTCCCGTCAGCACCCGCAACGTCGGAGTGAGCCGACGGGTGAGCTTGGCCAGGCCGATGACGTCCAGCGAGCCGTTATTGGCCTGGCGGGCGGCAGCCGCCAGACCAGGCGCCTCGTCGAGCAGGCCGAGCGTCTGCGCGACCGCACCGCCGTAGACGTCTGCGTCGACGAGCGTGGTGCTCTCCCCGAGCAACGCGGTCTCCGTGGCGATGCCCACCGCGACCGTCGTACGGCCCGGGGCTCCGGTCGGACCCCAGACCGCGATGACCCGCCCCGTGCCGCTCGGCTCGTCGAGCCAGTCCAGGTCTCCCGCCGGGGGGTCAGGCAGGTCGGACATCGCTGCGCGGATGTCGAGGGGCGCACCGGCAGCCGGTGCCGCGGTTTCTGCCACCGCCTCGATGACCGCAGCGCTGATGGTCGCCGGGTCGGCGTCCGCGGCGAGCACCTGCGTGATGCCGAGCTGTCGTAACCGGACCGCCGCCGCCTCGTCGTCCGCCGACACCAGGCCGACGACGGCAACGCGCGCGACGCTCAGGCGCGCGAGCGCCTCCCGGTCGAGCCGACGCAAGTCGGCGGAGACCAGCACGGCCCGAGCCGTGCCGGTGGCCGCCGTGGCCAGGAGATCAGCGAGGTCGACGCACCGGCGTACGACGGACACGCCGAGGTCGTTGCGCTCCAGCGCCTCGACCAACCCGGCCTCCCAGCGGGAGCCGCTGACTGCGGTGAGCACCGGGACCCTCATCGGGGCGCCGGGCTGCGCGCCGGTGCGGCCGACGGGTCAGCGGACGTGGTGCGCGTCGCACCCCCGGACACGGGCCGGTCACCGACGTCACCGAGGTCGTCGCCGGCGGCCTGCACGAGCAGCAGGTCGAGCTCGGCTGTCTGCAGTGCCGAGGCCAGCAGCAGGGCCTGGGCCGGTGCCACCCGCAGCGTCACGGCGTAGTCGTCGCCGCTGCCGAAGCCGTCGTCCTCGTCGACGACTTCTTCGATGAGCGCTGCCTTGACGATGGCCCGCGTCTCCGACACCTGGGCGCTGATTCGAAAGGTGGCGATGACATCGACCCGGTCGCCGCGAACCAGTCGACCGCCGACTGCGTGACTGCGCAGGATCGGTACGGCGACAAGCCGAGTGGGGGCGGAATCTCCCGCGTCCGCCAGGGCACTCGCGGGCAGCAGCTCCCCCGAGCCGATGTCTCGTGCCAGCAGCCGTCCGGCGGGCCGGGCGCCATGGCGGGCATCGAGGTAGCGCGCCTGGTCTGCGCCGAAGAGCCGGACCCGGGTCGCGATGACGTCGCCGTCGGTCAGCGTCATGCCGACCGGCAGTGCCCGGGCCGACTTCCACACCAGCACTGTCTTGTCGGCGGCCCGGACGACGTTGGCCCCGACGACCACCGAGACGAGGAGCAGCAGCACCCCGGCGACCAGGCGGCCGTCGAGCCACCGGGGCTGGCGCAGTCGACTGGCGGCGGGTGACGAGGGCTCGGTCACAGGCGCTCCTCGGGAGTCGACGAGACGACACCAGGCGCGGGCGAGGCTATCGGCCGTCGCTTCGGGAGGCGAGGGGGAGCCCGCGTTGTCCACAGGCCCGCCCGGATGGGCTGCAGCCGACGCCGGTGGATGCCAGACTCGCGCCTGCGCAGCTCTCTGCCGGAGGTCCCGCATGCCCCGCTTCCTGACCCTCGACGACGTCTCCGGCGTGCTCAACATCTCGATGTCGCAGACCTACGCGCTCGTGCGCAGCAAGAGCCTCAAGGCCATCAAGGTCGGCGGGCGCGGCCAGTGGCGGGTCGAGGACAGCGAGCTCGAGGCGTACATCCAGCGCTGCTACGCCGCGACTGAGGCGTTCGTCGACGCCCATCCGTTCACCGGAGGCGACAGCAGCGACTGAGGTACGGCGATCGCGCCCCATCTCTCGGTCGTGATCGCAACGGTCCGGCGGCTCAGGACGCGCGGACACAAGCCAGGGCGCTGAAGGGCAGCGCCCGCACCCCGCTGACGGCCGGTGCCCGGCGCGGCTCCCCCGCCGGGTGCTCGGCCAGCTCGACGAAGTCGGCGCCGACCCGGTCGAGAGTGCCGTGCAGCACTGATCCGTCGAGCAGCGTGATCGCGACGCCGGCGCGCCGTCGGGCGATGCCACGCAGGGCATGGCCGAGCGCGAGGCGGGCCACCACCTGACCTTCACTGCCCGGGGCCGCCGAGCGGGCCCCGAGGCCGCTCACTGACAGGAGGCTGGCGAGCGGGACCACGACCTCATCGCCGGCGGCCTCCGCGAGCAGCAGCCAGTCCGGACCGAGCCCGCACAGCGTGCCGCGAAGCGCAGCTGCTCCGGACGTGTGCAGCACCAGCGGATGGCCGATGGCCGGGCGCAGCCGGTCGACGAGGCCCAGCCGGGCCCACTCGCCGCGGGCCCGAGTGGCTACCTCGATTTCCAGCTCGGCAGCCGCGCCGGCGTCGTACTCCGCCTCGAGGTCGTCGAAGAGGCGCTGCCAGCGACCCGCCGCCGATCGATCCGGACCCATGCGCCCACCGTGGCGGGCGGCAGCCGCCGTGGTCAACAGGTCGCGTCGCAGGGGTTGACGTCAGGATAACGACACCAATAGAACGTAAATGGAACTAAATGCGTTCATTCGGAGGAATCGGTGAGCCGGTCGCGCTTCTCTCTCCTGTTCGGACTGGTCTGCCTCGGCCTCCTCGCGGTCACCGGACCCGACGCCGCCACGATGCGCCAGCTGCTCAGTCAGCCCCGGAGCTGGGCGACAAGCACCCCCGCGGACCTCGCGGTGGCAGAGGTGGCGGCGCTCGGCGCGTGGGTGTGCCTCGCCTGGACGGTGGGCGGCGCGGTGCTCCTGCTGGCCGGACGTCTCCCGGGCCTCAGTGGGCGGCTGGCGGCCGCAGCAGCGCACCGGGTGCTGCCGTCGGCGCTGCGTCGGGCGCTCGAGACGGCGCTCGGGCTGACCCTCGCCGTCGGCGCCGTCGGCGTGCCGGCCTTCTCCGCCCTAGCCCAGGAGGTGGCGGTCGCCACGGCGTCGGCTCCGGCATCCAGCGGGGGCCCCTTCGACCGGCCGGTCGAGTCGCCTCCGGGCCCCCCCGCGGGGCCCGCCGGGGGACAGCTCGCGCCGGCCCGGCCCGCCGCCGGACCTGCCGCCGGACCCGCCACCGACGTCGTGGTCGTCGTCCCCGGTGACTCGCTCTGGCGGATCGCCACCACCGCGCTCGGTGCCGAGGCCACCGACGCCGCTGTCGACCGGAGCTGGCGCCGCTGGCACGCGAAGAACCGCTCGGTCATCGGAGCCAATCCCCACCTGATCCACCCAGGTCAGCGCTTCCGTCCGCCGTCTGCTCCCTCGCTGCCCTCTCTCTTCGGCACGCCGTCTACCGCCCGCGCCCATCCACCCGAGGAGCCACCGTGACGATCTCGGCGTCCGCACTGCCCATGCCGCACGAGCCGATCCGGCTGCACGTCACCCGCCGAGCGACGATCGACACGGAGGGGCCGTACCTCGACGAGTACGCGCCGACCGACCCCGGCTCGGTTCCGCTGGCGGCACCACCGGCACGGCCGAGCGCGGCACCTCATGCCGAGTCCTCGGCACCGCCGGAGCCGGCGGCACCTGCAGCACAGCTTCGTCTGGTGCCGGCTGAGCTACCGCCGGCACGCCTGAAAGAGGGAACTCCGACGGACACCGTCGCGGCGTCGTTCGGCCCCGTCCGCACCCCACGGGTCGAGCTCCCCGCGCCCGGTCCGCAGGCCGCGCGGCTCACCCGCCTGCTCCTCGAGGTGCTGGCCGGTGACCGGCCGGCACGCCAGCTGGCAGCGTGCGCCAACCCGGACGTCTGCGACGAGGTCGAGGTGCTGGTGAGCCCCCGCTCGCCTCGACCGTGGGCCGGCAGCCTGCGCCGCCTCGTCGTCTGCGAGCCGGTGCCCGGCATCGCGGAGGTGACGGCGATCGTCGTACAGGGGCTGCGCACCGTGGCTCTGGCGCTGCGGATGGAAGGGGTCGACGGGCGGTGGCAGCTCACCGCCCTCGAGCTCGCCTGACGCGGTCAGAGCTGGAGTGAGCCGTCCGGGGCGAACGCGAAGCCTGGGTTGTGGGCGATCTCCCAGGCATGGCCGTCGGGGTCGGTGACGTGAGCGGTGTACCCGCCCCAGAACACCGGACCCGGCTCCTTCACGACGGCTGCGCCGGCCTGCGCCATCTCGGCCACGATGCGCTCGACTTCGGATTCACTCTCGACGTTGATCGCCAACGAGACGCCTCGAAACGCCGGCGCTGTGGCATCCGAATGACCGAAGTCCGCGGCCAGCGCGCCAGCACTCCACAAGGCCAGCACCGAGTCGGCCGTCTGGATGAAGGTGACGTCGGCGGTGGACGCAGACGCGCGACGCCAGCCGAGTGCTTCGTAGAACTCCGTCGCCCGCGAGACGTCGCGGACCCCGAGGGTGATCAGGCTGATCCGCGCCGGGACGCTCACTGCTGCTCGGCGCGACCGAAGTCGTCTTCCAGGCGGGTGATGTCGTCCTCCCCGAAGTACTCGCCGTGCTGCACCTCGACGAAGACCAGCGCCTCGGCGCTCGTGCACTCGATCCGGTGCGCAGCGCCGACCGCGACGTCGACCGCGCTGCCCCGGCGTACGGCGATGGGGTCTCCGTCGAGGGTGACGGTGCCCTCGCCCCTCACCACGAACCAGTGCTCGGAGCGGCGGGCATGCCGCTGATAGGACAGCCGCTTGCCGGGCGCCACGCTGATGGTCTTCACCTTGAAGTCCTCAGCGTCGGCGAGGACGTCGTAGGAACCCCAGGGCCGGATGCTCTCGTCGGTCACAGCGGGCCATGATGCCTGAACCGCTCCGCCCGCGCGCTGTGTACGGTCGCCGAGTGCCCGCCGACCACTCCGCTGACGTCGTCATCCTCGGTGGCGGTCCCGCCGGTCTGGCGGCTGCCTGGCGAGTGGCCCGCACGGGACGCAGCGCCATCCTGCTCGAACGGGCGGCGGCTGTCGGCGGCATGGCGGCGAGCTTCGAGGTCGGCGGAATGCGGGTCGACCGCGGCAGCCATCGGCTGCACCCGGCGACCGAGCCGGACCTGCTGGCCGACCTGCGCGGGCTGCTGGGTGAGGACCTGCAAACCCGACCGCGACACGGTCGGCTGTCGCTCTACGGCCGATGGGTCGGCTTCCCGCTGCGCGCCGGCGAGCTGCTTCGCGCCGTGCCGCCAGGTGCTGCTCTCCGCATCGCGCGCGACGTGAGCAGCACCCCGATCACGAAGGTGCGGCGACGTGGCTGGTCGCCGTACCGAGAGCCGGGGTCGTACGGCGATGCGCTGGAGCGCAGCCTCGGGCCGGAGCTCTACAGCGCGATCCACGAGCCGTTCGCGCGCAAGCTGTGGGGCATCAGCGGGGACGAGATCGACGTCGAGCAGGCCCGTCGGCGGGTCACCGCCGACACCCCGTGGAAGGTGGCGGCGCGGCTGCTGCGCCGGCGTCTCAGCAGCACCAGCGGCGCCGGCGGCCAGGGACGGATCTTCTTCTACCCGCGTCGCGGCTTCGGGCAGATCGTCGACGTGCTTGCCGACGCAGCCGTGAGCGCGGGCGCGCAGATCAGCACCTCCGCCGAGGTGGCCTCGGTCGTCACCCGCGGCGGCCGACCGATGGTCGTCGACGCCGGCGGCACGACGTACGACGCCGGCCGGGTCTTCTCCACCCTTCCCCTGCCGGTGCTGGCCCGGATCACCCGCCCGCTGCCGTCGCAGACCCTGCTCGACGAGGCGTCCACCCTGAAGTTCCGCGCGGTCGTCCTGGTCTACGTCGTGCACTCCGGCGGGCGGTGGACTGAGTACGACGCGCACTACCTGCCCGACCGGGACACCCCGGTGACCCGGATCAGCGAGCCGGCCAACTACCGCGTGAGCAGCGATGACCCGCAGGACCGCTCGGTGGTGTGCGCCGAGATCCCGTGTGAGGTCGGCGACCACATCTGGCGGTCCCCTGACGCGGACCTGGCGGAAGTGGTCCTCGACACGGCACGGCGCCACCGACTTCCCGAGCTGCGCGTGAGCGACGTCGTCGTACGCCGGATGCCGCACGTCTATCCGGTCTATCGCATCGGCTACGCAACGCCCCTTGCCGCCGTGGACACCTGGGCCCACGGACTTGCGGGCGTGACGACATTCGGTCGGCTGGGGCTGTTCGCCCACGACAACACCCACCACGCGCTCGCGATGGCCCGCGACGCGGTCGCCTCGCTGACCGCGGACGGTTGGGATGAGCGGGCCTGGTCAGCGGCGCGTGAGCGCTTCGCTCGGCACGTCGTCGAGGACTGAGCTCGACGGCTCGGCCCACGACCGCTGCACTTGCCGGTGCACCGCAGGCACCACCCGACGGAGGTAGCTGCCGGGCCGGATGAAGGACTTCCCGCTGTTCCGGAAGGAGTAGCGGATCGGCACTTCGGCGTAGCCGAAGCCCTTCGCCAGCAGGTCGAGGGTGAGCACCTGCGCGTAGTTGTAGTCATGGATCACCTCGGCTTGGCGGGCGGCAACGCGCGAGAACGCACGCATGCCGCTCTGCCCGTCGGTCACCGGGTGCCGCGACACGACGCGCAGCCAGCGGGTCAGCAGCCGGTTGCCCAGGCGACGGTGCGGGCGCATCACGTCGATGCGTCCGGCGAAGCGTGATCCGATCACGTAGTCGGCGGTGCCGTCGCGGATCGGCGCGACGAGCCCTGCGATGTCCTCCGGCGCGTACTCGCCGTCAGCGTCGAGGTAGACGACGACTGCCGGCGACAGGGCGCTGGCCTCGGCGAGACCCCGCCGTACCGCGGCGCCCAGGCCCCGGTTAGGCGTCACCGAGATGACTACCGCGCCGGCCACTGCGGCCCGACGCGCCGTGTCGTCACTCGACCCGTCGTCGATGACGAGGACCACGACCGGGTGTTCGGCGACGGTGGGGGGCACCCGTCGTACGACGTCGCCGACCGTCTCCTCCTCGTTGTGGGCGGGCAGGAAGACGACCACCGGATCGGTGCGGCTGACGGGCTCGCCCGGAGGTCGGGCCCGGCGACGCGGTGGCAACCGCAAGTGACCCCAGTAGCCCGGCCCCGGCAGGAACAGCGCAACCGCTCCGACGACGAGCGCGTAAGCGGTCTTCACCGCATGCGCGGTGATCGCCACGGTGAGGGCGGGTCCGCTCGCAGAGCCGAGGACGGTGAGCGCGGCAGTCGCGGCGGCTTCGTAGGAGCCGATGCCGCCCGGTGTCACAGCGACGGTCTGCGCGGCGATCGTGACAGCGGTGACAGCGACCGCCTCGGCAGCAGAGAGGTCCACCCCGACCCAACGCGCCGCCTGCCACATCACCACGGACTCCAGCAGCCACGCGGCCAGCGCGGTCACGGCAACTACCGGACCGGGCAGGCCGAGTGCGACGTCAGTCCGGGCCCGCAGCCGGTGCAGCTGCCGAACACCGATGGCGCCGACCGCCATGACCACGACCGCCACGGCAAGCAGCCATCGACCGGCCAGCACGCCTAGCAGTCGGGGAGCCGCGACAGCAGCCAGCGCCAAGACGGCGAGCAGGTCGGCGGCGCGCAGGGTGAGCGACGACGCGACGGCGGCCGGCAGGCCGATCGGCGTACGGCGTACGACGCTCGTCACCCGCAGCACCTCGCCGAGGCGGAGCGGCAGCACGTGGTTGCCGAGCAGCGACACGTGGAGCGCGGCCCACGCCTGCCCGGAAGGCAGGGTCGGCAGCACCCGGCGCCAGCCGACCCCGCGCAGCCCGAACGCGGCCGCGTAGGAGAGCAGGGCGAGCGCCAGATCGGCCGGGTGCTGCCGGATCGCATCGGCACTGGCCCGCAGCACTCCCACGTCGCCGATCCGGACGAGGTAGGCCACCGCGGCGAGCGTGACCAGACCGCCGGCCGCCCGGCGCAGCGCCCGAAGCTGCCCCGACCGGACGGGCCACGAGTCACCCGCCCTGCCTCGCCGCGAGCCGCCGTCCCCCGGGGGGGGTCGCCCAGGGCCGGCACCCCAGCTGGTGATCAACGGTGTGTCACTCCGCAGCGGTGCGCAACAACGCACCACAGGTGGTCAGATGCAGGCCGGGTCAGCCGACTTGCGGGTTGAACTAAGGGTACCCTAAGTTACCCCGCAGACCGCTCGCCTCCCCACTGCGGCAGTCGTGAAGCCGATGCGGAGGTCGTCGTGGCCGGGAGACCCTGGTGGCCGTAGTCGTCACCGGCTCCACCGGATTCATCGGCCGCCACCTGGTCCACGCGCTGGTCGCCGCCGGGCATCAGGTGCTCGCCCTCGACCGCCGGCCTGCGACCGGCCTCCCCGCGGGCGCCTGGCCGCTTGTCGCGGACCTGCTCGACGCCGAAGCGGCCGACGCGCTGCTCGACGCCGAGGCGGTCTTCCACCTGGCGGCCCGCCCCGGCGTGCGCGGATCCGGCGGGCCTGAGTCGGCGCGCACGGAGCTGCGGCTCCGCCATCGTGACAACGTCCTCGCCACCGCTGCCGTGCTGGCCGCGACACCGCTTTCCACCCCGCTCGTCGTGACGTCGTCGTCCTCGGTGTACGGCGGCACGGCTCGGCCTGGTCGCCCCTCGCGCGAGACCGATCCGCTCCGACCACGCGGTGGCTACGCCCGCTCCAAGGTCGAGGTGGAGCAGCTGTGCGAGCAGCGCCGCGCCGCTGGCGGCGCGGTAGCGGTGGCCCGACCGTTCACCGTGGCCGGCGAGGGTCAGCGGCCGGACATGGCCCTGGCCCGCTGGATCACCGCGACCTCCGCCGGCCGACCCGTCACCGTGCTCGGCAGCCCGCTCCGGACGCGCGACGTCACCGACGTGCGGGATGTCGTATGCGGTCTGCAGCTCCTGGCCGAGGTCGGCCTCGGTCGCACCGTCAACCTCGGCACCGGCGTCAGCCGCCCGCTCACGGCCCTGCTCGATGCGGTCTGCGCTGCGGTCAGAGCGCCGGTCGAAGTGCGCTCTCAGCCGGCGGCGTACGACGAGGTCGCGGACACCTGTGCGGACACGCGGCGGTGTCAGCGACTCCTCGGCTTCACGCCCAGCACTGACCTCGACGAGGTCGTCCGCCGGCAAGTGGCCGCTGCTGGCGTGGAGACCTGCGAGGCGGCGCGGGGGTGAGCCGCGGCGCGGGGGTGAGCCGACGGCCGTCCGAAGCCCGGTGGGAGCCGATCCTGCTGCTCCTGCTCGCGATCGCTGTGACCGGCCTCACGTCACTGGGGGCCGGGGTGCGGTCGACGTATGCAGGCCACGCGGCGGTCGATGAGCCGGAGTACCTGCTGACGGCGTTGAGCATCGCCGAGGACGGCGACCTCGACATCGCCGACGAGCTGGCCGGCGAGAGATGGCGCGTCTTCCACGAGCGTGATCTGCCGGTCCAGACCTCCGTGCTCCCCGACGGGCGGCGCATCAGCCCGCATGACCCGTTGCTGCCGCTGCTGCTCGCGCTGCCGATGCGCTGGGGCGGCTTCCTCGCTGCCAAGCTGACCCTCGCCGCGATGGCGGGCGCGCTCGCCGCGCTGACCTGCTGGACCGCGGTCCACCGGTTCGGCGTCTCTCGCGCGGTCGCGCTGCCGGTCGTCGGGCTCCTGTCGCTGTCGGCTCCGTTGTCCGTCTACGCCACGCAGGTCTACCCCGAGCTGCCCGCGGCGCTCGCGGTGATGGCAGCGATCGCCGTGGGCATGGGTGCACTACGGCGGCGAGGGGTGCTGGTGGTGGGGGCGGCGGTGACCGCGCTGCCGTGGCTCTCGGTGAAGTACGCCGGCGTCGCCGCTGCTCTTGCCGTCGTGGTCCTGGTGCGGCTGCATCGGCGTGGCGACAGCCGCGCGGCCATCGCGCTGGCGAGCGGGCTCTCGGTGATGGGCGCCGCGTACCTCGTCGCGCACCGACTGCTCTACGGCGGCTGGACGGCGTACGCGACCGGCGACCACTTCGAGCGGACGGGCGAGCTCGCGGTGGTGGGCACGTCGCCGGATCTCCCTGGCCGGTCGCTGCGCTTGGCTGCGCTGCTCGTCGACCGCGGTTTCGGGCTGGTCGCGTGGCAGCCAGCCTGGCTGCTCCTCGTCGCCGCCCTGGCGTTCGCCGTACGACGGCGACGCGCCGGCTCGGCGATCCTCGTCGCGCCGCTCCTGGCGGGCTACCTGACGGCGACCTTCGTGGCACTCACGATGCACGGCTTCTGGTGGCCCGGGCGCCAGCTGGTCGTCGTGCTTCCGGTCGCCACGGTGCTGCTCTGCCAGTGGGCTGAGGGGACAACGCATCGGGCCGCGGTCCTGCTGACTGCTGCGTCGGTCGGCGTGGTGACCTTCGGCTGGCTGCTCGTCGAAGGCCACCAGGAGCGGCTGACCTGGGTGACCGGGTTCGAGGGCCTGCGCGCGCCGACGTACCGGCTGTTGCGGGTGGTGCTTCCCGACTACCGCCTGCTCGAGGCACGCGACTGGGTGCTGCACATCGCCTGGTGTGCGGCGCTGCTCGCTCTCGGCTACACCGGCTGGCGAGCCGTCCGCCCGACTGCGTCTGCTCACCGCTCGCCGACGTCCACGACGGGAGTCTTCCCGTGACCCCCCGAGCTCGGCTGATGCGCACCGGTCGCCTGGCTAGCGCAACGCTCCTGGCTTGCACGGTGCTTGTCGGCTTCGCCGGTCTCACCTCGTGCCGCGACGACGGCGCCGACGTGCGCGGGCCCGCGCCGTCGGAGTCGTCACCGATCCCGCGGCATTCTGGCAGCTAGTCGCAGGTCAAGTGGGCGTCGATCGAGGAGCGACTACACGTGCCCTATGCACGCCGGAACGCTCATGATCTCGAATGGATGAGGCGCCGCAGGGCAGAAGCGCTCAGCGCCACACGTCAGGCAGTGGCACCCGGGGCGCCGTGGCAGCGCTTGTACTTGCGCCCGGACCCGCAGGGGCACGGCTGGTTGCGGGCCGGACCACTGCCCCTCACCTCACCGGTCGAGCCGGCTTCCCCGGCGGCGACCCGGCTGGTGGGACCAGCCCCCTCGGTGCGTACGACGCCCCCAGGCCCGTCGAGCGTCGGGGCCGAGTAGGTGAGGTTCTGCGGACGCTGCGGCTCACCGAAACCCTTCGGGAGCACCGCGGGTGTCGACGGGGTGGCGGACGCAGCCGGCGCGACCGGCTCCGGGGTCGCCGTCTCGGGAGTGCTCGCCGGGACAGCAGTCGCCGGGACAGCAGTCGCCGGAGCACCAGTCGCCGGTGCGGGCGGAGCGGCAGCCGGTGCAGGCGGAGCGGCAGGGGCGGGTGTGTCCGGCGCTGCGGGCGGCGGCGGTGTGAAAGGCGCCGAGGGCGCTGGAGCGGCAGGAGCCGCTGGCTGAGACGACGGCGTTGCCGCCGCGGGCGCGTCCAGCACCGGATCCTGCTGAGCCGGTGCCACTGGCGTGTCCTGCGCTGGCTGCTGCTGGGCCGCCGGCGCGTCCTGCACGGGCTGCTGCACCGCCGGACCGTCCTGCACTGCCGGCGCAACGTCCGGCGCTGGCTGCTGCTGGGCCGCCGGCGGGTCCTGCACAGCCGGCGGGTCCTGCACAGCCGGCGCGTCTTGCACAGCCGGCGCGTCCTGCACAGCCGGCGCGTCCTGACCTGC
>DATLOQ010000168.1:0-25977 GCA_035536235.1 Mycobacteriales bacterium
GGGCAGGTTGCCCACGTGTTACTCACCCGTTCGCCGCTGATCCCTCCCCGAAAGGAGTTCACCGCTCGACTTGCATGTGTTAAGCACGCCGCCAGCGTTCGTCCTGAGCCAGGATCAAACTCTCCATAGATGTCTATGACCTGCCCCGTACGCCGTAACCGGCGTCCGGTGAGGTGACACATAGAGCCGGTCCCCCTGGCAAGGGGAACCAGATGTGAGGCCTCCCCGCCAAGGGAGGCCTCGATCCTGGACTCGAGCAGACGTTGGCTTACATTCGTCTGTCTTGTCCAAAGGAATCCTCGACCGGCGTGACGCGCACCCAGGTAGGTGCGAACCACCCCGGTTGACGAGGTTGTTTGGCATTGACTTTTTGGCACGCTGTTGAGTTCTCAAGGTACGGATGCGCACCTCAACCCAGCCGCTGGGCTGGTCGTGGGGCAACCTGCGTAACGTTAGTCCGAACGAGCCCCACTGTCAAAGTGGCAGAGCGTCCGGCCGACCCTCATTCGCGCCTCGCTTGGCCCTACCCGCAGGACTTCCTGCGCGCGGTGCCGAGGGCGTGAGGTGGCCCTCCGGAACCGGCCGTAAGGCGTCCGGGGCTCCGTAGGGCGAAGGCGAACGATAGGCACCAGCCCGCGGGGCGTCAAGTCAGCCACGGTCTGGTGAAGCTGGCCGTCCGGACACCATCTCCGAATCGCTCCGGTGCGCAGCGACGACAGCGTGCGCGACCTCGTCTGCGGAGGTGCGGGCCACCTCGACAATCAGGTCTGCGAGCCTGGCGTAGTGCGGTTCGCGTTCGGCGGCGAGCGCGGACAGCGCCTGCGCCGGGTCGTCGCCCAGTCGGGCTCTGCTGCTGTCGCCGGCGACCCGCTGGGCGAGTACGGCGGGAGCGGCCCGGAGCCAGACGACGAACCCCCCGCTGCCGATGAGGCGACGTCCGGCCGCGTCGAGCACCACCCCGCCGGCCACTCCCACGACGGCCGGCGAGGCGCCGGCGAGGGCGGCCCGGAGGCAGGCCACCTCGGCCGCCCTCAGGGCGGCGTCGCCGCGACTCGCGAGCAGGGCGGCACCGTCGAGACCGGTCCGGGCCCGCAGCACGTCGTCGTTGTCGACGTACGACCACCCCAATGTCGCCGCGACGGCCCGTCCGACCGTCGTCTTGCCGGCTCCCATGAGGCCCAGCAGCAGGATGCGCTGGGAGCGCACGCCGGGGACGGCTCAGCCCGCCGTGACCAAGCCGTAATTGCGCTTGCCCACCCGCAGCACCAGGTAGCGGTCGTGGAGCAGGTCGCCGATCACCGGGACGTACGTCGGGTCGGCGACGCGCTCGCCGTTGAGGTAGACGCCACCCTGCTCCACCCGACCGCGGGCGTCGGAGGTCGACCGGCACAGCCCGAGCTGCACCAGGAGGGCGGGCAGCGGCGGGATCTCGCCGACGGGCAGCTCGACTGAGGGTGCGCCGCCAAGCGCCTCTGCCAAGGACGGAGCAGGCAGGCTCCGGAGGTCACCGCTGCCGAAGAGCGCCTCGGTGGCCGCCAGCACCCGAGCCAGCTCGTCGGAACCATGCACGAGCAGGGTGAGCTCCTCGGCCAGCGCTCGCTGAGCCTCGCGGGCTTGCGGACGGGCGGCCGTGGCGTCGGCCAGAGCCTCGATCTCCGCCTGCGAGCGGAAGCTGAACACCTTCAGGTAGGTGATGACGTCGCGGTCGTCGGCGTTGACCCAGAACTGGAAGAACGCGTACGGCGAGGTCATCTCCGGATCGAGCCAGATCGTGCCCGACTCGGTCTTGCCGAACTTGGTCCCGTCCGACTTGGTGATCAGCGGTGTCGCGAGGAGGTGCACTGACGCGCCCTCGGCTCGCCGGATGAGGTCGGACCCGGCGATGAGGTTGCCCCACTGGTCACTGCCGCCGGTCTGCAGAGTGCAGCCGTGCCGCCGGTAGAGCTCCAGGAAGTCGTTGCCCTGCAGCACCTGGTAGCTGAACTCGGTGTAGTTGATCCCGCTGTCGGATTCGAGCCGGGCCGAGACGGCTTCCTTGGCCAGCATCGTGTTGACCCGGAAGTGCTTGCCAACATCACGGAGCAGCTCGATCGCCGACATCGCAGCGGTCCAGTCGAGGTTGTTGACCATCATCGCGGCGCCATCGCCCTCGAACCGGAGATACGGCTGGATCTGCGCCCTGATCCGTTCGACCCATCCCGCGACGACCTCGAGCTCGTTGAGCTGCCGCTCGGCCGTCGGCTTCGGGTCGCCGATGAGACCGGTCGCTCCGCCGACCAGGGCAAGGGGCCGGTGCCCCGCGAGCTGCAGCCGCCGCAGGGTGAGGATCTGCACCAGATTGCCCACGTGCAGCGATGGCGCGCTGGGGTCGAAGCCGCAGTAGCACGTCACCGGGGCGGCCGTCAGGGCGGCTCGCAGCGCGTCTCGGTCGGTGCTGAGCGCGACGAGCCCCCGCCATTCGAGGTCGGTGAGCACGTCGGTGGGCATGCGCGGAGCCTAACTGCCCACTCGACCCGCCCGCGGCAGCCTTCTTTTCGACCCCACGACCAGATTCCAGCGGCTTTTCGTGGTCGCCGAGTCGAAAAGAGGGGCAACAGGGGCTGTGCCGAATGGACCGAATGGAGTAGTCGAGGCCTTCAGGGAATTGCGAGATCCGCCGATGACGCGACAGTGAGGAGCCCGGTCCAGCGCGCGCGGCGCACCCGCGACCTCCTCCTCGTGACGTGCTTGCTCGCGGTGGGGGGTGCCGGCTGCCTGCGGACGATCCCGGTGGACCCGGCCAAGCTCGGCGGGCTCGCTGCGACCACGCAGGTCGTGGCGGCCGACGGGACCTTCATCGCCACGCTCGAGGCTGAGGAGGACCGCAGGCCGCTGCGGCTCGCGGAGATCCCCCCCGTCGTCGTCGACGCGGTGCTGGCGATCGAGGACCGCCGCTTCTACACCCACGACGGCGTCGACAAGCGCGGCGTGGCCCGCGCCGCTGTGCGCGACGTCACCGAGCGCTCCCTCGACGAGGGCGGCAGCACCATCACCCAGCAGCTGGTGAAGAACACCCTCGTCACCCCCGAGAAGACGCTCAACCGCAAGGTGCGGGAGGCCGCTCTTGCCCTGGGTCTCGAGCGCAGCCTCACCAAGGACCAGATCCTCGAGCGTTACCTCAACACCGTCTACTTCGGTCAGGGCAGCTATGGGGTCGGCGCCGCGGTCCGCACCTTCTTCGGCCACTCCCCCGACGAGGTGTCTCTCCCCGAGGCGGCGATGCTGGCGGGACTGATCCGCTCCCCCGTGCGCGCCGATCCCCTCAAAGACCCCGTGGCGGCCAAGGCCCGGCGCGCCCAGGTGCTTGCTGCCATGGTCTCCACGAGTGCGATCACCGCCCTGGAGGCCCAGGAGGCGGGCAGGGCAGCCCTGCCGAAACGGGCCCACCGCGACTCACTGCGCTATCCCGCGGCCTTCGCCGTACAGGACGCCGTCACCACACTGCTCGCCGACCCGAGGCTGGGCAAGACCGCACTGGAGCGGCAGAACGCGCTCTACCGAGGCGGCCTCACCGTGCGCTTGACGATCGACATGAAGCAGCAGCGGCTGGCGGAGCAGTCGGTCGCTGCCGTGCTCAACGACCCGGCCCACGACCCGCACGCGGGCGTCGCTGCCGTGCGGCCGGGCAGCGGTGCGATCACCGCGATGGTCGGTGGCCGGGACTTCTTCTCGGCCCGCGACCCGCAGGCCAAGGTGAACCTCGCCCGGGGCGGTACGACGAAGCGGCAGGCCGGGTCGACCTTCAAAGTGTTCACATTGCTCGCGGCTATCGAGAACGGCATCAAGCCGGAGGAGAAGGTCGAGGCGGGGGCGACGGCCGCACTCCCCTGCCGGCACTGCGCGGGCGGCACCTGGCAGGTCGACAACTACGAAGGCAGCGCTTTCGGGAGCATCAGCGTGCGGGCTGCCACCGTCTCCTCCGTCAACACCGCGTACGCCCGCATCGTGGAGCGTCTCGGTGCCGGTGACGTCGAGGCCGGTACCAAGAAGGTGGTCGAGGTCGCCGAGCGGCTCGGCGTCCGGGGTCGCAACGAGTCGCGACTGCGCTCGGAGCCTGCGGTGACCCTCGGCGCGCAGGAGGTGGACCCGGTCCAGATGGCGGCGGCTTACGCGACGCTTGCTGCGGGCGGCGTCTATGCCCGGCCGTACCTGGTCGCCGAGGTCACCGACGCCGAGGGCAAGGTCGTGATCAAGAACTCCCCGCAGCGCAAGCGGGTCGTCGCCGCCGGCGTCAGCGCCGTCGCGAACGACGTCCTGCAGGAGGTCGTGAAGAAGGGCACCGGCACCAAGGCGTCGCTGGCCCGGCCGGTCGCCGGCAAGACCGGCACGTCCTCGGCGTACCGGGACGCCTGGTTCGTCGGCTACACGCCTGACCTCGCTGCGGCAGTGTGGGTGGGCGTGCCGAGCAAGCAGGTGTCGATGACGCCCGAGAAGGGGTTTCGGACTGTTGTCGCTGGTGGCACCTTCCCTGCGCTGATCTGGGGTCGTTTCGCCGGCCAGGCCCTGTCGGGCGTGCGCGCCAAGAGCTTCGGAGACCTCGAGGGCGCCAGCATCTCCGTGGAGGTGGACACCGAGCGCGGGTGCCGGCCGAACAAGTTCACCCCCGCGTACCAGATCGAGAGGCGGGTCTTCCTTCGCGGCACAGAGCCGACGAAGGTGTGCACCGAGCCGACCAGGCCGGCCGCCACCAGCGTGCCGAGCCTGCTCGGCATGCGGGCCAGCGAAGCCGCGACGCTGCTCTCCAACGTCAGCCTCGCGCTGGTCACGGAGACCGTCTACGACCCCAACTACCCGCCGGGCGTCGTGGTGGGCCAGCAGCCCGTCTCCGGCACTCCGGTGGAGCCGGGCGCGACAGTGACTCTGCGCGTGTCCGGCGGGCGCTCCGTGGCCGTGACCGTCCCGGCCGTGCTCGGGCTGGACCTCGACAGCGCTCGTCGCCAGCTCGCGGTGGCCGGGCTGGCCAGCGACGTCCGCTACGCGCCGTCGTGCACCGGTGGAGCGTCGTGCGAGCAGCGCCTGCAGCGTGAGGCCGGTCGGGTGTGGCGCCAGGACGTCGCGTCAGGCGCCAAGGTCCCGGCGGGCACCGTCGTACCCCTGACCGTCGGGCCGCGGTTCACTCCCGCGCCACCGCGGTCTTCCCCCAGCGCGTCGAGCTCGCCGACCCCCTCGGCCGACTGAAGCGGCGACTGAAGGCAGCTGCGGCTGGCGGGGTCACTGCCCAGAGCCTTTAGCGGGGCGGAAGGTACTGACCGTCGGGTCGTCGGTCAGCCAGAGCCGCCAGGGCAAGTCGACGGCTGAGCGGATGCCGACACGCGGTCCGTGGGACACCTCCCTGTCGTCCACGGGCGGACCGGGATGCACGCGCAGCGCAGCGTCGGCAATGGTGAGATCCGCGCCGTTGAGAGCTCCGGTGACGCCCAGCGCCTGGGCGAGCCGCGCCGGACCGCGCGCAAGATCGCGGTCCCGGCCCGGCGTGCGGCGAATTCGGGCCAGCTCGACTCCGTCGACGACCTGTCCTGCGCGCACGAGCACCGCAGCGGGTGTCCCGGCAGCTTCGGCGACAACGTTGAGGCACCAGTGCATGCCGTATGTGAAGTACACGTAGGCGTGGCCCGGGGGCCCGAACATCGGCGCGTTGCGGGCCGTCTGCCGCCGGTGCGCGTGCGATGCCGCGTCGTCGGCACCCGCATAGGCCTCCACCTCGGTGATCCGCATGACGACAGGTCCCTCGGCCGAGTCGCTGACGACGAAGCAGCCGAGCAGAGCGCGGGCTACACCGAGGACTGGCCCGCCGTACGCCGCCCGCGGCAACGGAGCCCGCGGCAGCGGCGCCTTCGGCGAAGCCATCGCCCTGCCGCTGTCAGCGATCGGAGCCGTCGGAGCCAGCCCAGCGACGGTGCTGCGCGATCTCGTGCCGGGCCGCAGTCAGCTGGTCGGCAACGCGCTCGGGGGCTGTGCCGCCGTGGCCGTGCCGGGAGGCGATCGCGCCCTCGACAGAGAGGACGTCGCGCACCTCGGCGGTGAGGTGGCTGCTGATGCTCGCCAGGTCCGCGTCGCTGACGTCGCCGAAGTCACAGTCGTGCGTCAAGCACCACACGACCAGGTGTCCCACCGCCTCGTGGGCGTCCCGGAAGGCGACGCCGCGGCGGACGAGCAGCTCGGCGATGTCCGTGGCCAGCGCGAAGCCGACGGGCGCCTCGGCGGTGAGCCGCTCGACGTTGACCCGCATCGTCTCGATCATCCCGGTCATCGCGGGCAGGACGAGCAGGAGGGTGTCAACCGCATCGAAGACCGGCTCCTTGTCCTCCTGGAGGTCACGGTTGTACGTGAGCGGCAGACCCTTCAACGTGGCCAGGAAGCCGGCCACGTGGCCGATGAGTCGTCCCGCCTTCCCTCGGGCCAGCTCGGCAACATCAGGGTTCTTCTTCTGCGGCATGATCGACGAGCCGGTGGTGAACGCATCGTCGAGCTGCACCCAGTCGAACTCCCGCGTGCTCCAGAGCACGACCTCCTCGCCGAGTCGGGACAGGTGCACCCCGACGAGCGCTGCGACGAAGAGGAACTCCGCGACGAAGTCACGGTCGCTGACGGCGTCCATGGAGTTGGCGGCAGCGGCCAGGAAGCCCAGCTCGACAGCAGTGCTGACCGGGTCGACCGGCAGGCTGGACCCGGCCAGCGCGCCCGCGCCGAGCGGCGAGACCGCGGCTCGTTGGTCCCAGTCACTCAGCCGGGACACGTCCCGGCTGAACATCTGGACGTAGGCGAGGAGGTGATGCGAGAAGAGCACGGGCTGGGCGTGCTGCATGTGCGTGAAGCCCGGCGCGGGTACGTCGACGTGGGCCGCGGCCTGCTCGACGAGGACCGACTCGAGGTCGGCAAGACGTGCCCCGACCAGACGCGCGTGGTCGCGCAGGTAGAGCCGCAGATCCGTCGCCACCTGGTCGTTGCGACTGCGGCCCGCCCGCAGCTTGCCGCCGAGCGCGCCGAGACGCTCCAGCAGCCCGCGCTCGAGAGCAGTGTGGACATCTTCATCCTCCGGCGTCGGTCGGAACGCGCCCGACGCGGCATCGCGGTCGAGGGAGTCGAGGGCGCCGAGCATGCGGCCCAGCTCACCGTCGTCGAGCAGCCCCGCGCGGTGCAGCACCCGCGCATGCGCGCGCGAGGCAAGGAGGTCGTACGGCGCGAGCCGCCAGTCGAAGTGGACGCTGTGCGAGAGGCGGCGTACCGCATCCGCTGGCCCGCCTTCGAACCGGCCGCCCCACAGCCGGGACGCCGTCGCGGGTCGGGGCAGCTGCTCGACCAACTCCTCTTCGGACGTCCGGGTGCCGGGGTCGGGACTGTCAGTGGTGTCAGGGCTCACGCCGGGGAGTCTCCCAGCCGCTCCTCGCGGGCCGCCCACACGCGCAGCGGCAGTCCCCACAGGTCGACGAAGCCCTTCGCGTCGCGCTGGTCGAACCGGTCGGCTGCGTCGTAGGTGGCCAGGTGGTAGTCGTAGAGCGACGCGTCGCTGCGCCGCCCCGCGACCGTTGCCAAGCCGCCGTGCAGCCGCATCCGCACTTCACCGCTGACATGACGCGAGGCGTCGACGAGGAACGCGTCGAGGGCGCGCTTGAGCGGCGAGAACCACAGCCCGTCATAGGTGAGCTCGGCCCACCGCTGGTCGACTGACTTCTTGAACCGGGCCAGGTCCCGCTCGACCGTCAGATCCTCGAGGTCCTTGTGCGCGGTCAGCAGCGTGACGGCCGCCGGGCACTCGTAGATCTCGCGGCTCTTGATGCCGACCAGTCGATCCTCGACGAGGTCGATCCGTCCGACGCCCTGGGCACCGGCCCGCCGGTTGAGCTCCACGACGAGGTCGAAGAGCCCGAGCGCCCTTCCGTCGACAGACGTGGGCAGGCCGTCGACAAACCCGATGGTCACCTCGTCCGCCTCACGGGCCAGCGTGGGATCACTGGTGTAGCCGTAGACCTCCTCCGGCGGGGCTACCCACGGATCCTCGAGCACACCGCACTCCGCGGTCCGGCCCCACAGGTTCTGGTCAATGGAGTACGGCGACCGCTTGCTGACGTCGATCGGCAGACCACGCTCAGCGGCGAAGGCGATCGCCTTGTCCCGAGTCATGCCCGAGTCGCGGACCGGAGCCAGCACGGTGAGGTCCGGGGCCAGCGCTGCTGCGCTGACCTCGAACCGGACCTGGTCATTGCCCTTGCCCGTGCAGCCGTGGGCGATGGCGTGCGCGTCGAAGGTCCGCGCTGCGGCGATGAGGTGGCGGGTGATCAGTGGGCGGGACAGCGAGGACACCAGGGGGTAGCGGTCCTGGTAGAGCGCGTTGGCCAGCAAGGCCGGCGCGACGAAGTCGTCGGCGAACTCACTGCGCGCATCGACGACGACCGCCTCCACCGCGCCGCAGGTGAGAGCACGCTGCCGAATCTCCTCCAGGTCCTCCCCGCCCTGGCCGACGTCGACCGCGACCGCGACCACCTCCGCCCCGGTCTCGGCGGCGATCCAGCCGATGGCGACGGAGGTGTCCAGCCCACCGGAGTAGGCAAGCACCACGCGGTCGGTCATGACGGTCTTCTCTCTAGTGGGAGCTGATCTCGGAAGTGCGAAACAGATGGCGGCTTAGGAGTCGGCGAGACGCACCAGACGGCGTACGAGCGCGCTGCCGCCTGCGGGGCTGCGGGTGATGACGAGCACGGTGTCGTCACCGGCCACCGTGCCGAGGACCTCGGCCAGGCCGGCCCGGTCCACTGCGCTGCCGAGGAGGTGCGCCCCACCAGGTGGGGTGCGCAGCACCGCGAGGTTGGCTGAGAAGTCAGCTGAGACGAGGAGGTCGCTCAGCACGCGGCGTAAGCGCTCCTCGCCGACCGGACCTGCCTCGGCATCGACGGAGTAGACGAGGCTGCCGTCGGGGTCGCGGACCTTCACGGCGCCGATGTCCTCGAGGTCGCGTGACAACGTCGCCTGCGTCACCGTGACGCCCTCCGCAGCGAGCAGCTGCGCGAGCTCGGCCTGCGACCGTACGGCGGCGTGCGCGAGCAGGGCGCTGATCCGCGCCTGACGTGCAGTGCGGGTCGTCGGCGCCAGAGGCGCGCGTGTCGCGGGCTCAGCCACTGCGCTCGATCAGGAAGGCCAGCAGCGCCTTCTGCGCATGGAGCCGGTTCTCCGCCTGGTCCCACACTGCACTGTGTGGGCCGTCGATGACCGAGGCGGCGATCTCCTCGCCGCGGTGGGCGGGAAGGCAGTGCAGCACGACGACGTCGTCGCGGGCGGCGGCTACCACGTCGTCACTGATCTGGTAGCCCTGGAAGAGCGAGAGCCGGCTGGCCGACTCCGCCTCCTGACCCATGGACGCCCATACGTCGGTGTAGAGCACGTCGGCGCCCTTCGCCGCTGCCATCGGGTCAGTGGTGACGACGATGGCCCCCCCGGTCTCGGTGGCGATCCCACACGCCCGCTTGACGACCTGCGGCAACGGCTCGTAACCCGGCGGGGTGGCCACTCGCACCCGCATACCCGCCGCCGCACCGGCCAGCAGCAGGGAGTGGGCGACGTTGTTGCCGTCGCCGAGGTAGGACAGCGTCAGCCCGCTGAGGCTTCCCCGTCGCTCGCGGATCGTCTGCAGGTCGGCGACGGCCTGACACGGATGCGCGTAGTCCGTGAGTGCGTTGATCACCGGCACCGACGACGCGGCGGAGAGTCGCTCGATGCGGTCTTGGCCGAAGGTGCGGATGACGATGGCCGCGCAGTAACGTGACAGCACCATCGCGGTGTCTTCCAGAGTCTCGCCCCGGCCGAGCTGAGTGGTCGACGCGTCGATCACGACGGGATGCCCCCCCAGCTCGCTGACGCCGACCTCGAAGGACACCCGCGTGCGGGTCGACGGCTTCTCGAAGATCAGAGCGACCGCCCGCCCCTCCAGCACTCGGTCGCTCCCGGTGCCGTAGCGGTTGATCTTGCGCCGCGAGGCGTCGTCGAGGATCTGCTCCAGCTCCGACGGGGCTAGGTCGTCGTCTACGAGGAAGTGCCGCGGGGTGCCCATCTACTGCTTCTCCGCTCCGCCGGTGATCTGAGCGACCCGGTCGAGCAGCTCAGTGACGCCGAAAGGCTTGGCGAAGACGTTGTCATGGCCCAGCGCGTCGCGCAGAGCCGGGACCGCCTCGAGCTTGCCGGTCACCACGACGACGGGGATCCCGCAGAGGGCGGGATCGTGGGAGAGCTCCTCGAGAACTCGGACCCCACCGAGGTCCGGCATCATGAGGTCGAGCAGCATCAGCGCAGGGGGCGAGCTGCTGGCCTTCACCAGCCCGGCAATGCCGTCCGAGGCGACCTG
Source organism: Mycobacteriales bacterium (assembly GCA_035536235.1). Taxonomy (GTDB): domain Bacteria; phylum Actinomycetota; class Actinomycetes; order BP-191; family BP-191; genus DATLNF01. Next base: position 10,373 of record DATLOQ010000168.1, read on the forward strand.
CACGTCATAGCCCTCACTGGTGAGCAGCGTCTGCAGCAGCCCGCGAACGCTGGGATCGTCCTCCACGACCAGCACTGTGGGTGGCATCACCGCACTCCCTGCACACGTGGGTCCGGATCGGTGCCGGACAGCACCTGGGTGTACGCCGCAATTCGGCGGATGTCTTCCTCGGAGATCTGGAACTTCCACCGAGGCATGCCTCGGAGCGGCTTGCCGCGGCTGATCTTCGCGACCCGCTCCTCGAAGGTCAGCTCATGCAGCGCCCCGCCAGCCGTGAAAGCGGGACCCTTCACCTGCTGCCCGCCTTCGCCAGCAGGTCCGTGGCACTGCGCGCAGTTGTTGAGATACAGCACCTCTCCCGTGCCACCGACGGCGCTCACCCGACCGGGCACCTTCACCTCGTTGGCGCCGAGGCGCGAGCCGACGTAGACCGTCGCGGCCAACGCGATCACCACCAGGGTCAGCGCGGAGCCCGCAACGCTGAGCCGGCGCTTCCAGCGCGGCCGCGGACGGTCGACGGCGTAGGCGTCCCATCGCTGCGCGGTGTCGTCAGAGGGCTCTCCGGGCATGTCCTCGACCCTATCCGGGCGCCGACGCCGGAGCCGCCGCGATATCGACGAGCACAGCCGGAAGGGCACCGAGGAAGGCATCGAGCTGGGCCCCGGTGATGATCAGCGGCGGAGCGAGCCGGACGGCGTCGGGCGCGACGGCGTTGACCAGGAAGCCGGCGGATCGCATTCCGGACTCGACCTCCTTGGCCACCGGCGCGGTGAACACGATCGCCTGCAGCAGACCTCGGCCGCGGACCTCCTGCACCAGGGGTGCACCGATCTGCATCACGCCATCTGCCAACCGGGTCCCCAGGTCGGCCGCCGCCGCGACCAGGTCGCACTCGGCGATGACGGCCAGCACGGCCAGCGCCGCAGCCGCCGACACTGGGTTGCCCCCGAAGGTGCTGCCGTGGTCGCCGGGCTGCAGCACGTCGCCGGCGCCGCGTAGACCGATGCAGGCGCCGATCGGCAGGCCGCCACCGAGGCCCTTCGCCACGGTCACGACGTCGGGCACGACCCCGAAGTGCTCAAAGGCGAACCACCGTCCGGTGCGCCCGACCCCGGTCTGCACCTCGTCGAGGATCAGCAGCGCGTCGTGCGCGGTCGCCACCGCCCGAGCGACCTCCAGGTAGCCCGCGGGGGGGGTCACCACCCCACCCTCGCCCAGGATCGGCTCGAGGATCACCGCAGCTGTCGTCTTCCCGACCGCCTCCGTGAGCGCCCTCGCATCGCCGTACGGCACGAAGGTCACGCCGGCGGGCAGTGGCTCGAACGGAGCCCGCTTCGCCGGCTGGCCCGTGACGGAGAGCGCGCCCAGTGTGCGGCCGTGGAACGAGCCCTCCGCCGCGACGACGCCGACCTTCGCCGGAGAGATGGCGCGGCCCCGGCGTCGGGCCAGCTTCAGGGCGGCCTCGTTGGCCTCGGCTCCGGAGTTGGCGAAGAAGACCCGCCCAGGACTTCCCACGAGCTCGATCAGCTGCTCGGCCAGGGCGACGGCCGGCTCGGTGAGGAAGAGGTTGGACACATGCCCGATCTGCCCCAGCTGGTCGGCGACCGCGGCGGCGATCCGGGGGTGGGCGTGACCGAGGGTGCACACCGCGATGCCCGCGATCAGGTCGGTGTAGGACTTGCCGCAGTCGTCCCAGACTGTGCAGCCCTGTCCCCGCACCAGAGTGATCGGCGCCTCGCCGTAGTTGCCCATGAGCGCCGACCGGGCCCGCGATCGGAGGTCGGCGGTCACGGCAGCACCATCGTGCCGACCCCGGCATCGGTGAAGACCTCGAGCAGCAGCGCGTGCGGGACCCGACCGTCGAGGACGTGCGCTCGGCGTACGCCGCCACGGACGGCGCGAGCGCAGCCCTCCATCTTCGGCGCCATCCCGGCGGACAGGCTCGGGAGCAGCTCCTCGACCTCGGCGGCGGAGATAGCGGAGATCAGCGACGCCGCATCCTCCCGGTCGGCGTAGAGACCCTCGACGTCGGTCAGCACCACCAGCTTCTCTGCGTCCAGAGCGACAGCGAGTGCAGCAGCAGCCGTGTCGGCATTGACGTTGAGCACTTCTCCGGCTGCGGTCGGGGCGACGGTTGCCACAACCGGGATGCGCCCGTCGTCGAGCAAGGCCAGCACCGCCGCCGGCTGCACCGCGACGATGTCGCCGACGAGCCCGACGTCGACAGGGCGGCCCTTCACCGTCGCCGCGCGTCGCTCGGCGACGAAGAGCCCGGCGTCGTCACCCGAGAGCCCGACCGCGAAGGGCCCGTGTGCGTTGATCAGGCGAACGACGTCGCCGTTCACCTGCCCGACGAGCACCATGCGGACGACCTTCATCGTCTCGGGAGTCGTGATGCGCAGACCGCCCGCGAAGGCCGACTCGATGCCGAGCTGCGACAGGTGAGCAGTGATCTGCGGCCCGCCGCCGTGCACCACCACCGGCCGCAAGCCGACGTAGCGCAGGAGCACGACGTCCTCGGCGAAGGCTCGCTGCAGCGCCGGATCCGCCATCGCATGACCGCCGAGTTTGATCACCACCACCTTGCCGTGCAGCCGGGCCAGCCACGGCAGCGCCTCGATGAGGGTGTGCGCCTTGCCCAGTGCCCCGTCGACCCGGCTGGTCATGTCGAGTACGCGGAGTTCTCGTGGACGTACTCCGCAGTGAGGTCGGTGGTGAGCACCGTGGCGTGCGACGCACCGGCATGCAGGTCGATGGTGATCGTGACCTCACGTGGGGCCAAAGCCGCTCGAGCGGCCTCTGGGTCACCAGCGGCGACACCCCCCGCGCAGACGGGCTCGCCGTTGAAGGTGATGTCCACGGCCTCGGGGTCGAAGGCGATGCCAGTCGTGCCGAGTGCAGCGAGAACGCGGCCCCAGTTGGGGTCAGCGCCGTGGATGGCGCACTTGAGCAGAGCGCTCCGTGCGACCCCGCGGGCAGCAGCGACTGCCTGCTCCTCGTCCGCTCCCCCGACAACCTTGATAGCGATCCGCTTGCTCGCACCTTCGGCATCGTCGACCAGCTGGTTCGCCAGCCCGCTGCACACCTCGCCGAGGCCGGTGACGAAGTCTGGCCAGGCCGGCGTACCGGGGGCCACGATGACACCTGACCGCGCAGATGCCAGCAGCAGCACTGTGTCGTTGGTCGACATGCAGCCGTCGACGTCGACCCGGTCGAAGGTGCGGGCGACCGCCGTGCGCAGTGCACGATCGAGGTCGGCACTCGCGACGTCGGCATCCGTCGTCACCACCGCCAGCATCGTGGCCAGCGCGGGAGCGAGCATGCCCGCACCCTTGGCCATGCCCCCTATGGTGACCCCCGCCGCGGCCCCGGCGAGCTGCACGCTCGCTTCCTTGCAGACGGTGTCGGTGGTCATGATCGCGGTGGCCGCCGCTGTGCCGCCGGCGGGGCCGAGAGCGCCCGCCGCGGCGCCGATGCCGGCCAGCTCCCGGCGCATCGGCAGCCGCGTGCCGATGAGCCCGGTGCTGGCGACGGCGACGTCGTGGGCTGGACAGCCCACGGCGGCTGAGACGGCGGCGGCCATCGCGACCGCATCCGCTGCTCCGGCGGCACCGGTGCAGGCGTTGGCGCCGCCGGAGTTGAGGACGACTGCGCGCAGCCGACCGTCGGAGACGGCCTCCCGGCTCAGCCGCACGGGCGCCGCCTGCACCTGGTTGCGGGTGAAGACCCCCGCTGCTGCGGCGGTCCGGTCCGCGACCACCAGCGCGAGGTCAGGCCGGCCGTTGGACTTGATGCCGGCCACCACACCCGAGGCGCGAAAGCCTCGAGCCGCGGTCACGCTCACGGCGCGACGCCGCTCGGCGTCAAGCCGGCGCGCTCGTCCAGCCCGAGAGCCAGGTTGGCGCACTGCAGCGCCTGACCGGCCGCGCCCTTGCCGAGGTTGTCGATCGCACTGACGACGACTGCCCGGCCGGCATCGCGATCAGCGGTGACCTGCAGGTGACAGGAGTTGCTGCCGAGGGTCGCGGCGGTGTGCGGCCACCGGCCGGCCGGCAGGAGGTGCACGAACGCCTCGGCGTCGTACGCCTGGCTCAGCGCCGCTCGCAGGGCATGCTCATCCACCCCGGGACGCAGCCGGGCGGTCGAGATGGCCAGGATGCCGCGCGGCATCGGCGCCAGCACCGCGGTGAACGAGAGCCCGACGCGACGCCCGGCAGCAGCCGTCAGCACTTCGACGATCTCAGGAGTGTGCTGATGCACGCCGACCTTGTACGCCGTCAGGTCGCCCAGCACTTCGCTGCCGATCAACGAGGGCTTCACTGCCCGACCCGCGCCCGAGGTGCCCGAGGACGCGACGACGACGACGTCCTCGGCTTCGATGAGGTCGGCCGCGAGCAGGGGCGCGAGAGCGAGGGTCACCGCCGTCGGGTAGCAGCCCGGCACCGCGACCTGCGTGGCGTTGCTCAGCACGCGCCGTGCCCCGGCCAGCTCAGGCAGCCCGTAGGGCCAGCTGCCGAGCTCCGCCGGAAACGGGTGCGTAGCGGCGTACCATCGCTGCCAGTCCGCGGGATCGCGAAGTCGGTGGTCGGCGCCGAGGTCGATGAGGCAGGTCACTCCGGCGGCCCGCAGCTCGGGGACCAGCCGAGCGGACTCTCCCGGCGGTAGCGCCAGGAACGTGACGTCCGCCGACGCCAGCGCGACTGGGTCGGTGGAGCTGAAGGTCCTGCCGGTCAGCGCCGGCAGATGCGGGTGCACGTCGGCGACAGCGCTGCCGGCAGCGCTACCGGCTGCGAGCGTCGCCACGTCGAGCACCGGGTGGTCGAGCAGCAGGCGGAGCAGCTCACCGCCGGCGTAGCCGCTAGCGCCCGCGACCGCTGCCCTCAAGCTCATGCAGCAATTATTAGCAGATATGCATAATTATGCAACAGGAGTGGCAGGCGGAGCGTCGGAGGGATGAGCCCACGGCTCCGCCGAGTCGTCGCCGCCGTCGTCGTGGGTCAGCACGGCTTGCGCCGCAGCGACGACACCCAAGCCGAGCACCAGGAGAAGGATGCCGGCCGGCACCGCGTCCTCGACGACCGCGATGACGAATGCCACGAGCCCGCCGAAGGCGAGGGCTGCGCCCACCCAGGACGTGAGGCGGCGGCGCGCTGTGGTGCCGAGCCACAGCAGACCGGCGCCGGCGACCAACGAGGCGAGTGCTGAGCCGACGTCCCCGAGGTCCTCCCCCAGGGCGCTGAGCGCGGTGACGAGTGCCACGATGCCGACAGCCTGGAAGGGCGTCGCCGTGCCGGCCCGGTCGGAGCGGTCCAGCGTCGCGGCCGCGGCCAGGTAGCCGACGCCGAAGAGCAGAGCGACGATGCCGACGGCACCCGGCCCGGCGCCGAAGCCGAAGAGGAACGGGAAGCCGAACAGCGACGGGACGAGGCTGGAAGGGTCGAAGCCCCCATTGGTCCCGAAGCCTTCCCCGCTGCCCCCGGCTCCGCCATTGCCTCCGTCAAATGGCTCACCGTCGAACTCGTCTGGCACCCCATCACCGTCAGAGTCCTGGGCACTCCCCGAGGCAGTCCCGTTCGGATCGAGGAAGTCAGGGTCGAACTGGTCAGGTACGCCGTCGCCGTCAGCGTCTTCGGGGGACTCCTGCGCGGCCGGGAAGGGCTCCGCGGTGAGCACTTCCGTGCTGCTGGTGTAGGTCGCTGAGCCTCGCTGGACGGAGCCACCACCCGTGTCGACCGCCAGCACGGAAGCCAGCAGCCAGAGGCCCACAAGTGCGCCGGAGAGGAAGACGAGACGCCCTCGGGTCGCCCCGATGAGGAAGCAGGCCGTCCACACGGCCGTCGGCACGACGAGAAACAACGCCGCCGCGGCCTTGAAGCCGATCGAGTCGGCGGTCTGCAGCCAGAACCCCATAGGGGCGACCGCCAGCAGGAACGCGCCGGTCACTACGGCCGCCCGCACGGGGCCGCGCGGCAGGCGGGAGAGCGTGACCACCAGACCAGCGACGACCAGCGCTGCGATGAGCCCGGCGAGGAGCGCTTTCGACTCTCCCTTCTCACCCAGCGTGGCGAGCAGCACAGCCAGCCCGCCGGTCACGAGCAGTCCGCCGACGACACCGACGAGTGCCCCCAGGTGCGGGCGGGGTCGATAGCTGCGCCAGAGGCCGGACGCCGACGGTCCCGACGGTCCCGACGGCGACCACGCGTGCGGGACGCTCTGTCCCGGCGGGGGTGTCCACTGGTCGGCCTCTGTCGGCCTCTGCGGAGGATCGAAGTAGTCGCTCATGGGCGCGACCATAGGGGTCGCTGGCCCGGCACGGGTGAAGGCAGGCCGCAACGACGCGGCCCACTTTCAGGCTCGCAAGGTCGCTCCCACTCGCACACCGGCCTCCGCCACCGCGGCGTCGCGAAGCTCGTTGACGACCTGGTCGGTGAGTGTGGTCTCCGTCGAGCGGAAGCGCAGCGTGAAGGCAAGGGACTTCGAGCCCTGAGGCACTTGGTCCCCGACGTAGAGGTCGAAGAGCCGGATGCTCTCGAGCATCGGACCGGCGCCCGCTCGCAGCGCGTCCTCGACCTCGGCGGCTGGGGTCGCTGCGTCGACGACGAGGGCGACGTCGACCGTGGCGATCGGGAAGACGGACAGATTCCGAGCCCGTACCGTGGCGCCCGCGTGCGCTAGCAGCGGGGCCAGCTCAACCTCCATCGCGACGACGGCGTGCGGGAGTCCGAGGGCGGACACCACGCGCGGATGCAGCTCGCCGGCGTGGCCCACAACCGCGCCGTCGACGACCAGCTCAGCGCAGCGACCTGGATGCCAGGGCGCTGCGGCCCCCTGTCGGATCTCCAGCGGTGCCAGGGTGGCGGAGGCGACGACGCGGGCCAGCTCGACCGCGTCACTCCACGACACTGCTCGCCCGGGGCCCCACCAACCGGCCGGCTCCCGGCTGCCGGTGAGCACGGCGGCGACGCGGTCGCTCTCTTCGGGCAGGGATCGGTTCAGCGACAACAGCTCGTCCGCTGACGGCCGGGCCTCGGCCGGCAGCCGGGGAGCGGTCCGCTCGTCGTCGCGATCGAGGAAGACCGGGCCGAGCTCGAAGAGCGCCAGGTCAGCTCGGCCGCGACCGACGTTGCGGAGCAGCACCGCGAGAAGGCCGGGGAGCAGCGTCGTGCGCAGCACGGGCTCGGCATCGTTGACCGGGTTCGCGATGCGCGGGGCGAGGCGGCGTGCGTCATCGGCACTGATACCCAGCGAGTCGAGCACGGCCTCGCTCATGAAGGGGTAGGTCGACGCCTCCGTGCATCCCGCGCCGGCCAGTGCGGTGCCGATCCACCGACGGGCCCGCTGGTCGATGGTGAGACCTCGCCCGGCTGGCGCCCGCGGGAGAACACTCGGCAGGGCGTCATAGCCCTCGAGCCGGATGACCTCCTCCGACAGGTCCACCGGCTCCCTGAGGTCGGGTCGCCATGCCGGCGGCGTCACCTCGAGGACGTCAGCGCCGTCAGCTGTGCCGCCACCCTCGACGGTGCAGCCCACCTCGAGGAGTCGTCGGCGTACGACGTCGGCGTCGTAGGCGCGGCCGGCCCGCGAGCCCGGGAAGCCGACGGGCATGGTGATCGACGGGCGGCTCCGGCGGTGGTCGACATCGGTGTGAGTGTCATCAGCCACTCCCCCGCCGAGCGAGACGAGCAGCGCTACCGCTTCGTGTGCGGCGGCCGGCGCGAGGTCGGGGTCGACGCCCCGCTCGAAGCGCTTCGACGCCTCACTGACGAGGTCGTGCCGACGCGACGTGCGCCCGATTCCCACTGCGGTGAAGTGCGCCGCCTCGATCAGGACATCGACCGTGCTCTTCGTCACCTCCGTGGTCTGCCCACCCATGACCCCGGCGAGAGCGATCGGTCCGCTGTCGTCGGTGATCACGAGGTCGCCAGCCGCCAGCTCCCGGTCTGCGCCGTCGAGGGAGCGCAGCTGCTCCCCTTCTCGGGCCTCGCGGACCACGATCGCGCCCTGCAGCGTGTTCGCGTCGAAGGCGTGCAACGGCTGGCCGAAGCCCTGCATGACGTAGTTGGTGACGTCGACGACGAGAGAGATGGGTCGCATCCCGGTCAGCGCCACCCGGCGCTGCAGCCACAGAGGGCTCGGTGCGGTCGGGTCGAGCCCGCGAATCACTCGAGCCACGTAGCGGGTGCAGGCGTCGACGTCGTCGACGACCACGGGATGGCCGCCTCGACCGCCGCTGGGTGCCGGGCCGAGCCCGGGGTCGTCGAGCTCTGCGGCGAAGGCCGTCGCCACTTCGCGAGCGATGCCCCGGACGGAGAAGCCGTAGCCGCGGTCGGGGGTCACCGCGATGTCGAGCACCTCGTCGCGCAGCGAGAGCAGCTCAGCCACATCGGCACCCACCGGAGCCTCGGGACCGAGCACCAAGATGCCGCCGTGATCGTCGCTGATGCCGAGCTCGCGGGACGAGCAGATCATGCCGTCCGACACGTGGCCGTAGGTCTCTCGCGCAGTGATGCGGAAGTCGCCGGGCAGCAGTCCGCCGGGCAGCGCCACGGCGACCCGGTCACCCACCGAGATGTTCTGCGCGCCACACACGACGGACCGGTCGCCATCGGCCATGCGCAGCGAGACGATTCGGATCGGCTTCTTGAACTCCGTCAGCTCCTTGACCTGCGTCACCTCACCGACGACGACGCCTTGCACATCGTGGCCGACCTGCTCGACCTGCTCGACCTCGAAGCCGGCCCGGATCAGCGCTTCGGCGATGTCGCGGCCGGAGGCGGCTACGGGCGTGAGCTCACGCAGCCATGACAGGGGCACCCGCACGTCAGACCTCCGAGCCGAACGGCTCGGCGAACCGGACGTCACCTTCGAAGAGGTGACGCAGGTCGGTGATGCCATGCCGGAACATCAGCAGTCGATCCAGGCCCATGCCGAAGGCATAGCCGCTGTAGCGCTCGGGGTCGACGCCGCAGGCACGCAGCACCCGGGGGTGCACCATGCCGCACCCACCCCACTCGATCCAGCCTTCGCCGGCGCAGGTCCGGCAGCCGTCGGCTGCCCCCCCGCACACGAAGCAGACGAGGTCTACCTCGGCTGACGGCTCGGTGAACGGGAAGTACGACGGGCGCAGCCGCGAGATGATCCCGGCACCGAACACCGCTTGCGAGAGGGCGTCGATCGTCCCCCGCAGATGGGCCATGGTGAGGCCCTCGTCGACGGCCAGGCACTCGAGCTGGTGGAAGACCGGAGAGTGCGTAGCGTCGATCGGGTCGTTGCGCACGACCCGGCCGGGCGCCACCACGTAGCAGGGTGCGCCGCGCTCGAGGAGCGCGCGAATCTGCACCGGCGAGGTGTGCGTCCGGAGGAGCCGACCGGCACTTGGCGGATCCAGGAAGATGGTGTCCTGCATCGCCCGGGCGGGATGGTCGGCCGGCATGTTGAGCGCGTCGAAGTTGTGCCACTCGGTCTCTACCAGCGGGCCCTCGGCCACCTCGTAGCCCATGGCGGTGAAGATGTCAGCGACCTTCTCCTGCACCAGCGTCAGCGGGTGCCGGTGCCCCCGCGGCGCACGATCCCACGGCAGGGTCACGTCGACCGCTTCCTCCACGAGCGCACGGGCGTCGCGCTGCTCTTCCAGCGCCGCACGGCGGTCGGCGTACGCCAGGTCGAGCTCCGCCTTCAGCCCGCCGACTCGCTGCCCCGCGTCCTTGCGTGCCTGGGGGGGCAGGACCTTGATCTCGCGGTTGGCCAAGGCGAGCGGAGACCTGTCCCCCAGATGCGCGGTGCGAGCGAGCGCCAGCGCCTCGAGATCGGCAGCACCGGCGAAGTCGGCGAGAGCCGCCGACCGCGCGGCGTCGAGGACAGCCGGGTCGAGGGCGGCTTTGGTCACGGGGTCGTAGTCAGCCACAGCGAGCGGAGCTCCTCAGGTCTCATACGTCGGGAGCCCGGCCGGGAGGTGAAAGCGGAACTCTGCGCCGCCCGCCGCGGAGCGCCCCGCGGTGATGTGCCCGCCGTGCGCCTCGATCAGGCCCTTGGTGATGAACAGACCTAGCCCGGTGCCTTGCCGCCGGCCCCCACCGGCTTGGCGCCAGAACTTGCCGAAAACGCGCGTCAGCATATCGTCGGGGATGCCCTCCCCCTCGTCGCTCACGAGGACATCTGCGCCGGCTGGGCTTCCATGCACGACGACAGTGATCGTGCCCGCGCCGTACTTCAAGGCGTTTTCGACGAGGTTGCTCAGCACCTGGTCCAGCTTGTCGGGGTCGAGCCACATCTCAGGCAGCTCGCCCCGAACGTCGAGGACGAAGCGGTCCTCGGGCTCACCCGCGGCGACTCGGCCAGACACTGCGCGTCGAACAGCAGTCGGCACGTCCACCACCTGGCGCCTCAGCTCGAGGCGCCCGGCGTCGATCCGCGAGACGTCGAGGAGGTCCGCGAGCAGCCGGGTCACCCGGTCGGCGTCCGCGTTGACCGTCTGCAGCATCACCTTCTTCTGCTCGTCGTTGAAGCGGTCCCACTTCGCCAGCAGCGTGGCGGTGAAGCCTTTGACGCTGGTCAACGGCGACCGCAGCTCGTGCGCCACGGTCGAGATGAGGTCAGCCCGGCTGCGGTCGACCCGCTCGCGGGCTGCCGCGTCGCGAAAGGAGACGACCAGGCGAGCCAGCCGTCCCTCGGACCGGACATGGCGCGCCGTCACCAACAGGTCCCGTGCGGCGGTGTCCGACCCGGCAACCAGCGTGAGCTGGCGCTCCGGCTGTCCGGTACGGATGCTCAGCCCGGCGTATGGGTCGGTGCACGCCCACCAGTCGTTGCCGGCGGGGTCGGCAAGTGGCATCACCTCTCGGTAGGGGCGACCAGTGGCGTCGTCGCTCGACCGGCCGAGCAGTCGAGCACCTGCCCGGTTCAGGCTGACGACTCGGCCGGCGGCATCGGCGACGAGCAGTCCGTCGGGGAGGTCGTCAGGGTCGAGCGTGCCGGGTGTCCGCTCGCTCACGTCTGGCTTCCTTCCCTGCCACGCTGGGCCCGGGCGCTAGCGTAGAGGCACAGGGCCGCAGCAGTGGCCAGGTTGAGCGACTCTGCCCGGCCGTAGATCGGCACCTTGACCGCAGCATCGCAGATCGAGAGCACGTCGTCGGACACCCCGTGCGCCTCGCTGCCGAAGACCCACGCGGTCGGCCCCGCCAAGTCGGCTTCGTCCAGAGTCGTCTCGGCGTGCGCCGTCGCTGCCAGCACCCGCATCCCGGCCTCGCGGAGAGCGGCGACGGTGTCGGCTGCCGGCGCCCCCACGACGAACGGCACGTGGAAGATGCTGCCGGCCGAGGCGCGGGTGCACTTGGGGTTGTACGCATCGACCGAGGAGTCGGTGAGCACCACCGCATCCACGCCCGCGGCGTCGGCGGAGCGCAGCACCGTGCCGGCATTGCCCGGGTCGCGTACCTGGGCCAGCACGGCGACGAGCCGGGGGCCGCCGCGGCCAACGGCCTCCAGCGCCACGTCACGAAACCTCGCGACTCCCACCAACCCCTGGGGAGTGACCGTCTGGGTGAGCTGATCCATCACCGCACCACTGGTGACATGCACCGGTACGCCGGCAGCCCGGGCACGGCCGAGGAGAGCGGGCAGCCGTCTCGCCGCGTCCTCGGTGACGAAGAGCTCGCGCAGCGCTTCGGGCTCGGCAAGGGCCTCAGTGACGCCCTGCGGCCCCTCGACCAGGAAGAGCCGATCGTCGTACCTGAAGGCTCGCTTGAGCAGTCGGCGTGCCTTCACTCCGCGCGGGTGGCGGGGGGTCGTGATGACCGCCCCGCCGCCTGGTGTGGTGCTCATCGCGCTCTGGTGCCTAGATCGGAGCGCAGCCTAAGCAGCAGTGCTGCCCGAGGTGCTCGGGAGGTTGGCCTTCGCTACTCCGACCAGGACGGCGAAGGCTGCGGCGTCGTTGACTGCCAGGTCGGCCAGCACCTTGCGGTCGACCTCGACTCCGGAGGCCTTGAGACCCTGGATGAAGCGGTTGTAGGTCATCCCGTTGAGGCGGGCGCCGGCGTTGATGCGCTGGATCCACAGCTGACGGAAGTCGCCCTTGCGCGCCCGCCGGTCCCGGTAGGAGTACTGCATCGAGTGGAGCATCTGCTCCTTGGCCTTGCGGTACAGCCTCGAGCGCTGGCCGCGGTAGCCGCTGGCGCGCTCGAGGACGACGCGGCGCTTCTTCTGGGCGTTGACTGCCCGCTTGACGCGTGCCACGGCGAGTCTCCTTGAGGTAGGTGGTGCAGATCGGAAGCGGACGAGGTGCGGTTAGCGGCCGAGCAGCCGCTTGATCCGCTTGCGGTCAGCCGGCGCGACCTCGACGGTGCCGTCGAGCGCGCGGGTCAACGAGCTCGGCTTGTGCTCGAGCAGGTGCCGACGGCCCGCCTGCTGGCGCAGGATCTTGCCGGAGCCGGTGATCTTGAACCGCTTCGACGTGCCGCTGTGTGTTTTGGGCTTGGGCGTCTTCTGCTTGGCCATGACGGGAATCCTCGGGTCGGGTGGAGCGCGGGAGTGCTATGCCTCGGCCGGGGCCTCGGTGGGTGCCGGAGCGGCGGTGACCGCGCTCGACTCATCGTCTCTGAGCATCTTCAGGTTCTTGTGCGGAGCCATCACCATGATCATGTTGCGGCCGTCCTGCTTGGCCGGCGCCTCGACGAAGCCGAGATCGGCGACGTCTTCTTCCAGGCGGCGCAGCAACTTCAGGCCGAGCTCGGGTCGCGACTGCTCGCGGCCGCGGAACATGATCGTCACCTTGACCTTGTCGCCGGCCTTGAGGAACCGCACCACGTGACCGCGCTTGGTCGCGTAGTCGTGCGGATCGATCTTGGGCCGGAGCTTGATCTCCTTGATGACCGTCAGGATCTGCTTCTTGCGGGCTTCCCGAGCCTTCTGCGCGTTCTCGTACTTGAACTTGCCGTAGTCCATGACCTTGCAGACCGGCGGGCGGGCCATGGGCGCCACTTCGACGAGGTCGAGGTCGGCTTCCTGCGCGATGCGCAGAGCCTCGCCGATGGCCACGATGCCCACCTGCTCGCCCTCGGCTCCGACGAGGCGCACCTCGGGAACGCGGATTCGATCGTTGATGCGGGGTTCGACGCGGATGGGGCCTCCTGGTGAGCTGCGGGCAACGGCTTGACCGGTCGCAGCGCCCTTCACGACGAAAGGCCCCGCGATCGCGCTCGCAGGGCCCCGCTTCGGCGGACGGCATCGCTCCTGCGGTGCGCCGCGTCGAAGACGCAGCACACCGGGTGATGCCGACCGAGACCCGGCTGCCTCGCGGCGAACGGGTGGGGAGCGGGGCTCCCACTTGCGTTGCCGAACCCTGAGGTCCGACCGGTCAGTCGATGAGGCTACCAGATTGGCAGGGCTACCTGCCGGTCAGGTCACGAGACGTCGAGCCACGGCGGGTGCCGTGGCGCGCGGAGACGTAGACGATGTACGCCGACGTCTCGGCCGGGAAGCTCGCCGTGATCCGGAACTCCCCGCCGGCGGTCGTCGTCGTCTGGCCGAGGTAGGTGTAGCGGGCAGCGGCGCCGGAGCCGGTGATCACCCCGAGGCCGACGGGGGCGCCGACGTAGGCCGGGAGCACTCGGCCGGCGACGGTCGACGGCGCCTGCCCCACCGGTCCCCCGGTGAGCGAGGTGACCGTGACCCGGGCATTGACCGCGACCAGGGCCCGGGCATCAGGCAAGCCGGTCACCCGGGCGACGTAGGCGGTCTGCGTCTCGGGTCGCACCACCAGGCTGACCGCCCCGGCCTCGTCGCTGAACCCGCTGCCGATCTGGGTGTACGCCGTCTCGCCGTACCGCTTGGCGAAGAAGGTGACCTCCACGTCGGGCGCGCCGGCGCCGGCTGCGTCCTTGACGCTGCACAGCAGCAGCGGCGTGTTGCCCGCCGTCACCACGGGGAAGTCCAGCCGCAGGCCGACTGTGGCGGGCGGCGGCGGCACTGCGACCACCCCGCAGAGCACCCGGCCGCCGGAGTCGCCGGTCGCCTTGGTCACCGCGTCGGGGCCGGTGCCTGCGGACCCGTCGGCGTTCGTGAACGAGTAGCGGGTCGGGATGTTGGCCAGGTTGTCCGGAGCCGCGTGGATGACCAACGCCCCGCCGTCGGCGTCGAGCACCTGGGCGAGGGTGTACGCGTCGGTGTCGAACTCAGCGCGTGCCCTGCCATCGGCGTTGGCGAACAGAGCCGGCATGTCACCGGCGTGCTTGCCGTGGTCACTGCCGCCTGCGCCGAGGTGACCTCCGGCCGAGCTGAACGGGGTCGGGGTCGTCCCGTCGCACTGGCCAACCGAGTGCACGTGGAATCCGTGGAAGCCGGGGGTCAGACCACTCGCATCGACGCTCACGTGCACGCGGTCGGTGCCGACCGGGCTGAAGCGCACCAGCCCGGCGGCGGCTCCGGCGGCGGTGCGCAGTGCTGCGCGCGCGGTACGGCCCCGGGTGCTGTTGACGTACTGAGGTCCGCTGCTGGCGGTCGACAGCACACCGCACGCGACGCGCGCACCGGAGTCGCCCGTGGCCTTCGTCGCGGCGTCAGGTCCGGTGCCCGTGGACCCGTCGGCGTTGGTGAAGCTGTAGCGGGCCGGGATGTTGCCCAGGTTGTCGGGTGCGGCATGCACGATCACCGCCGCTCCGTCGTTGTCTCGCAGTGCCGCCACCGTGAAGGCATCAGTGACGAAGTCCTCTGTGACGGCTCCGTCGGCGTTGGCGAACAGCGGCGGCATGTCACCGTCGTGAGCGCCGTGCGCCGCCGAGTCGGGGCTCCAGTGGCCGCCCGCAGAGGTGAACGGCGGAGTGGTGGACCCGTCGCACTGGCCGACGGAGTGGACGTGGAAGCCGTGGAATCCTGGCGTGAGCCCGCTCGCTCGGACGCGGACGTGCACTTGACCGTCACGCTCGGAGAACAGCACGGTCCCGACGTCGGCACCGGCTGGTGCACGCAGAGTGATCTGGCTCGCCGGCACCACCACCGGGCTGGCCGCGGCAGGTGCGGCGGCGATGCCTCCCCCGCCGATTGCGACACACGCGAGAGCGGCAACGATCGAGCTGGCACGGCGCATAACAGAACTCCCCCACGGTCGACGGGCAATGACGCTACTTCCCTGTCGACGGACGGGTCTAGATCGGTTCGCCGGTGGTCTCGGGCAGCCGAGAGGGAGTGAGGCCCAGGAGGCGGAACCAGGTCTGCACCGCAGCGCCGATGCCCACGGCGTACACCACGGTGCCGACCCCGAACGGGCCGCCGAGCGCCAGGCCCACAGCGAGCGCCACCGCTTCGACGGCCGTTCGCGCTAGGCCTACCGACCACCCGGTGCGCAGATGCAGCGCGACCATGAGACTGTCCCGCGGGCCGGCGCCGAGGTGCGCGCCGATGTAGAGGGCGCCGCCGAAGCCGATGACGACGACCCCCGTGACGAGCACGCCGGCGCGCAGCAGGAACGACCGGCTGTCGACCCCCGCTAGCCACCCCGCGTCGAGCAGCAGGTTGGCGACAACGCCGATCAGCGCGATGTTGGCGAAGGTGCCGATGCCCGGCCGCACTCCCCCGAGAACAACGCCGATGAGCAGGACGACGAGGCCGACACC
>DATLOQ010000169.1:0-15736 GCA_035536235.1 Mycobacteriales bacterium
TGACGACGACTCCGGCAGCGCAGCGGTGAGGTCGAGCAGCCCCGCCACGCGGCCCAGCGCAGCGGCTGCCCCGCTGAGCTCGTCGAGCCAGTCCGCGAGCTCCTCCACGGGCTTGTAGACCGCGACGACCGCGAGAACCGCAGCAGTGACGGTGCCGACGGTGGCCCGGCCGGACCGGGCGAGCAGCGTCCCGGTCACGACGACGGCGAGCGTCGAGCCGGCCTGGAAGAGGATCAGCTGGGGGTAGAAGCGGTTGCGCAGGCGCATCATGCCGAGCAGCGAGCCCTGCACGTCGTCATTGATGGCCCGGTAGTCCTCGGCTCTGTCCCGCATGCGGCCCGCGCCCTGCACGATGCGCACCCCGGAGACCGTCTCGCTCATCATGCCGAGTGCGTCGCTGAGACGCGTGCGATAGCTCGCATAGACCGGAGTGATACGTCGGACCAGCCGTCGAGCGCGGATCCACACGGCCAGCAGCCCGATCAGACCGACGGCGGCCAGCGGCAGCGACACGACCAGCAGCACGGTGACGGAGACGGCGAGCAGCGACACCGCCTGGACCACCCTCGGCACGCCCTGACGCAGAGCGTCGGAGAGCACCTCGATGTCGCTGGTGAGTCTCGTGACGAGGTCACCGCGCGTAGTGCCGCGCAGGTCACCCACGGAGAGGTGGAGGACCCGCTGTGCGCTCTGCGTGCGCAGCTTCGCAAGGACGCCCTCGGCGACCACGCCGGAGAGCCGGACCCGCCACCAGCTCAGCAACCCGCCGACGACGGCCAGCACGGCCAGTGCTCCCGCTGCCATGTCCACCGGTCGCGACTGACCGCGCCGCACACCGTCGTCGATCGCATGGCGGATCAGCAGCGGTGACGCCACCAGCGCCGCTGCCGAGAACAGCACCGCCACGGAGAGCAGCAGCAAGGTCCTCCGGTGGGGGCGCAGCAGTGCGCCGAGATGGCCGCGAAGCTCTGCACGCTGCAGGACGGGCAGGCTCATGTCGGCACCGCGGACGTCGTTGCGGCGTCCGGCACGTCCTCGATCGGGTCGTGCACAGCGTCGAGCAGATCGTGCTCCACGTGGGCATGGGCGAGCACCTCGCGGTACCCAGCGTGCGTGGCGAGCAGGTCGGCGTGCCGCCCCTGCCCGACGACGCGGCCGGCGACGAGCAGGAGCACGCTGTCGGCGAGGGCGAGGGTGGCCGGCCGATGGGTCACCACCACGATGGTGGCGTCGCGCTGCTCGGCCGTCATGGCCGCGATCACCGCAGCTTCGGTCTCAGCGTCTAGAGCCGATGTCGCGTCATCAAGCAGCAGGACCGCAGGCGCGGCGAGCAGCGCCCGGGCGATGGCGATCCGCTGGCGCTGCCCGCCCGAGAGCGTCATGCCACGTTCACCCAGCATCGTGTCGTAGCCCTGGGGCAAGCGCGTGATGAAGCCCTCGGCGGCGGCCACTCGCGCCGCTCGCTCCACCTCACGGCGCCCAGCCGTGGGGCGGGCGAAAGCGATGTTCTCGGCGACCGTGCCGGCGAAGAGGACCGGGTCGTGCCCGACGAGGGCCACCCGACGTCGTACGTCAGTCAGCGCCAGCTCGCGTACGTCGATGCCGCCCAGGCTGACGCGACCTGCGTCGGCGTCGTACTCCCGGCCGATGAGCTGCAGCAGTGTCGACTTGCCCGACGCCGTCGACCCGACGATCGCGACCCGAGCTCCGGCCGGCACGTGAATGCTCACGTCGTCGATGACCGCTGGACCACCGCGGAAGCCGAATCGCACCCGGTGCAGCTCGATCGCGAGTGCGCCAGCAGCCGGGGGCAGGGCGTCCGGCTCAGCAGGGTCCTGCACGGTGCGCACCGCGTCGTAGACCGCGGCCAGGCGCTGCGCCGAGGCCAATCCCTTCTGCACCGTGCCGACACGCTCTCCGACGACTCGCATGGGCCACACCAGCAGCCCGACGTAAGTGAGCGCCGCGAGCAGCTCGCCGAGGGTCATGCGACCGTCGATAGTGCGGCGCCCGCCCACTGCGAGCGCGGCGGCCAGACTGAGCGCGGGGAGCACTTGGAGCAGCGAGTCGAGCACTGCGTCGAGCCGGTTCGCGGCGAGACCTTTGACTTGTACGTCGGCAGCAGCGGCTTCGATGCGAGCGCCCTGCGCGCGCTCGGCGCCGAGTCCCTTGATCACCGCGAAGCCGGCCAGGGTCTCCTCCGCGCCGACCGTCGCATGGGCGATCGACTCCTGCAGCGCGGCAGCCCGGTCGCGTTGCGGACGGGCGCCCAACGTCACGACCACGACGAGCAGCCCCATCGAGCCCACCACCACTGCGGCCACCACGAGGTCGACCGTGGCGAGCAAGGCAGTGATGACGAAGATGGAGGCGAGGAAGCCGATCGAGTGCGGGATGTGGTCGACGAGGCGGGCCATGTGCTCGGCGTCGCTCGTCGCGCGGGCAAGCAGCGATCCCGGCGAGACCTGGTCGTGGAAGGCCGCGTCGAGATGCTGCACACGGTCGAGCAGTCGGTTCCGCACCGTCGCTCCGGTGCGGGCGAAGAGAGTGACGGCATTCTTGTGGCGGGTGCGCGACGCATAGGCTTCGGCACCCGCCAGCAGGACCAGCACCGCAGACCAGACTCCGACCGCTCGAAGGTCACCCCCGATCAGGCCGTCGTCGACGATCTGCGCCACGGCAAGTGGAGCGAGTGCCGCCGCCGCCTGCCAGCTGACCCCGGCGGCGACCCCACGCATGAGCTCGGGTCGGACGTCACGCAGCAGCGCACGGATCAGCCGCCAGCCCGCCCGTCGCGAGGCCGACTCCTCGAAGACGTGAGAGGGCATGATTCCTGGATCATCCCAAGCCGCGGCTGGGGACGCGACCGGATTGCCAGCAGGTGACAGCACCATCACCTGGCGCCTGCCGAATACGCCTGACGCTTCGCTGCCTACGGGCCTGGTCGCGGCGCGACCACTCGGCCGCACTGCGGAGCGGGCCGCGGCAGTGTAGGAAGGCGCCATGACCGCCTCCCGACCGCCCCGCCTGCGGCCCGTGCCGTCCGAGGTGGCGGACGGGGTGGCCGCCCCCACAGCGTCGACGGCTGAGGCGGAGCTGCTCCAGCGTCTCGGTGAGGCGCTAGCGGCGCTGCCGCAGGCCGAGCGGGCCGCGGCCGTCGTCGCCTTCGGCCTCGGCGAGGGCACCGACGGGGTGGCGACTGAGCTGTCGCTGTCGGCCGACGACGCAGACGCCCTCACCCGAAGCGCCCTGCAGCTGCTCCGGGCCGCGCTGGCGGACGCGGACACCGACTCCGGGGAGCTCTACTCCCGACTCACGGCGGGTCGGCGTACCGCCGCTCCCGCCGACTGAGCCGACACTCAGCCCAGTTTCCGGCTCCTCCCACCACGGCTAGCAGCCCTGGTCAGCACAGCAGCCCCGGACGCGAACGTCCGGGGCTGCTGAGTGCCGATTCCGCCAGGTCGCCTCACGGCGCTGCGTCGCTCGTAGCGACAGGGTTGGGTCCGGGGGCCATGAGCGGGTCGACACACGCCTTATCGACGCCAGGCCAGGCTACCTGAAACCGAGGTCGCCGTACGCCGGTCGGGCTCCATCAGTTCCTGGATCCTCGGAGGTCGCCGGCGCGGCGTCGTACGGTGTCGATGTGCCCACCCTCTACTCGGTCGCCCAGGCCCGGCTGCGGCTCGCTTCGCTGCAGCCCTCCCTGGCCGAGATCGTCGCCTTGCGGGCGGACACCGCGGAGCTGCAGATGTCGCTGCAGGGCGGGCCGCCGACCGACCTCGGTGGGCTCCCCGAGCTCAAGGCCGCGCAGGCCCGCCTGGACGAGCTGCTGTCGGCGCTCGCCGACGGAGATGTGCAGGTGAAGGGCATCGCGCCGCTCCTGCTGGACTTCCCGGCCGAGCTCGACGGTGAGTCGGTCCTGCTGTGCTGGGTCGAGGGGGAGGTCGACCTCGGCTGGTACCACCGAAGCGACCTCGGCTTCCTGGGCCGGCGCCCGCTCCCCTAGTGCCGGTCACCGTCGGAACGACTTGCGGCCGCGGTCGGCTCGCCAGCTGTCGATGACTAAGTGGTCTTTCGCCTCGCCGAGACGGACGACGACCACCTCGGTGATGTCGACCCGGAACAGCTCGAACGCATCAGTCGCCGGTGGCTGCTCCGGGTCCTCCGCGAAAGCGGCGAAGTCCGAGGGCGCGCGGGTCTGGCTCACGACGCCGGCGACCTTCGCGTCGCCGGTCCATGAGTCGGCATCCTCGGATGCGCTGTGGACTGCCACCCGCGGATCGCGGCGCAGGTCATCGAAGCGCCGAGCGCCGTTCATCCCAGCCAGCCACATCTCCCCGGATCGCAACGTGACCTCAGTGCCGCTGATTCGCGGCGCACCGCCGCGGCGGATGGTGGCCATCGTGAGGTGCTTGTGCGCCGTCAGTCGGGACTCGGCCAGCGCGGCCAGATCAGGGGCAGCGTCGCAGAACTCGCGCCACGTAGTCATGGGACGATGGTGCCAAGCCTGTTCGCCACGTAGCAACCGGAGATCCCCGTGCCGCTGGACCCGCGCGAGCTCTACCAGCTCGAGCCCGACCTGCCCGACCTGGGCCGGCCGGTGCTCGTGCAGGCCCTCGACGGGTTCGTCGACGCCGGGGCGGCCCGCCAGCTCGCGCGTGCGCACCTGTTCGCCTCGGGTGAGTCGAGCAAGGTGGCGACCTTCGATGTCGACCAGCTGCTCGACTACCGCGCCAGACGGCCGCCGATGGTCTTCGTCGAGGACCACTGGGAGAGCTACGAGGCGCCCGAGCTCGCCGTCCTCGCCTTGACGGACGACGCAGGTACGCCGTACCTCGTGCTGACCGGTCCAGAGCCGGACTACCAGTGGGAGCGGTTCGTCGGCGCGGTGCGCCTGCTCGCCGAGGAGCTCGACATCCGGCTCTCCATCGGGCTGAACGCCATCCCGATGGGAGTCCCGCACACCCGACCGGTCGGGGTCATCGCGCACGCCAGCCGCCCGGAGATCGTGGCCAGCTTCGAGCCGTGGGTGGCGGCGGTCCAGGTGCCGGGCGCGGCCGGCCACCTCATCGAGTACCGGCTGGGGCAGGCGGGCCGGGACGCGGCGGGCTTCGCGGTGCACGTGCCGCACTACGTCGCGCAGGCCGAGTACCCGGCCGCCGCCGAGATGCTGCTGCAGTCCGTGTCGCGCATCTCGGGCCTCGTGCTGCCCACCGCTGCGCTCGCCGAGGCGGCGGTCGAGACCCGCCGGCTCATCGACGAGCAGGTCGGTCAATCCGACGAGGTGGCGACCATCGTGCATGCACTCGAGGAGCAGTACGACGCCTTCGTCGCGGGCCGCGGCCGGTCGCTCCTCGCGGACGGGAGCACCTTGCCGACGGCGGACGAGATCGGTGCTGAGCTCGAGCGCTTCCTCGCCGAGCAGGGCCGGCCCGGCGAGCTCTGAGCGTGCCGGAAGCCGCATGTTCCGCTCCTCCGCGCGCCGCGCTAGCCTGATCGACGCCCGGACCCGGCCGAGAGGAACGACGTGCCCATCGCATCCCCTGAGACCTACCGCGCCATGCTCGACGCCGCGCGGGCCGGGCGCTACGCCTACCCGGCGATCAACGTCACGTCGTCGTCCACCCTCAACGCCGCCCTCGCCGGATTCGCCGAGGCGGAGAGCGACGGGATCATCCAGGTCAGCACGGGCGGTGGGGAGTTCCTCTCCGGCCAGCGGGTCAAGGACATGGCCCTCGGTGGCGCGGCACTGGCGGACTACGCCCGGCGGGTCGCCGCGCGCTACAGCGTCAACATCGCCCTGCACACCGACCACTGCCCGGCCGACAAGCTCGACGGGTTCATGCGCCCGCTGATGGCCGAATCCGCAGAGCGTCACAAGTCGGGTCAGGGCCCGCTCTTCCAGAGCCACATGTTCGACGGCTCAGCGCTGCCGCTCGAGGAGAACCTGACGATCGCCGAGCAGCTCCTGGAGGAGTGCGCAGCGATGGACGTCATCCTCGAGATCGAGGCCGGCGTAGTCGGTGGCGAGGAAGATGGAGTCGACAACGAGGGCGTCCCCAACGAGAAGCTCTACACGACTCCCGAGGACATGCTGGCGGTGGCCGAACGGCTGGGCACCGGCGACCGCGGCCGCTACATCCTCGCCGCGACCTTCGGCAACGTGCACGGCGTCTACAAGCCCGGCAACGTCAAGCTGCGACCGACGATCCTGCGCGACGGTCAGCAGGCGGTCACGGACAAGTACGGCGAGGCGGCGGCCTTCGACTTGGTCTTCCACGGCGGCAGCGGTTCGCTCCTCGAGGAGATCCGCGAGACGATCGACTACGGCGTCATCAAGATGAACATCGACACCGACACGCAGTACGCCTACACCCGCCCGATCGCCGGCCACATGCTGAGCAACTACGACGGCGTGCTCAAGGTCGACGGCGAGGTCGGGTCCAAGAAGGTCTACGACCCACGCTCCTACGGCAAGGCCGCCGAGGCGAGCATGGCTGCGCGCGTTGTCCAAGGGTGCGAGGACCTGCGCTCGACGGGCAAGTCGATCAGCACGTAAGCCAGGTCATCGCTGGAGGCGCACCCGCCAGGTGCCGCGCCCGAACGTCGATGCGTACAGCGTGGGGGTGCTGGACAGGAGACGCAGCTCGGTGACTGGTGTCAGCGGCAACCCCGGTGCCGCCGGCGTCCACGTCCGCAAGTTCCGGGAAGCCAGCACGCCGGTATCGGTGGCCACCAGCACCCGGCCGAAGACGAACGCGACGTCGTTGACCTGTCCGGGCGGCAGCGCCTGGGAGACCCTCGTCCACGTCGTACCGCCGTCGCGAGTGAGGTAGAGGTACGGGGTCGCGTCCCCGACGCGCAGCCCGGACAGGGCGACGTAGGCCGTCCGCCCACTCGGGTCGCGGGGGTCCACTCGGATCCGGTTGACCCACAGGGTGGGGAGTCCAGTCAGCTGTTTCCACGACGCGCCGTCGTCGCGGGTGACCCAGACCCGACCATCGTCTGTGCCAGCGTAGATTGTGCCGAGCTCGTCGCCAGCCGGTGCCAGGGTGGTTACTGACCCGTAACGGTAGAAGAAGCCGTTGGTCTCGCGCCCCGGGGGTCCGGTCAGTCGCGGGCTGATGACCTCCCACGTACGGGCTTGATCTGTCGAGCGATGCACGAACTCGCTGGCGGTGTAGACGACGTGGGGAACCCGCGGGTGGAGCTCGAACGGGGCTACCCAGTTCTTCATCGGGCCGATGACTTGGTCGTCGAAGCGGCGCGCTGTGTTTCCGCCGTCGTAGCTCACCTGGCACCAGCCGTATTGGGCGCACATGTAGACGACGTTCTCGTCGGTCGGGTCGATCCGCATGACCATGCCGTCGGTGCCGCCGCTGATGTCCTCCCATTGAGACGTCGGCTGTCCGTCCTCGTCCCAGGAGCGCAGCTCCCCGGTGTCCTGGCCGCCGCCCACCACTCGACGAGGATCGGTCTCAGCGACGTCGACCGAGTAGAGCTGGGTCCACGGCTGATCCACGCCCGGCGAGAACGAGTCCCCGGCGTCGTCGGTGCGGAACACGCCAGCATCGCCGCCCACCCACCACCGGTCCGGATTGGCCGGATCCCACACGAACGCCTGGTGGTCGACGTGCAGCTTGTTGTGGGAGTGCACGGTCCACGCGGCACCGGCGCTCGTGGTCTCCAGCAACGACACGAGACCTACGAGCACGTGGTCCGGGTTACGCGGGTCGACGGAGATGCGACCGAAGTGCGCACCGGTGTAGAGCGTGCTGTCGGCGAGCACCGCCCCCGGCTGCGGTCGGAAGGTGTCGCCGCCGTCGGAGGAGACGTAGAAGCCGCCGTTCGCGCCATTGACCGAGGAGGCGACGACGTAGACCCGTCGGGGATCCGACGGCGCGATCTCCACCGCCATCCGACCAAGACCGGGGTTGGGCGCAAAGTAGGGCAGGCCGATACGCCTCCATGTCGCACCGCCGTCCACCGAGCGGAAGAGCCCGGAGCCGACTCCGAAGTACGCACGGTGGTCAGGCTGGCGTACGCGGTCCCACATCGTGGCGAACATCCGACGCGGGTCTGCCGGATCGATGACCACGTCCACTGCGCCGGTCGTGGAGTTGTCCCCGGGCAACACGAGGGTCCACCGACGCCCACCGTCTATGGATCGCCACAGGCCGCGCCCTCCCCCGGCCCGGAAACCGGGCCCCGTCGCGGCAACGAACACGCGATCACTGTCCCGCGGGTCGATCGCGATACGGCCGATCCGCTCGCTGCTGGAGAGGCCGAGGTGCCGCCAGCTTCGACCGTGATCGTCGCTGCGGTAAACGCCGTTACCCCCATAGGTCGCGTTGCCGTTGCCGGGAAATGCCTCGCCGGTGCCCGCATATATAGCGCCCGACCGCGCCACCGCGAGCGCGCCCACCGCAGCCGGCATGGCGCGCCCCCACGCGGTGCGCCAGCGCAGGCCGCCGTCAGCACTCGTCCAGACCCCGCCGCCGGACGTCGCGGCATACAGCCGGCGGGTGTGCGGGTCGATGACCAGGTCGTTGACGCGCCCGCCGATGTTGCGCGGGCCGAGAAACTCCCATCGTGCCGGGGGCGCCGAGCGGGCGGGGACGGTCACGAGCATCGTGGATCCGACCGCCAGGGCGGCCAGCAATCGGCGTAAGACCGAGCTCACCGGTCAACGGTTCGGCGTCCGCTCCGCCACACCTTGTCGCGCTCGCTGTCGGATACACGACACAGGCCGGTCGGTGTCAATGCACTCCCGCCTGGTCTCGTACGCCAGCTGCTCAACGCCGGTTGTCCGACCGCCCTCCCTGCCGCGCCCGCCTGGACCGGCGGACTGCGGGGGCGGTGACCGTTGGTGTCGCCATCGCGGTGACTGCTCGAACCATGTCGTCAGGCAGCCGGATTCCAGCCTGCAGTTTTTGAGCGAGCAGCCTGGCGAAGGAGTACGCCGCATCGGCCTCGAGCGCGCGGTCGAGTGCGATGCCGGCACGGAGGCCATCTCCGTCGGCCCACTCAAGCAAGCCCAGGATCGTGGCCGGTGCGGGCACCCACTCCTCGGGCAGCCGGCGTACCAGCTCGCGTAGCACGGGTCGGGCCCGCTCTCGCCGCAACAAGCACACCCCCGCCACGCAGTCGCGCAAGGTCAGGTGCGTCAGCGGTACGACAAGGGCGGCCCCCAGGTCAGGATCGATCGGCGCAGTCGAGACCGGGCCGTCGAGGAGGTCAGCCCATCGTCGTACCGCTGCCTCAACCCAGGCCGGACTCCAGCCGGACGGCTCCGCGTCCTCGGCGAACACCGCGTCGTCCGCCGCCTGGCACCGCTGAGCCAGGAGCACGCGGGCCGGGCCGGGCAGCGGCGCCAGCTCGGCGACAACGTCGTCCCGCGACTCGTGGGCCTGACAGCCGCGTAGCACGAGCTCTGCCGGGATCCGTGCGGAGTCCTCGACCGTCGGCACAGCACTGCCCTGCACTGGACAACATCGAGCGTCGGTGCACACCAGCGACCAGTAGCGATGCGCGCGCACCACGAGGGCGTCGATCGCCCTCCCCGAAATCGACACGCGCTCGGACAGCAGCGCCCACAGTGCCCGGTCGTCGTCGTCAGGAGGACCAGGCTCGTCGCGACAGATCACGACCAGCAGGTCCTCGAAGCTCTGCCGGCCCAGGACCTCCGCGAGGTGGTCCACCAACGCCCCCCGATCCGCCGGCCTAGGGAGGTCCACCCGGAGGTGGAAGGTCAGCCGTTTGCCGTTGCTGCCGCCGAGACAGAGCACCACCAGGCTCTGCCTCGGCGGGAAGCCGAAAAGATAGGGCAGGGCCTGGAGCCAGTCGGCCGGGCCGGAGAGCCGCAGCACCGGAAACGCGTCAGTAGTCATGCACCTACGGTGGCGCCGGCTGAGCACTTCGAACGGCGGCACAGCACATCTGTGGACAACGCCAGAAGCGACCCTGCGCCCTCAGGTGTCTTCTATGACACGTGAGCGCGCGGGTTCAGTGGAGGAGGTGTCGGTGCTCCGCCAGCTCGCCGGCCCAGGAGATGGCACAGTCCGCCGTCGCCGTAGGGACGGGGCCGCCGCGCGCTCCTAGGCGACGCTGACGCTCACCCCAGGCCGGGCTTGGCCACCATCAGCCACAGGATCACGCAGAACAGCACGATGTTCAGGGCGCCGAAGAGGTAGAGCCGCGACAGCTCCGCCGCGGTGCTCTCGCCCGCCTCCAGGCGCGTCGCAGCGCGCCCAAGAGTTGTGCCCAGAATGGCTACCCCGTTGACGACCATCGTCACGTAGATCGCGACGGCGCCGAGGATCCAGCCGTCGCTGATCTTGAAGATGTCATCACCGTCGCGGAACACGAGGATCAACCCGATGACGGCGATCAGGACCGTCATCGGCCCGAGTCGCCCCGCCCAGGAGTGGATGGCCCGCACCGCGCCGACATTGCCCGCCCGGATCGCGGCGGGACCGAGCACGTCGAACAGGATCAGCGGGCCGAGTGTGACCATCGCCACCAGGATGTGCAGCCACAGCAGCACGTTGCGGATGTTGACCACGCGGATACCCCCCGTTTGTCGGATGCACGTCGAGTGGCATCCTGGGGAGAGTTGCGCCCCATTCGCAAGGCTGGATCGGGGCGTAGCTCTCCCCAGGATCGATGTCGTGACGTTGGCCCAGCGCTAGTCGGCGTACGGCGGCGCGAGCGGCTCGTCGTGCCGGGCGGCTCGGGCGATCTCCTCGCCTCTGGGCCAGGGGTTGGGCAGGCAGCCGTTGAGCTCAGTGCTCTGCTGCGACATCAGCAGCGCCGGCCGGCCTGGGACGGCGCACTGGGGCGCCGCGGGGTGATGCTGCCCGAGCAGGTGACCGACCTCGTGGTTGATCAGCATCTGCCGGTAGGTCGCCAAGTCGCCGGTCCACTTGGGGGTGGCCGTGCGCCAGCGGTCGGCGTTGATGGCCACGACGGGGCCGTTCTGGCAGGAGTACTTCCCGAAGGTGTCGTACGGGAGGCAGAGCCGGTCGACCTCGGCTGCCTCCGCGAGGATCACGGTGTACGGCGCGGCGTCGTCCCGGACCAGCCTGAACCGAGCCCGGCGCCACCCGCGGGCGTCGGTGAGTGTCTGATCGACGATGCCGGCAAAGTTCTGAACTGCCTCGCCACCCGTGCGCACCTCAACGCGGTACCGCACGGTGACGACGGACGGCGGCGTCTGCGGGCGAGCTGGGGCGGCCGGCATCGGCGCCTGAATTGCTGGCGGGACCGGGACCGGGGGCGGCAACGGCGGGCCCGGCACTCTTCTCGGCTGCGGGGACGCCGAAGCAGAGTCAGCACTGGACCGGGCGATGTCAGCCGCGGCCGGCGGGCGCGCAGGGGTGGCGCCCAGGCCGTACCCGGCAGCGACGGCGGCGAGAGCGAGACCCGGCACACCAACCCGGCGCCAGAACATCACGGCAGGTCGAACTCCGCCCACACCCGGTTGCTGAGCCCGTCGGAGTCCACCCCCCAGCGGGTCGACATGGCCGCGACGAGGGGCAGGCCGCGACCACCGGTGGCCTCCGCGGCGATGTCCTCCATCAAGGGGAGCTCGGCCGGCGTCCGGTGACTGCTGTCCACCACCTCGATGCGGAGCACCTCCTGACTGCAGGAGAGCCGGACCTCGAGGGCGTCCTCGCTGTGCCGGGCGGCGTTGGTGACCAGCTCGCTGACGACCAGCTCGGCTGCTTGCACGATCTCCGCAGCCACGTCCCACTCGCGGAAGAGCTGCGAGGCGAAACGGCGGGCAAGGAACACCGACGCGGGCGTCGGCGGCAATCGGCGGGTGAGCTGGCGAGACTGGTCGGGGTCGCCATTGAGCCTGCCCACAAGCAACGCAACGTCGTCGTAGCCCCCCTCACCGCGCTCGAGGAGCAACGCATCGGCAATCATCTCGGGCTCGTCACCGCAGTGCGTCATCAACGTGCCCCGGACGCGTTCCAGGCCCTCGGTGATGTCCTCGTACCGCTTCTCGACGAGTCCGTCGGTGAAGGTAGCGATCGTGCACTTCGGCGGAAGGGTGCTCGTCGTCTCCGGCCAATGCCGGCCAGAGTCGAACACCCCCAGCGGAGGTCCGATGTCACTCGGCACCTCGAAGGGCTCGCAGTCAGGACCCACCACCACCTGGATTCCTGGGTGGCCGGCACTGACCACGGTGATGAGCCGCTCGAGCGGGTGCAGCTGCGCGTAGCAGATCGTGACGATCCGGTCGTGGTCGAGGCTGGCGAGGAACGTGTTGGTCTGACTGATGATCACAGCCGGCGGCTGGCCCTCCAGCGCGTAGGCCCGGACGGCGCTACGGACCAGACCCATGAGAGCAGCCGCGTTGAGGTCGTGACCCTCGACATCACCCATCACGATCCCCACCGCCCCAGCAGCGAGACGCACCACGTCGTACCAGTCGCCCCCCACGTTGTTGGTGGCTTCAGCGGGGACGTACCGCACGGCGATCTCGATGCCGTCCACAGCGGGCACCGCGTTGGGCAGCAGGCTCCGCTGCAGGGAGGCGATGGTCTCCCGCTCCGCCTCCAGCAGGCGGAGTCGCAGCAGAGCCTGCGCTGTCATGGCCGCCGCCGTCACGAAGAACTGCGTGTCCCCGGCGTCCAGGCTGTGGTCGCCGAGGAACGTGGCGGTGACTGCTCCCAGTCGGACGTTGGCGCTCATCAGCGGTACGGCGGCGATCGCGTTGCGGCCCAGCCGGGCCATGATCGTGGCGATCTCGGGGTATCGGTCGGCTTGCGTCGCCACATCGTCGACAAGCACCGGCGCTCCCGAGCGGTACGCCTCCGCACTCGGCACCGGCGAGTCGATGGAGAACTCCCGCCAGGCGGAGCGCACCTCCGCGTCCATGCCCTCCCAGCCCAGGGCCCGCAAGACCCCGTGGGCCTCGTCCGCCAGGACGATCGTGCCGCCAGCCGCGCCGACGATCGGGAAGATGCGGCCGACGAAGGTCGCATTGAGCTCCTCGAGCGTGGTGGCGCGGGCCAGCTCCTCCCCCACCTCGACGAGCTGCTCGGCCCGACGCTCCGCTCGGTGCTGGTCCGTCACGTCGTCGACCAAGATCAACAGCCCGTCGCCCGCGGGAATCGCATGTTGGGCATACCACCGGCCGACGGTCTCGAAGTACCACACCAGTCGCTCGGCAGTGCGCGCAGTCATGGCCCGCAGGCAGGCTTCGTGCTGCGGCGTGCCGACCACATCCGGGAAAACCTCCCAGACGTGCTCGCCGACGAGCTCGTCGCTCGACCGGCCGATGATCACCGCCGCGCGCTGAGAGACGAACCGGTAACGCCAGTCCGGACCGATCACGGTCACCGCGTCACCGAGCTGCTCGAGCAGCTCCGCGCTCAGGTAGGCGTCCAGGTCGGCGTGCGTCACAGGGCAGAGTCTCGCAGGACTGCTGCCGGCTATGACCCACAACCGCGGGAAGCAGCCGCCACCGGCGGCATCAGCACCGGCAAGCTCGCCGTGAATGCCGCCCGCCAGTAGACCCAGTCGTGGTATCCGCCGAGGTAGCGACCGTCGGAGAAGGGCACCCCGACCTCCTGGAGGCGAGCGGCGAACCGGTCGTTGAGGTGGCCGACATAGGACTCGCTGCCGTAGTTGGCTGCCATGGCCGGGTTGTCCCCCTGCGGGCCGCCCGGCGTGCCGGTGCCGCTGGCCAGGAAGACAGCTACACCCGCAAGTGCGGCGGCCTGGTCGTACGGGTTGTGCGCGCGCCACACCTCCGGCGTGCTGCCCTGAGTCCCCCAGACCCGACGACTCGGTGTGCCGAGGGAGAAGACTGGGTTCTGCCCCTGGATGTCATAGGACTCACCGCTCACCGGAGCCCCGAACATCGTGTCGACGAAACCGGAGTAGCTGGCCGCAGCCTTGAACAGGCCGCGATGCCGAGCGGCGTAGCTCAGCGCACCGAAGCCGCCCATCGACATCCCGGCCACCGCCCGTCGCCCTTTGCCCGTAGTGCGGAAAGTGGCGTCGATCGCTGCCGGGAGCACCCGCGTGTGGAAGGTCTCGTACTGGAACGAGTTGTCCACCCAGTCTGAGTACCAGCCCGCGACCGGGCCGCTGCCGCCGTCGGGCATCACGAAGATCGCGCGGCAGGAGGCGGTGAGTCGAGCCAGATCGCCACGCTGTGGGTTGGTCCACGCCGTCTCGTCGTCTCCCACGCCGTGCAGCATGAACACGACCGGATAGGGCCGCTTGGTCCTGGCGTAGTCGGCCGGCAGCAGCACGCGCACGTTCGCCGAGCGCACCTTGACTCCGGCGGGCAGCGCTACGGCGCAGCTGAGCTCACGGCCGTCGGGCGAGACCTTCTTGCACGCCATCGGTGCGGGCGAACGGGGCGATCGCATGGGACTCGCCGCCGCCGCAGCGACCGGAGCGATCATCGCCGTCACCGTCAGCGCGCACAGGGCGTGCCATCTCGATGTACGACCCATCGTCATCCCCTCGCCGCGCGGACCGAGCGAACCCGGCCGTCGTCACCGATGCGCACCGCGACGGAGCCCTGCTCACCGCAGAACGTCAGCGTACGGCGGTCCCGACTGCGCGGCTGGCCCAGCGCCAGCAGGACGCGCTCCACAGTCATGCCGACCCTGACCCGGCTCACCCGCTTGCCGGTGAGATCGGCCACGTCCCGACGGCAGGCGTTACCCGGGACCCCGACCGCGCGCTCCCACATCTGAAGGTAGGCCTCGACGGCCCGCTCGACGTCGGCAGTGAAGGCTGGTCCATCACGCCCGGCCACGATCCGGCCGTCCTCGATCCAGTCGGGATAGAGGCCGTAGTGGTCGACCCCGCCGGTGTTGACGTCGTAGAGCCGCTCACCGCTGCGCTGCCGGTCGACGAGGGCGCCGCCGAGACCACGGAACGGATAGTCGACATCGTTCTTCTCATCCGGATTGCGCGGGGGACCCTGCTTGGAGAAGCCGGTGATGTCAGAGCCGAAGCCGTAGCCGAAGGCGAACCGGGGGTCCGCGGCCTTGCGCAGCTGCCGCCAGTCCTTGACGTAATCGGTCGACGACCCGTCGCTGGGGGTCACCACGCCGCCGAGGCGCAGGATCTCCCGGTACGTGGGGGCGTCGCCCCAGCTGTGGCTCGAGATGACACCGGAGTAGCGAGCCTTTGCCACATGCTCGAGCGACGCCTTCCGGGCCGCGGCGCTCATGTGGTCCGGGTCGAAGATCATGCCGCGTCTCATCAGCCCGTCGATCGCCGTACGACCGAGGTCGTTGAGCCCAATGGCGTTGCAGTGCGGACCGCGCGGGTAGACCGTGGAGACGCCGCTCCGGCCCGAGACCTCCAGCACTGCGCCGAAGATCGAGTCACGGCCGACCGGCGCGCCGCTCAGGTCGCCTGGGTTCTCCTGGAGCTTGTCGTGCCGGTGGTCGTGCTCGCCGTGCTTCTCCGGCTCGTCGCACGTGCCCATCTTCAGCGTGTGGCCGGTCTCGTAGCGGTTGCCGATGTTGGTCACCAACACGCCGAACGCGCCGTCGTCGCCGGTGACGCCGCTGAGCGCGTTGTCGAACTTGTTGGCCAGCTCCATCTGCCGCACGCCGAGCGCGTAGACCTCGGTGAGGCCCTCGTCTATCTGGGCGGCCGTGCAGCGCGGGATCTCGAGGTACTCACCGCAGTCCAGCGGTACCGAGATCTCGATCCCCATGACAACCGCGAGCTTGCCGGCATTGATCACCCG
>DATLOQ010000170.1:0-3385 GCA_035536235.1 Mycobacteriales bacterium
AAGTCGCCCTGCTGCACGGGGCGCTGCACTCCGGTGAGGGTGCCGAAGCGGGAACGTAGCCCGTCGAGCTGCTCGTCGATCTCGACGTCGGTGACCTCGACGTCGTCGACGGACACCGCGACCTCGCCGAATACGGGCATCTCGATTTCCGGCCGGACGTCGACCTCAGCGGTGAACACGAGGAGGTCCCCATCCTCGATCTTCGTGACCTCGATCTCCGGACGGCCGAGCGGGCGAACCTCGCCGGAGGTGACGAGCTCGAGGTACTTCGCTGGCACCGCCTCGCTGACCACCTCGTCGAGCACCGCACCGCGGCCCAGCCGCTGCTCCAGGATCCGGGCCGGCGCCTTTCCCGGCCGGAAACCCGGGATCCGGACCTGCTGGGCGATCTTCTTGTAAGCGCGGTCGAAGTCAGGCTTGAGTTCGTCGAACGGCACCTCGACGTTGATCTTGACGCGCGTCGGACTGAGCTGTTCGACGGTGCTCTTCACAGGTACTCCTAGGAAAGGACGAGAGCGCGCCCGGCGCAACCACTGCCGCCGGAGAGGATGTGTGGGCCGAGTCTAGGCGAGCACCCCGGAAGCCTCCGGACACCTTCCAGCACTACACGATCGGGTGAAACAGCCGTCCCTTGTCACCCGGGCGTTCCCCGGACGTCCACCGCTGCGACCGCGCAGACACCGTCGAGGACGGCACGATCCGCCTCGACGGCACCGTCGTGTACTCCTCCGGCGCCGAGCTGGATCAACTCGCTGCCCGCTACGGCCAGTACCCCGAGGACCGGGCCGAGAACAAGGGCGTGGAACCCGAGGGCATCGCCGTCGCCACCTACGGCCAGCAGCGCTACGTGTTCGTCGGGCTGGAGCGGGCCAACCTGGTCGCGATCTACCGGGTGACCGACCCGCGCCGCCCCGAGCTCGTGCAAGCCGTGCCCACCGGCGTCGGGCCGGAGGGGCTGCTGGCGCTGCCACAGCGCGACGCCCTGGTCGTGGCAGCGGAGGCGGACTCGGCCGGCGACAACGTGCGCTCGTCGATCTCCACGTACCGGATGACGCGGCTGCCACTGCTGTTGGCGCTGGAGCGCAACGCCGCGGCGCCGTCGATCGTGTCGACCGGGAACCCGCCGATCGGGTTCGGGGCGCTGTCCGGGCTCGACGCCGCGCCGGGTGTCCAGGGTCTCCTGGGCGGCCTGGTCGCCGTCGAAGACGGCGCCTACACCCCCACCCGCGTGCTGAGCGTCGACTCCCTCCGGCGACCCGCGCTGCTCACCGGCGCCCTGACGGTCACGAAGGGCGGCGCACCGGTCGGCTACGACGCCGAGGGCATCGCGACGCGCCCGGGCGGCGGCTACTGGATCGCCGCGGAGGGTAACGGCAGGGTGATCCCGAACCTGCTCGTCGAGGTGGACGCCAGGGGCGCCGTCGTGCGCGAGGTGCCGCTGCCCGCGGACATCGCGCGCGGGGCGACGTCGAATGGCTTCGAGGGCGTCACGACGATCGGGCGCGGAGCGGACGAGCGGGTGTGGGTCGCGGTGCAGCGCACATGGGCCGACGACGCGGCTGGGCAGGTGAAGCTGGCCCGGTTCACCCCGGCCATGGGCGCGTGGGATTTCCTGGCCTACCCGCTGGATCCGGCCCCGGCGGGCGCAACTGTCGGGCTGTCCGAGGTCACCACGGTCGACGACGACACGCTGCTCCTGATCGAGCGCGACAATCAGCGCGGCGACAACGCTCGGATCAAGAAGGTGACCCGGGTGGAGCTAGCCGGATTGACACCGGTGCCGGCCGGGCAGCTCCGGCCGGTGGTGCGCAAGCAGACGGTGCTCGACCTGATCCCGGCGCTGCGCGCGGGCGGCGGCGTCGTCGCCGACAAGCCCGAGGGGCTGGCCATCACCGGGCTCGGTGAGCTGGTGGGTGCGGTGGACAATGACGGTCTCGACGATTCGCCGGGCGAGTCGGTGCTGCTGCGGCTGGGGCGGGCACCCCGCCGCTGACGAAGCTCCCGCAACGAGCAGCCATTTCTCTTCGAGACTGGAGGCGCGTACCGTAGCCCGAGTGCGCGTCACGGGGGTGGCCAAAGCCGCCCGTGGCTACGATCACCATGATCATTTATGCTGGGCTTTCGACGAGCTCGGCGAGTTCCATTCGAGGGTTCTGGAATTCCTGACCGACGGTCTCGCCCAAGGCCAGCGGGCCTGCTACGCCGCTACCAGCGACACCGCGGCACTGTGGGACGACCTTCGGGATCTCGAGGAGACGAATCGGGCCCGCCGACCGGGCGCTGTGCAGGTTCAGTCCCTGGATAACCGATACGTGACCGGCACGGTGGTGGACCCGGTCGGTCGGCTGCAGGAGGCCACGGCGGTGACGGAGGATGCTCTGGGTGCGGGCTTCACGGGCCTGCGCTTGGCGTGCGAGGCGGCCCCGCTCATGCGCACCCCGGAACAACTCGACGCCTACGTCCGCTTTGAGCACCTCATCGACCGGTACATGACAAGCCAGCCGTTGTCCGTGCTGTGCGCCTACAACCGGGTCGAGCTGGGCGAGCAGACGATCGCGCAGGTGGCGTGCATGCATCCGGCTACGAATGACGGCGCGGCGCCGTTCCGGCTGCACGCCTCGACCCGCGCCGCGGCCTCACTCGGCGGAGACCTCGATCTCGCCAGCTTCGATCTGTTCCTGATGGCTTTGCGGTGGGCCGATCTCCGGCCCACCGGTGGCGAGCTCGTGATCGACGCGACAGAACTCGAGTTCATCGACCACCGCAGCCTGCTCGCGCTGGCGGAGCACGCCTGGCGCTGCGACGCGACGGCTGTGCTGCAGACCGGCCTTCCCAGCACGGCGCAGATGATCAAGGTGCTCGACCTCGCGGATGTTCGAGTCGAGGTGCCGATATGAGATCGGGCGCGGTGGCAAACCATCGCGGCTTCCTTCATGAGACCGCGTTCTACGGCTCCAACGATGAATTCCTCGCCCTCGTGGTCCCGTTCCTCCACGGGGGCGTCGAGGCCGGCGAGCCGACCATCGTAGCTCTGCGTGAGAGAAACGCGGAACTCGTCCGCGCGGCGATGCACGACACCTCGAACATCTCGTTCGTGGCCAGTCCCGGCTTGCGGCCGGCCAGTGTCATCAAGGCCTACCGGGACGTACTGGCCGCGCTCATGGCCCGTGGCGCACAGCGAATCCGGCTCGTCAGCGATATACCACCTGGTACGGGGCTGCCGTGGGAGTGGTGGGCACGTTATGAGGCCGCGGCCAACCACATCTTCGCCGATTTCCCGCTGTGGGCTCTTTGCCCCTACGACACCCGCATCACCCCCGACGATGTGCTCACCGACGTCGCGCGGACCCATCCTCATGTGGCGACCGCCGACGGCCAGCACGTC
>DATLOQ010000171.1:0-21943 GCA_035536235.1 Mycobacteriales bacterium
CATGAAGCAGGGCGACGTCGTCCTCATCTGGGGGGCGAGCGGCGGCCTCGGCTCCTACGCGACGCAGTTCGCCCTCAACGGCGGGGCCATTCCGGTCTGCGTCGTCTCCTCGCCGGAGAAGGCCGAGATCTGCCGCCGCATGGGCGCCGAGCACGTCATCGATAGAAGTTCAGAGGCGTACACGTTCTGGAAGGACGAGCACACCCAGGACCCGAAGGAGTGGCAGCGCTTCGGAGCCAAGATCCGCGAGCTCACCGGCGGGGACGACCCGGACATCGTCTTCGAGCATCCCGGCCGAGAGACCTTCGGGGCCAGCGTCTACGTAGCTCGCAAGGGCGGCATGATCGTCACCTGCGCGTCGACGAGCGGCTACCTGCACCAGTACGACAACCGCTACCTCTGGATGAACCTCAAGACCATCAAGAGCTCGCACTTCGCCAACTACCGCGAAGCCTGGGAGGCCAATCGGCTCATCGCCAAGGGCGCCATCCACCCGACCCTGTCGAAGGCCTACCCGATGGAGGAGGTGGGCCAGGCGGCATACGACGTCCACCGCAACGCCCACCAGGGCAAGGTCGGAGTGCTCTGCCTCTCACCCGAGCCCGAGCTGGGGGTGCGGGACGCGGACCTGCGGGCGGCCCACTTGGAGGGGATCAACCGCTTCCGCGACGCCTGAGGCGCCGTTCGCCCGCTACGGTGGCGTCCCCTGGGCAGACTGAGGAGCGAGCACGTGGCGACCCGCAAAGACAAGGTCGAGAAGGCTGAGGACGAGGTCAGCCTGGCCGCCGACCAGGCCAGTGACGCCTCACTCGACGCCAAGGACCCGGAGTCCGCCAAGCCGGTCCGCAAAGCCGCGGCCAAGCGCGCCCGCTCTGCAGCCGGCACCGCCAAGACCAAGGCCGCCAAGGTGCCGACGGTCGACGCGGAGGACGAGTCGCGGCGAGCAGCGGCGGCCGCGATGCGAGCGGCGTCCGACGCGGACGAGGATGACCCGCTTCTTGACACGGCGATCCGACAGATCGAGGCCGGCGCGACGGAGGAGAAGCCGTTCGGCGAGCCGGGCCGGCCGGTCGCGCCGCGGTCGCCGTTCCGGATCGCCTTCTCCGCCGCGTTCGGCGTGGCGCTGGCCTATGGGCTGCTCAACGCGCTCGTCGCCGTACGCCAGATCCTCATCCTGATCCTGATCGCTGCGTTCCTCGCCATCGGGTTCAACCCGGTGGTCGAGTGGTTTCAGCGCCGCGGGCTGCGCCGCAACCGGGCAGTCCTCGCGGTCTTCGCCGGGATCCTGCTGGCTTTCATCGGCTTCGGCGCGGCCGTCGTTCCGCCGATCGCCAACCAGGGCACGGGCCTCTTCGAGCAGCTGCCGGAGTACGGCGAACGGCTGCGGGACAACAAGCAGTTCGCGAACCTCGACGACAAGTACGACCTCGTCGAGAAGCTGCAGAAGAAGGTGGACACCGCCGGGGAGGACGGGATCGGGCTGCTGGGGGGCGCCTTCGGCGTCGTCAAGGGCATCTTCAACGCCATCTTCAGCACGCTCACCGTGCTGATCCTCACGCTCTACTTCCTGAGCTCCTATCCCAACATCAAGCGGTCGGCGTACCGCGTCGTGCCGCGGTCACGGCGACCCCGGGTAGGGCTGCTCGCCGACGAGATCCTGTCCCGCGTCGGCGGCTACGTGCTCGGCAACATCGCGACATCCCTGGTCGCCGGCGTCGTCGCCTTCATCTACCTGCTGATCGCCGGGGTGCCCTACCCCGTCGCGCTGGCGGTGCTGGTGGCCTTCCTCGACCTCATCCCGCTGATCGGCGCATCGCTGGCCGCGTTGGCCTGCGTCGCCGTCGCATTCTTCGTCTCGGTGCCTGTGGGCCTCATCACTGCCGCGTTCTTCCTGATTTACCAGCAGTTCGAGAACTACGTGCTGGTGCCGCGGGTCATGCAGCGCACCGTCGACGTCTCGCCGATCACCACGGTCGTCGCCGTGCTCGTCGGCGGCAGTCTGCTCGGTGTGGTCGGCGCGCTCCTCGCGATCCCGGTCGCCGCCGCGGTCCAGCTGATCGGCAACGAAGTCGTGCTGCCCCGCCAGGACGCGCTGTGAGATGCGCTGATGCATGGGCACTCAGGAGACGTCAGCAGTGCTGATGCAGGCCATCCGCCTGCACCAGGTGGGGCAACGGCCGACGTTGGACGAGATCCCCGTGCCGGAGCCCGGACCCGGGGAGGTGCGGGTCGCCGTACGAGCGTGTGGGCTGTGCGGCTCTGACGTGCACATCCTGCACGGCACGACGCCGACCGGACCACTGCCACTCGTCCTCGGCCACGAGCCGTCCGGCATCGTCGACAAGCTCGGCGAGGGCGTCTTCGGCCGGTCAGTGGGGGACCGGGTGTGCATCGCCGCAGGCTTCGGCTGCGATAACTGCCCGGCGTGCGATGCCGGCCGCGCCACCGTCTGCCCGCGCCTCGAGATCCCCGGCATCACCCGTGACGGATCGCAGGCGACGTACGTCGTGGTCCCCGCCCGCACTCTCATCTCGCTGCCCGAGCAGGTGGACTTCGCGACCGGCGCGATCCTCATGGATGCCGTATCCACGCCGTACCACGCCATCAAGAAGTCCGGGGTGACACGGGGCCAGACGGCGGTGGTCTTCGGCCTGGGCGGTCTCGGGCTGCACGCCCTCACGATCCTCAGCCAGGTGGTCGGGGCCCACGTGATCGGAGTCGATCGCTATCCGGGGGCGCTCGAGCGAGCGCTGCGGTTCGGCGCGGACGAAGTCGTCGATGCCAGCGGTGGCAAGCCGGCCAACGCAGTGCGCCTGCTCACCGGTGGTGGGGTGGATCATGCCTTCGAGTTCGTCGGGGCCGCTGCTGTCGTCGACCAGGCCGTCAAGTCGCTACGACCTGGCGGCACCTGCACCGTCGTCGGCGTGACGCCCGAGCCGCTGCACCTGCTGCCGCAAGCGCTGCTGGTGTCGAACGAGCTGCGTCTGCAGGGCTCATTCGGCTGCAGTCAGGACGAGCTGGTCGAGCTGGTGGGGCTCGTCGCCGGCGGGGCGCTCGACCTGACCGGCACCATCACCCATCGGTTCGGCCTCGCCGACTTCGACAGCGCGCTTCAGGTGCTGGAGACCAAAGAAGGCGACCCGATCCGGGTCGTCGTCGAGCAGCCGTAGCCTCCCGGTCCCGCTACTCCGCCGGCAATCCCGCAAGGAAGCCGGTAACCGCGTCGTTGAACTCGACCGGCGCCTCGATCGCCGTCAGGTGCCCGGCGTCGGGGATGCGCACCAGCTCGGCCCCCGGCACCGTCTTCGCGATGAGCTCCGCGTCCTCCGGCGGGGAAAGGGTGTCCTCTTCCCCCACGATGACCAACGTGGGTACGGCGACGGCGGCGAGGTCAGCGGTGGAGTCGGGCCGCAGCGCCATGGCCCGCTGCGCCCAGGCCACGGCGTGCGGAGGGGCCTTCTCCAGGAGCGCCTTCACCCGTCCGAGGACGAGGGCGCGACGCTCCATGGACGTCTTGCCCAGCAAGGACGGGAGCAGCTCCTCCACGAGCTGGGCCGAGGTGCCGGCAGCGACGACCTCGCTGGCGACCCGGCGGCGGTTCTCCGCTGCCTCCGGTGAGTCAGCGGTCATCTTCGTGTCAGCGAGCACGAGCGCGGCCACTCGCTCCGGGTAGCGGCGAAGGAAGGCCATCGCCACGTAGCCGCCCATCGACAGGCCGCCGAGCACCACCTGATCGATCTTGCGGGAGTTGAGCATTCCGGCGAGGTCGTCAGCGACCTCGTCGAGCGATGGCTCGTCGTGGCCGAGCTGCGACCCGCCGAAGCCGCGCTGGTCCGGCGTGATCACCCGGTGGGTGAGGCCGATAGCCTCGCGCTGCGGCATCCACATCGAGGCATTGAGCGGGAAGGCATGCAGCAGTACAACCGGGCGACCTTGGCCGGTCTCGATCACGTAGGGCTCAACCCGCACGGCGCCTCCTCTGGCACCGCACCCTAGTCCGGCGCCAGCCGGCAGTCATGCACAGTCCGGCGCCCGCCGGCAGTCAGCCGGCTGACAGGCCGCCGTCGACGACGAGGGTCTGGCCGGTGACATAGGACGACGCGTCGCTGGCGAGGAAGAGCGCGGGACCCACCATCTCCTCAGCGGCGCCCCAACGCTGCATCGGCACCCGCTCGACGAGCTTCTTCGCCACCTCGGGATCTTCCCGAACGCCGGCGTTGAGATCCGTTGCCGTCCATCCCGGGCAGAGCGCGTTGACCCGCACGCCCGCATGCGCCCACTCCATCGCCAACGACCTGGTGAGGCTGACGACCGCTGCCTTCGACGCGCCGTACGGCGAGAGGGCCGGAGTACCGCCGAGCCCGGCGATGGAGGCGACGTTGATGACCGAGCCGGAGCCTCGCTCCAGCAGGTGCGGGCCCACTGCTTGGCACACGTGCACCACCGAGGACGTGTTGAGCGCCATCACCTTGTCCCAGCCGGTGAAGCGCAGGTCGGTGAAGGGCACCATGAACGACGTGCCCCCGGCGTTGTTGACCACGATGTCGAGGTGGCCGAGCCCGTCGAGAGCACCCGTGACCATGGCGAGAACCGCCTCGCGGTCGGTGACGTCGGCGGGCACGACGATGGCCCGGCGGCCCAGTGCCTCCACCGCCGATCGCGTCTCCTCCAGAGCCTCCGTGGAGCGGGCGTTGATGGCGACGTCGACACCGGCGCGCGCCAAGCCGATGGCGATCGCCCGGCCGATGCCGCGGCTCGCTCCGGTGACGAGGGCGGCCTTGCCCTGGAGGTCAGTGGTCATGTGGGCTCCTTCGGCGTCCAGCTGGTGGGCAGTGGGAAGTGGTCAGGCGTGATGAAGCGAACGATCTCGTCCAGCACTTCTTCGGCGAACCCGACGAACAAGTGCTTGGACCGCAGCACCGGTACGACGACTGACTGCGGCACGACGGAGAACCGTGCGGCTGCCGCGTCGGGGCGCAGGTAGTCGTCGAATTCCGGGACGATCGCCACCAGCGGCTTGCCGGACTGCGCCCACTGCTGCAGGTCTTCGTCTCCGGCTCGCTTGAGCGGCGGTGCCAGCAGCACCGCGCCCACGACCGAGGGGTCCGCGGCGCCGTACATGAGGGCGAGCTCCGAGCCGAAGGACCAGCCCACCAGCCAGGGCGCCGGCAGGCTCTCGGCCTCGACGAGATCAAGCGCAGCCGCGACGTCGAGTCGCTCAGCGCCGCCCGCGTCATACGAGCCCTGGCTGGCTCCGGTCCCCCGGGTGTTGAAGCGCAGCACTGCCATGTCGGCGAGAGCCGGCAGCCGCCAGGCCATCTTGCGCAGCAGGTGGCTGTCCAGGCTGCCGCCATGAGTGGGCAGCGGGTGCAAGCACACGGCAGTGGCCGTCGGGTCAGCGAGCACCGGGACGGCGAGCTCGCCCTCCAGCGACAGCTCGTCGGCAGTGTGCAGCGTCACTGGCCGACGCTTCGCCGCCAGCACGGTGTTGGCGCGGATATCTGTCA
This sequence comes from Mycobacteriales bacterium, assembly GCA_035536235.1. Taxonomy (GTDB): domain Bacteria; phylum Actinomycetota; class Actinomycetes; order BP-191; family BP-191; genus DATLNF01. The sequence continues at coordinate 5,508 of DATLOQ010000171.1, forward strand.
CGGCTCCGCCGTCACCAGCTCTGCCTTCACAGCATGTGCCTCAGTATCTGGGTGCGCCGCGGCCGCGCAGCACCCGTGGCCGTCGGCTGGATCGGCGGCCCCAACAGACGCTGTGCCAGTGTCGACGATCCGCCAGGTCAGCCACCGGCCACGCCACGACATGGGGGGTCGCCGGGCGAATCTCCTGGTCGCAGCCGGGACAGCGGTAGGCCTTGGTCGACGCGGCGCCGGTGACGCGGCGCTCGACGTAGTCCGTGCCGTCGGGCCCGTCGACGTACTCATCCCTCACGCGCGCTGGTCGCCCGAGCGGGGCCCGGTGGCGGCGTCCTTCACGACATAGCTCTCGACCACCGGAGGTTCGCCTGGCCGGCTATCCGCACGGCCGGTCAGACCGCCCAGAGCGAAGCCGGCGAGCAGCCGCCGCGGGTTGAAGCCGATTGCTGCGATCTGGAGCAGCACCTCCAGGCCGCGGTCGCTGCCGCGCCAGTGCTCACGCAGGATGCCTTCACCGGCTCCCATCATCAGCCGGCGGACGGCCCAGCCGATGATGGCGACGTCGTCGAGCTGGCCGATGCCTGGCAAGAAGTCCGGGATGACGTCGATCGGCATCAGGAGGTAGCCGGCGGCAAGGCCGACCTCGACCTTCACCCGCCGGGGCACGCGCTCATCACGAGCAACGTCGCGGAACAGCCGCGCGACGTCGGGCACGAACGCACTCGCCTCGCGAGCCAGGGCCATCAGCCGATCTTTGTCCACTGCCATGGCGTGCTCCTGCCCGTCAGCGCGCGGAGTAGTCGCGGAAGCCGCGGCCACTCTTTCGGCCGAGGTAGCCCGCCGTCACCAGGTGCTCGAGCAGCGGCGCAGGTGCGAACCCCGGCTCGCGGAACTCGAGATAGAGGGTCTGCTCGATCGCCAGGGCCACGTCGAGCCCGACGACGTCGAGGAGCTCAAACGGTCCCATGGGATGTCCGCAGCCGAGCTTCATCGCGAAGTCGATGTCGTCGACGCTGGCGTAGTGCTCCTCCAGCATCTTCACGGCATCGTTGAGATACGGGAAGAGCAGCGCGTTCACGATGAAGCCAGCACGATCTCCGCAGACCACGGCATGTTTTCCGAGGGTCGAGCAGACGTCCCTCACCGTGGTGACCACGTCATCCGTTGTGCGCACTGTGGGCACGACCTCGACGAGCTTCATCAACGGCGCCGGATTGAACCAGTGCATGCCGATCACGTCGCCGGGACGACTCGTGGCTGCGGCGCACTCAATGACGGGCAGACTGCTCGTCGTCGTGGCGAGTACGGCACCGGGCTTGACCACCTCGTCCAGCGCGGCGAAGAGAGCGCGCTTGATCGTCAGATCCTCGATGACCGCCTCGATCACCAAGTCGCAGTCGGCCAAATCGTCCAAGGCGGTCGTGCCGGTGATGTGCCCGAGTGCGGCATCGCGGCCGACCTCGTCGAGCTTTCCCCGCTGCACTGCCTTGTCGAGGCTCTTCTCGACGGCAGCGCGGACTCCGTCGACCTTGTCCGCGCTCCGCGCGCGGTAGATGACGTCGTAGCCAGCCTTGGCGCACACCTCGACGATGCCGGTCGCCATCGTGCCGGTACCCACCACCCCGATGCGCCCTACTGTCCGACCCGCGCCTGCGACTTCGTCCGATGGAGCTGCCGCATCGACGACTTCGGGCGAGTCCGACGCGGCGTAGGTGTAGAAGCCGCGGCCGCTCTTGCGGCCGAGGTAGCCAGCCGTGACGAGCTGCTTGAGGATCGGCGCGGGCGCATGCAGGTGATCACGGCTCTGGTGGTACATCGTGTCGAGGATCTCGTAGGCCGAGTCCAGCCCGATGAGGTCCAGCAGCGCGAGGGGGCCCATGGGGTGTCCGCAGCCGAAGCGCATTGCCGCGTCGATGTCTTCGCGAGTCGCATAGCGCGACTCGAGCATCCGCACGGCGTTGTTGAGGTAGCCGAAGAGCAGCGCGTTGGCGATGAAGCCTGCCTTGTCACCCGCCGTCACGTCGGTCTTGCCGACCTTCGCGACCAGCGCCTCGATGTCGTCGACGACTGCCTGGTCGGTGACCACGGTTCGGATGATCTCGACCAGACCCATCACCGGTGCAGGGTTGAACCAGTGCATGCCCAGCACCCGGCTCGGCCGCTGAGTGGCCACTGCGATCTCGGTCACGGACAACGCCGACGTGTTGGTGGCAAGCACCGTGTCCGGAGGACAGATGCGGTCCAGCTTGGCGAACAGGTCGGTCTTGATCTCCAGCCGCTCCGGAATGGCCTCGATGACCAGGTCGACATCGGCCAGCCGCTCGAGCTCTACGGTGAAGTCGATCCGGCCGACGACCTCCCCCTGCTCGTCCTCCGTGAGCTTGCCACGACGTACGGCGCGGTCGGTCGAGTGCTGCACGTGGCCACGACCCCGCTCGAGCGCATCCTCGTCGACCTCCACTCCGACGACGGAGATGCCGGAACGAGCGAGAACCTCGGCGATGCCCGCACCCATCGTGCCGAGACCGACCACGCCGACCCTGACGAACTCCCGCGCCACGCTTGCTCCCTCTTACTAGATGACCCGAATCACCGCTTATTGACCCGCGTCGCTGCTGATGACGCGAGTCTCGCAGACGAGCAGGTCTACCCCCGGGCGCGCGCGGGTGAGCCCTCCTCGGGCACCACCGGGCCCAGTCCCTGAGCCGATCGGATGACGTCGAGGAGGGTCACCAGAATCGCGCTGATGGCGTAGTCCGCCGGGGTGAAGACCTTGGCGACGCCGGCGCGTTCGAGAGCACGCGCGTCCGTGTCGGGGATGATCCCACCGACCACGACCGGCACGTCTTGCAGCCCGGCCTGCCGAAGGCCAGCGAGGACCGCGGGGATCAGCTCGAGGTGGCTGCCGGAGAGAATGGACAGCCCGACGCAGTGCACGTCCTCTGCGACCGCCGCGGCGACGATCTGCGCAGGGGTGAGACGGATCCCCTGGTAGATGACTTCGAAGCCCACGTCGCGGGCTCGTACGGCGATCTGCTCCGCGCCGTTGGAGTGGCCGTCGAGCCCGGGCTTGCCGACCAGCAGCTTGAGCCGGCCGCCCATCTCCTCCCCGGTGCGACGGACGAGCTCGCGCACGCGGGTGATCTCCGGAGAGGTGCCAGCGCTCACGGTGGCGCCCGCAGTCATCCCGCCGACCCCGGTGGGCGCGCGGTACTCCCCGAACACCTCTCGCAGGGCCGCTGACCACTCGCCCGTCGTCACGCCGGCCCGCGCGCACGCCACGGTCGGCAGCACCAGGTTGGTGCCGACCGTGGCTGCCTCGCCGAGCTCCGCCAGCGCCGCCTGCACGACCTGGTCGTCCCGCTGCGACCGCCAGAGTTGCAACGCCTCGATCGCCCTGGCCTCGACGACCGGATCGACCGTCAGAATGGCCGCGTCAAGGTCGGCAGTCAGCGGGTTGGGCTCCGTCGTCGTGAAGCGGTTGACACCCACGACGACCCGCTGGCCGGACTCGACCAGGGCTCGGTGCTCGGCGTGCGAGCGCACCATCTCTGACTTCATGTAGCCGCTCTCGACCGCCGCGACTGCACCGCCCATCGCCATCACCCGCTCGATCTCCCCCCGGGCACCGTCGAGCAGCTCCGCCACCTTCTTCTCGACGACCTCACTCCCGGTGAAGATGTCGTCGTACTCCAGCAGGTCTGTCTCGTAGGCCAGCACCTGCTGAAGCCGCAGCGACCACTGCTGGTCCCACGGCCGCGGCAGACCGAGGGCCTCGTTCCACGCCGGGAGCTGCACGGCCCGAGCGCGTGCGTCTTTGGACAGGGTGACCGCGAGCATCTCCAGCACGATGCGCTGCACGTTGTTCTCCGGCTGCGCCGCCGTGAGCCCGAGGGAGTTGACCTGTACGCCGTAGCGGAATCGCCGCTGTCGCTCGTCGGTGACGCCGTAGCGCTCCCGCGCGATCTCGTCCCACAGCGCACCGAAGGCGCGCATCTTGCACATCTCCTCGACAAAGCGCACGCCAGCGTTGACGAAGAAGCTCATCCGCCCGACCACCTCGCCGAAGCGGTCGTCCGGCACCTGACCCGATGCTCTGACGGCGTCGAGCACGGCGATCACCGTGCACATCGAGTAGGCGATCTCCTGCACCGGGGTCGCCCCGGCCTCCTGCAGGTGGTCGCTGCAGATGTTGATCGGATGCCACTTCGGCATCGACGCCACCGTGTACGCCACCATGTCGGTGATCAGCCGCAGCGACGGGGCGGGCGGGAAGGCATACGTGCCCCGCGACAGGTACTCCTTGATGATGTCGTTCTGCGTCGTTCCGGTGAGCTGCGAGATGTCAGCGCCCTGCTCTTCAGCCACCACCTGGTAGAGGGCCAGAAGCCACATGGCGGTCGCGTTGATGGTCATCGACGTGTTGGTCTCGGCCAGCGGGATCCCGTCGAAGAGCGCGCGCATGTCGCCGACGTGGCTGATGGGTACGCCGACCTTGCCCACCTCGCCCCGAGCGAGCTCGTGGTCTGCGTCATACCCGGTCTGGGTCGGCAGGTCGAAGGCCACGGAGAGGCCCGTCTGACCCTTCGCGAGGTTGCGCCGGTAGAGAGCGTTGGACTCCGCGGGCGACGAGTGGCCGGCATACGTGCGCATCAGCCAGGGCTTGTCAGGCACAGCGCGAGCCTAGACCGACACCACGGTGGCCACGCCCGGCACGCGCGCCCGGAGCACCTGCTCGACCCCTGCCCGGAGGGTGTGATGGGCCATGGTGCAGTCGGCGCAGCGCCCGAGCAGCCGCACGCGCACCTCGGCGCCGACGATGTCGACGAGCTCGATCTCACCGTGCAGGTGCGGGCGGACCTCGTCCAGCGCGCGCTCGATCACGCTGCGGTCCAACGGCTCCATCTCCCGATCGTACGGCGGAGGGGTGAGCCTCAGCCGAGCGCAAGCAGGCGGTTGAGCTGGGCCAGCAGGCGGAGGTGCCTCATCCCGCTGATCTGGACGTCGCCGGCGAGGACCCTGCGCGCGAACGCACGGCCGCCGGGGGCGAGGAGCGAGGGGAAGCCGGCGAACAGCGGCAGGGACGGCAGATCAAGCAGCACATCCGCCGGCATCGACAGCCGCACCGTGGCGCTGGGGGTCGGGCCCGACTCGACCCGGCAGACTCCTCCGCCGAAATGCATGGCGACCTCGACCTCGGCGTCCGGCACGACGATCGCGACGCTGCCGCGCATCGCATCGAGGATGGCGGCCTTCGCGGGAGTCGTTATCGCTGCCTCGATCAGCCCCGCGAGCATCGCCGTCAGACCCGCCGCCTCAGGGTCCGCGACGACGACCTGCGCCATGCCTACTGCTCGTCGACGAACTGCGTGTCAAGCTGCGTGGTGAGATCCGTCAGGACGTTGGAGGCGCGGACGTATCGCACGATGGTCGGCAGGTCTCCTTTGACCTTCAGCTTGCCCTGCATCATCGCCTTGACCGGGTCGAGCTCCTTCTTCATCACCGACTTCCACCGGCTGTACGGCGCCGTGATGGTGAACTTCGCGCCGACCGCACGCGGATCCTCGGGGCCGTCGAGGATCGCGGCGTCGCGGCACTTGCCGTGCCACAGGTCGAGCCAGGCGTAGACGTCGGCCGGCACGCCCTTGTCGGGCTCCTTCTCGTACACGAAGACCAGGTCGCCCTCCCACGTCGCAGCGGCGTCGGCGTACTCGGCGGATGCGTTGACGACGTCCTGGAACTCGGCCAGCCACTCCGGGCTGGGAAACTGCAGCATGCGCAGGGCCTCTTCTCAAGCGTCGTAGGAGTACCAACCGCGTCCGGTCTTGCGACCCAGGTCGCCGGCGGCAACCATTCGCGCGAGGACCTCGGGTGGGAAGAACTTCTCGTCCTGGGTCTCCGTGTAGATGTTGCGCGCGGCGTTGACCATGATGTCCACCCCCGTCATGTCCATCGTGCGCAACGGCCCCATCGCGTGGCCGAAGCCCAGCTGGCAGGCGAGGTCGACATCCTCGGCGCTCGCCACACCGCTTTCCACCAGCTTGGCAGCCTCGACGGAGAGCGCTGCGATGAGCCGGGTGGTGACGAATCCTGCGACGTCCCGGTTGACGACGATGCAGGTCTTCCCGATCCCTTCGGCGAAGGCCCGCGCCCGGGCCAGGGTGTCGTCGCTCGTCTTGAGCCCGCGGACCAGCTCGCACAGCCGCATCATCGGCACCGGGGAGAAGAAGTGCGTGCCCACAACGCTCTCCGGGCGTGACGTGGACGCAGCGATCTGGGTGATCGGCAGAGCGCTGGTGTTGGTCGCCAGCACCGCGTCGGGACCGCAGATCTTGTCCAGCGACGCGAAGAGCTCGCGCTTGACGTCGAGCTGCTCGAAGACTGCTTCGACTACGAGGTCCGCACCGGCGACCGCGTCGAGATCCGTCGTCGTGGTGATGCGGTCCAGCGCCAAGTCGCGGTCCTCCGCGGACAGCCGCGCCTTCTCGACGAACTTCCCCAGGGACGCTCGGATGCCGACCAGCCCGCGCTCCAGAGAGGCTTCCGTCACATCGCGCAGGACCACGTCGTAGCCGGCCTGCGCGGCGACCTGGGCGATGCCAGAGCCCATCAGCCCGGCACCGATGACGGCCAGCTTCTTGCTCACGGGACGGGCTCCTGACTTCGGCGTCTGACATCTGCGTCAACGAGCTATCACCCTAGCCCGGCCTCAGAAGTCGAACCCATCCTCGGACTCGACCCGCGTGACGTCGGCACCGAGTCCGCGGAGCTGCTCGTCGAAGCCGGCGTAACCGCGGTCGACGTGGTAGACCTCCGACACCTCGGTGACTCCGTCAGCGACGATGCCGGCGAGCACGAGGCCCGCCCCGGCGCGCACGTCGGTGGCTCGCACCGGAGCCCCCGACAGCCGCTCGCGGCCTCGAACCACCGCGTGGTGGCCATCAGTGCGCACATCGGCGCCGAGCCGGATCAGCTCGTCGACGAACATGAAGCGCGCCTCGAAGATGTTCTCCGTGATCATCGCCGCGCCGTCCGACACCGCCGCCAGCGCCATCGCCATCGGCTGCAAGTCGGTCGGGAACCCGGGGTACGGCAGGGTGACGATGTCCACGGAGCGGGGCCGCCGATCCATCGCGACGCGCACTCCGTCGCTCATCGGTTCGACAACCGCACCCGCTTCGGTGAGCTTGTAGAGCACGAGCTCCAGATGCTCGGCTCGACCGCCTCGGATCGTCACCTCTCCCTTGGTCATGGTCGCCGCCATGGCGAAAGTGCCGACGACGATGCGATCGGGCACGGTCGCGTGGGTCACCGGTGAGAGCGACTCGACCCCCTCGATCTCCAGGGTCGACGATCCGGCTCCGCCGATCTGAGCCCCCATCTGGATCAGCATGGTGCAGAGGTCGACGATCTCGGGCTCGCGGGCGGCGTTGTCGATCAGCGTGGTGCCCTTGGCCAGGACTGCTGCCATGAGCAGGTTCTCGGTGGCGCCGACGCTGGGGAAGTCCAGGAAGACCTGCGCTCCGCTGAGGGTCGGCGCCTGTGCGATGAGGTAGCCGTGCTCGCTCTCGATCTCCGCGCCCATCTTGGCCAAACCGGCGATGTGCAGGTCCAGCGCCCGTGAGCCGATGTTGTCGCCACCCGGCAGCGCGACCCGGGCGCGACCGCACCGTGCCAGCAGGGGTCCGAGCAGGTTGATGGCCGCGCGCATCCGGCGTACCAGGGAGTAGTCGATCTCCGTCCCGAGCTGGTCGGGCACGTCGATGCGCACGGTGGAGCCATCGTGCTGCACCTGCACCCCGAGTCGGGTGAGCACCACTCCCATGTCCGCCACGTCGAGGATGCCGGGCACGTTGGTGACGGTGGTGACCCCACGAGCGAGCAGACTCGCGGCCATGAGCTTGAGCACGCTGTTCTTGGCACCGGTGACCGACACCTCGCCGCTCAGACGGGCCCCGCCCAGGACCCGGATGCGTTCCACCGGGGCATCGTGGTTGTCCCCCGTCCCGCAATGCAACCTGGTGACCGTCTCCGGCGTCTCTTCGGATGACCGGCATGAGCGAGGGGTGAGCAGATGGACGACGCGATGCGGGAGGAGTTCCGCGACTTCGTGGCAGCCCGCTCCCCTGCGCTGCTGCGCACGGCGTACCTGATGACCGGCCAGCGCCAGGACGCCGAGGACCTGCTGCAGACCTCCCTCGCCAAGACCCTCGTCGCCTGGCGCCGCGTCCGCTCGGCCGACAACCCGGAGGCCTACGTCCGCCGCCTCATGCTCAACACCCGCACCTCACTGTGGCGGCGGCACCGTCACGAGGCCGGTCCGGTGGCCGATCCGCCCGACCGTCCCGACAGCGCTGACCATTACGGCGACGCCGACCTGCATGACGCGCTGTGGGCTGCCCTCGCCACCCTGGGGCGCCGGCAACGCGCGGTCCTGGTGTTGCGCTACTACGAGGGCCTGAGCGAGGCGGAGATCGCCGACGCGCTGGGCGTCTCCGTCGGCACGGTCAAGAGCCAGGCCTCGCGGGCTCTTGCCGCGCTGCGCACCAACGCGGGCCTCCTCGACGACGTCCGCGCCACGCTGCCCCTCTCGTCCACGTCCGGAGTGACCTCATGAGCCCCCTCGACCGCGAGCTCCAGCGCACATTGGCGCAGCGAGCTTCCAGCCTCACGCCGCCGGGTGACCTGCTCGACGGCGTCGAGCGCGAGGCCCGCGGCATCCGCCGCCGTCGCAATTCCCTGGTCGGCACCGCCGCCCTGTCGGTGCTGGCCATCGCCATCGCCGTTCCCCTCGCGATGCGAAATGCGGAGAGCGGCGACCGAGACCCAGGCACCGGCTTCGCCACCGCGCCGCCGAGCGCGGCACCGTCGACGCAGGCGCCGAGCCCGGCGACACCTCAGAGGTCCCGGCTGCAGTGGGGCTTCCGTGGCGCCGATTCGGTGGGCGAGGTCGCCGGCCGTGCCAACCAGGCCTGGACGCTCGACCACCCGGCGACCGAGTCCTACCACCCCCTCTACTCCGGCACGCTGCCCGATCGTCGCCGAATCGAGGTCTTCGAAGCGGTCGAGTCGACCCGCAGCTTCGCCGTCTTCTACGTCGAGGATGCGGACGGCTCCAGTGGACGCATCGTCCAGGGCCTTGAGGTGGTCGACCGCAACCCCCAGCGGCCCGCGCAAGGGAAGCAGTCCCTGACCCGGCTGCCGCAGGTGTCCGCCTACGTCGACGGCCCGCAGGACTTCGTCGTCATCATCGGCGCACCGACCACCGGCCAGCTCGAGTTCTCCACCGATGGGCGCCGCTACACCACCGTGGCCACCGCCGAAGGGACTGGCATCGTCGCGGTCACCAAGGGCGAGGACCGCGCGGCGTACCGGGTCCGGGTCTTCGACGGCGACGGCGTAGCCGTGTACGACGGCCCCATCGACCTGCTCAGCGAGGACTAGCCCGCAACACGGCCGGCGCTAGGGTGATGTCCATGGCGATTCATTTGACGAAGATCTACACCAAGACCGGTGACGACGGCACCACGGCACTGGGCGACATGAGCCGGGTGGCCAAGACCGACCCGCGGCTGGCCGCCTTCGCCGACGTCGACGAGGCCAACTCTGCCATCGGGGTCACGATCGCGCTGGGTGGTCTTGCCGACGACATCCGGGCCGTGCTTCGGCAGGTGCAGAACGACCTCTTCGACGTCGGCGCCGACCTCTGCACGCCGGTCGTGGCTGATCCGGAGTGGGCGCCGCTGCGGGTCACCGACGCCTACGTCGACCGGCTGGAGCGGGCCTGTGACGTCTTCAACGCCCGGCTCACGCCTCTCGACAGCTTCATCCTGCCGGGCGGCTCGGCCGGCGCGGCCCTGCTGCACGTCGCGCGCACCGTCGTACGCCGCGCTGAGCGCCTCACCTGGGCGCTCGTCGAGGCCGAGCCGGATCGCACCAGCCGTACGCCGGCGACCTACCTGAACCGGCTCTCGGACCTGCTCTTCATCCTGGGTCGGGTGGCCAACGACGACGGCCGAGCCGACGTCATATGGAGGCCCGGCGCCGGCGCCTAGCGTCAGGCAGGAACCGCCACGCCCTTGGCCTTGAGGCGCGTCGCCGCCCGATCGAGCGCGGCCTTCGCCTCGAGGTCGTCGTCGCCGGAGATCGAGTGCTGAGCCCGGTCATAGGCCTCCTGCGCACGGGCCAGGTCGATGTCCTCGGCAAGCTCGGCGATGTCGGCGAGCACCGAGACGCCGGTCGCCGACACCGACAGGAAGCCACCGTGGATAGCGGCGACGACCTCGGTGCCGCCGGCCTGGATGACGCGTAGCAGCCCACTGGCCAGCTCACCGAGCACGGGAGCGTGACCAGGCAGGATGCCGATCTCCCCCTCGGTCGTGCGCGCGACGACCATCTCAGCCTCGCCCGACCAGAGGCGCCGCTCCGCGGACACCAGCTCGACCTGCATGACAGCCATGGCGCTCAAATCTCCTACTGGGTGAGGACGGACGGGCCCCTGCTCTCCGCACCTGGCAACGATACCGGGCTTGGGTGCGGTCACCGAACCCGAATGACCACGCCCTCACGAGGCACCAATCGGCCGATGACCGGCGCACCCGGCACCTCACCCGCAACAAGGAGGCCCCCTGACGTCTGAGCATCCGCCAGGAGCAGCCGCTCCACGTCATCTCCGGCGCGGAAGTCGACGTGTGGAGCGACCCAGTCGAGGTTGCGGCGGGTGCCACCGCTGATGAATCCGTCAACGGCGGCCTTGCGTGCGCCATCGAGGTAAGGCACGGCGGCCGCGTCGATCTCGGCGGTCACGCCACTAGCCCGCGCGAGCTTGTAGAGGTGACCCAGCAGGCCGAAGCCAGTGACATCCGTCGCACAACGGATTCCGGCAGCCTGTGCGTGCCCTGCCGCATCACGGTTCAGAGAGGTCATGGCGTCAATGGCCTGAGGGAACACCTCGCCGGTCTGCTTGTGCCGGCTGTTCAGCACGCCGATGCCCAACGGCTTGGTGAGCGAGAGCACATCACCCGGCTGTCCCGCGTCGTTGCGGAAGAGTCGATCCGGATGGGCTACCCCGGTGACCGCCATGCCGTACTTCGGCTCCGGGTCGTCGATGCTGTGGCCCCCCGCGACGTGGCAGCGCGCTTCTCGAGCGACATCCAGACCACCGCGCAGCACTTCAGTTGCCAATTCCAGAGGCAGCAGTTCGCGCGGCCAGGCCAAGAGATTGATGGCGAGCAACGGAGTGCCGCCCATGGCGTAGATGTCGGACAGGGCATTGGCAGCGGCGATGCGGCCCCAGTCGTAGGCGTCATCCACGACCGGCGTGAAGAAGTCGGCCGTGGAAAGCACCGCCGTCGTCGCATCGATCCGGACGGCCGCTGCGTCGTCCCCACCGTCGAGCCCGACGATGAGCTCTGCCGCGCCGTCGGCCGGGTCGAGTCCGATGAGCCCGGCGACGATCTGCTCGAGCTCTCCCGGAGGGATCTTGCACGCGCAGCCACCGCCGTGAGCGAACTTCGTCAGCCGAAATGTCTTGAGGTTCTCCGTCAGCGTCATGGCCTCGATGCTAAGGGGCGACGCTGCAATAGGCTCTGCGCTGGAGGCGTACAGGTGCCTGGTGGCCCTCCCGGTCTTCAAAACCGGTGTGGCCGAGCATCTCGGTCAGGCGGGTTCGATTCCCGTCCGCCTCCGCCACCCCCGGCGCGCTGACGGTGAACACTCCCCCTCTATCTCGATCGTGCACTGCGGCGGTGTGTTCATCGCGGCGGGTATCGAATCCGCCGGTGACGGCGTGGCTAATCCGATGGTTCAGGGCGCTACGCGCAGGGCTTGAAGGACCTCGAATGGTCCTGGTCAAGCTCGTCCCACGCCGGCACCGCCAGTCGCGCAGAAGTGCGGGTGTCTGCCCCGATCTGGCTCATCCTGAACGACGTGAGCTTCTCGCCAGTCGCCGTGAGGTCCGCCTCCGTCACCGAAAAGATGATCTTGTTATCGATCAATTGAGCCGGATTCTTCAGCGACAATCCCCTGGCCGGGCTATCCCCGTCACCGTAGGTGATGTAGGACTTCGTGCCGAACGGGTCGCTCTGGTACCGCAGCCAGAACACGAACGAGTTCACGACACCGACGCCGGCAACGCGGTAATTGCTGTTGTCACCCGCAGGTGCCGCCAGCTCCATGGTCGCCGTGAAGCCGGTGCACGTGAAGATCTTCTTGCCGTCAACCCTCTTCGTCGTGCCGGTGCGAGCCAGCGTGAGGGAGACGATGTCCGAGTCGGCCTTCTGCACGGGGCCGCTCCTGTTGCCCATGCCAGGGCGTGCGCTCTGGCCATTGATCGCGTTCGCATCACCCCTGACATCGGTCAGGGTGAGGATCGTCGGAGCCGCACCGGCGCTGGTGGAAAAGACTGAAGCGGAAGCCACGGCGGCGATGAGTGCGGAACGAGCAAAGAGCTTCACGGGATTCTCCGATGAGTAGGAAGGTGGTACACGGACAGCGAGACTGCCGGTTTTCAGCAACGGTCGGTCGCTACGCGCAGGGGGTGAAGGACTTCGAGCTGTCTCCGTCCAACGTGTCCCACGCTGGCACGGTGTACTGCGTAGCGGTACGGGTATCCGCCCCGGGGGCACTCAACGTGAACGACCTGAGGTTCTCGCCGACCCCTTTGAGGTCCGCCTCGGTCACGGTGAGAATGACCTTGTTGCCTACCAGTGCGGCCGGGTTTGCCAAGTGCAGGTTCCTCGGAGTTCTGGAGCCATCGCTGTAGCGGATGATCGAGTGCACGCCGCCCAAGGCGGTCGCGTACTGCAACCAGAACGTGTTCGTGTTCACGACGCCAACGCCCGTGACGCGGTAGGAGGCGTTGCTTCCTGCCGGTGCCGCTAGCTCCAGAGTGGCCGTGAAGCCGGTGCAGGTGAAAGCCTTGTTGCCCTCGACCTTCTTCATCGTTCTGGTGCTGGCCAGCGTGAGCGAAACGATGTCACTGTCAGCTTTCTGCACCGGACCGCTCCTATCGCCCACACCGGGCTGCAGGCCTTGGCCATTGATCGCGTTCGCATCACCCTTGACGTCGGTCAGGGTGAGAGTGTTAGGAGCGGCAGCGGCACTGTTGGTGAAAACCAGTGCGGACGCCGCAGCAGCGAGAAGTGCGGTACGGACAGAAAGCTTCACGGTCGTCTTCCGATCGTTGAGAGGTGCGGTGGCGGGTAGGGCTACCTCGGGGACCGCTGAGGAGCGGCTCCACACAGGATGTGGCGCGCCCAGCGCGAAAGCGTCCGTCGAAGGGTGGAGGTTTTCGGTCCGACTTCGCCGTCAGAGCCCAGGCTGGCCGTTCAGCCGGGTCGCCCGCAGTCGGTAAGGTCAGGCTTCGAACCGAGGACCGAGGAGCTCATGGCAGACAGCAGGCGTCAGCTGCCGCGCGTCGACGCCGTGCTCGCCGATCCCCGCGTCGTCGCGGCGCTCGGCCGGGTGAGTCGAGCGGAAGCGAAACGGACCGTGACGGAAACAGTGGCCCGCGCCCGGGTCGGCGACCTCCCTGCCGAGGAGGTGGCCGACGAGGTTGTCCGGCTGCTTGCTGGCCCCCCGATCCAGCTGCGACCGGTGCTGAACGCGACTGGCGTCGTCCTGCACACCAACCTCGGTCGGGCGGCTCTGTCGGAGCAGGCGGTGGACGCCCTTCGCATCGCCGCCGGTCACGTCGACCTGGAGTACGACGTGGTCACGGGGCGCCGGGCTTCGCGCGGCCGCGGGACCACCGCCGCCCTGCTTGCGGCCGTGCCAGCCGCAGAGGCCGTCCTCGTCGTGAACAACGGCGCTGCCGCCCTCGTGCTCGCCGTTACGGCGCTCGCGACCGGACGCGACGTCATCGTCAGCCGGGGCGAGCTTGTCGAGATCGGCGATGGGTTCCGACTGCCGGAGCTCATCTGCTCTACCGGTGCGCGGATCCGGGAGGTGGGCACTACCAACCGGACGTCGGTCGACGACTACGCCGCGGCAGTAGGAGATACGACGGGCTGCATTGTGAAGATCCACCCGTCGAACTTCGCCGTCGTCGGCTACACCAGCACGGTCGGAGTCGACGTGCTCGCCTCGCTTGGCTCGCCGCTGGTCGTCGACATCGGCTCCGGCCTGCTGCACCCCGATCCGTTGCTCCCCGACGAGCCGTCTGCCAGCGCCGCGCTCGAGGCCGGCGCGGGGCTGGTGACCTGCAGCGGCGACAAGCTGCTCGGCGGACCCCAGGCGGGGTTGGTCTTCGGCCGCGCCGAACTCGTCGAACGCCTGCGCCGGCATCCGCTCGCCCGCGCCGTGCGCGTCGACAAGCTCATTCTGGCGGCGTTGGAGGCGACATTGCGCGGGCCGTCCTCACCGACCCGGAGGGCGCTGCTGGCGACTCCGGAGCAGCTGCGTCCACGCGCGGAGGCCATCGTGGCCGACCTGGTTCGCCACGGAGTAGCGGCCACCGTCGAAGCGAGCGACGGGGCGGTCGGCGGAGGCGGTGCGCCCGGCCAGGTCCTGCCCGGGGTGGCGGTGGCCCTGGCGGCCGAGTACGCCGAGCCGCTGCGGCTCGGCGACCCGTGCCTCGTCGGTCGGGTGGAGCGGAGCCGCTGCCTGCTGGACCTGCGCTGCATCCCGCCCGAGAGCGACACAGCGCTTTGCTCCGCCGTGCTGGCCGTCGCCGCCGCGATGGGCTGACCTTGCACGTCATCGCAACGGCCGGCCACGTCGACCACGGGAAGTCGACGCTCGTCCGCGCGCTGACCGGCATGGAGCCAGACCGATGGGCGGAGGAGCAGCGCCGGGGCATGACGATCGACCTCGGCTTCGGCTGGACGACGCTGCCGGACGGCGCGGAGATCGCCTTCGTCGACGTGCCCGGTCACCAGAAGTTCGTGCCGAACATGCTGGCCGGCGTAGGGCCCGCGGCTGCTGTGCTCTTCGTGGTGGCCGCCGACGAAGGGTGGTGCCGGCAGTCGGAAGAGCACCTGTCGGCTCTCGATGCCCTCCACGTCGAGCACGGGCTGCTCGCCGTCACCCGCAGCGATCTCGCCGACCCCGCGCCAGCGATGGACCAAGCGTTGAAGCGCATTCGAGCCACCTCCCTCGGCGAGATCGAAGCGGTGGCGGTGAGCGGGGTCACCGGCGCAGGCGTCGATGACCTCCGTGAGGCGCTCCGTCGGATGGTGCGCCGGCTCCCTTCACCGAACACCAGCGCGCGCGTGCGGCTGTGGGTGGATCGGGCCTTCACGATCCGAGGCAGCGGCACGGTCGTCACCGGAACCCTCGGAGAAGGGAGCCTGCGCGTCGGCGACACGCTGGAGATCTCGCCCGCCGGCCTCCCGGTGCGCGTGCGCGGGCTCGAGAGCCTCAAGCGCCGCGCTGACAGCGTCGACTCAGTCGCCCGGGTCGCGGTGAACCTCCGCGGCATCGACGTCGCCGCAGTCGGGCGTGGCGATGCGCTGGTGACAGTGGGGAGCTGGCGCGCTACCGACCTGATCGACGTCAGGGTGGCGCACGACGAGGGCCCACTCGCCCTGCCGAAAGCCTTGGTCATGCACGTCGGCTCCGCGGCCGTGGCCGTCGCTGTACGCCGCCTCGGCGACGACACCGCGCGGCTTCGTCTCGCCACTGCACTGCCGCTCCAGCCAGGTGACCGTGCGCTGCTGCGAGATCCAGGGGAGCAGCAGGTCCTGGCCGGGGTGACCGTGCTCGACGCCGCTCCGGAGGCTTTGATCCGGCGGGGTGCAGCGGCACGCCGAGCCGCGGCGCTGGAGGACATGAGTGGGGCACCCGACCCCGCCGGTGAGGTACGACGCAGGGGCGCGGTGCGACGGGTGGAGCTCGCGGCCTGGGGGGTGCTGGCGGCGGGAGCTCCTGCGCCCGCTGGCACCGTGGCGGTCGGCGACTGGCTCGTCTCGACCGACCAGTGGGCGCAGTGGCACGCGTCACTCCTCCGCGCTGTCATACAGGAAGAGAGGGTGCAGGCGCTGCGCGGCGGACTCACGGTGGAGGCGGCGCGCCGGGCAGTCGGCGTCCCGGCGGCCACGCTGCTGCAGGCGCTCGTGGGCAGCTCGTCCGTGCTGGAAGCAGACCGGGGCCTGGTGCGCCGGGCCGGCGCTGCGCCGGGCTTCTCCGCTCTGCAGCGCACGGCACTCGACCAGGTGACCACCCGCCTGGCTGAGTCGCCGTACGACGCGCCGAGTCGGGCCGACCTCGAGGCGCTCGGCCTGACCGCGCCGGTACTGGCGGCCGCAGTCCGCAACGGCATCCTGCTCGCGTTGACCGACGGCATCTACCTCCTGCCGGACATCACCTCGGTCGCGCTGCCGGCGCTCGCCGACCTCGCGCAGCCCTTCTCGATGAGCGAGGCGCGCCAAGCCCTGGGCACCAGCCGACGCGTCGCCGTCCCGCTGCTCGAGCATCTCGACCGCCTCGGTCTGACCCGGCGG
>DATLOQ010000172.1:0-41242 GCA_035536235.1 Mycobacteriales bacterium
AGGAGATCGAGGCGGCGGCGAAGTCGAGCTCACTGTGGCCGACGTACGCCGAGGAGATCGACCGCGAGTCGGCACGCGAGAAGCTCGCCGCCAAGACAGAGGTCGAGCCGACGGCGGACACGGGCAGCGACCGTGCCCCGACTCGGCTGCCACCGCAGCCCAAGGGCCGCCAGAAGGACGACAACGTCGTGACGGGCTACCTCAAGTCCCGCGAGGGCCGGGCGATGGCCAACACCGTCGTCCGGGGCATCTTCGGCATGCTCAAGAAGCGCCGCTGACCCCACGGCGTGGCCGTGTCCCCAGGCGGGTAGGGCAGACCTCGTCCTCCCCCCGACCGGAAGGTCTCCGCATGACTTCGCTGCCCCCTGACACGACGTCGTACTGGATCGCCAGCACGTCGGCCCCCGAACACCCGGCCGCACCCGCCGAGCTCGAGGTGGACGTCGCCGTGCTCGGCGGCGGCATCGCCGGGCTGACGGCCGCCCGTGAGCTGCAGCGCGCCGGGCGCGCCGTCACCGTCGTCGAGGCCGGTCGGATCCTCGAAGGCGTCACCGGCAACACGACCGCGAAGGTCTCAGCCCAGCACGGGCCGGTCTATGCCGACCTGGTGAGCCTTCACGGTGAGTCCAAGGCGCGGCTCTACGCCGACGCGCAGGCGGCGGCGCTCGAGCACATCGCGACGTCCGGGGTGGACTGCGACTTCACCCGGGTCGACAGCTTCGTCTACTCCCTGGACCCCGCCGAGCTCGCCATGCTGCGACGTGAGGCCGATGCCGCGGCCTCCCTCGGCCTGCCGGCGACGTACACGACCGACGTGCCGCTGCCGTACGACGTCGCCGGTGCGGTCAAGTTCGAGGGCCAGGGCCAGTTCCACCCGCGCAAGTACTTGCTCGCACTCGCCGAGCAGATCACCGCGGCCGGCGGCACCATCCTGGAGAGCACCCGCGCGCTCGACGTCGACGACGGCAGCCCCTGCGTGGTCACGACTGACCGCGGCGTCATCCGCGCTCACGACGTCGTGGTCGCGACGCACATCCCGTTCCTCGACCGTGGGCTCTACTTCGCGCGGGCGTTCCCTGTCCGCGACTACGTCATCGCTGCACCCATCTCGGAGAGCTCAGCGCCGCACGGGATCTTCCTCAGCACGGAGAGCCCGACGCACTCGGTGCGCACCACGCCGTACGATGGCGGCCTGCTTCTCGTCGTCGGCGGTGAAGGCCACTTCCCCGGTCGCGAGGAGAGCACGGACGAGCGGTACGACGCGCTGGCGGACTGGGCCCGCGAGAGCTTCGGCGTCTCCGAAATCGCCTACCGCTGGTCGACGCAGGACTACACGTCCGCTGACCGCGTGCCCTTCATCGGGCGGCTCACCTCGGCCTCCCGGCACATCTGGACGGCGACCGCATTCGGCGCGTGGGGCATGACCAACGGCACCGTGGCCGGCCTGCTGCTCGCCGACCTCATCACCGACCGGGACAACCCCTGGCGCGAGGTGTTCGACCCGCAGCGCTCCGGTGCGTGGGTCGAGAAGACCAAGACGGTCGTGAAGGAGAACCTCGCCGTCGCCAAGGAGCTGGTCGGCGGCTACCTCGCCGGCCCCGACGTCGACTCCGCCGACGAGATCGCAGCAGGCGAAGCTGCCGTCGTACGCCGCGGGCCGGCCAAGACCGCCTGCTACCGCGACGAGTCGGGCACGCTGCACGCGGTCTCCGCGAGGTGCACGCACCTCGGCTGCATCGTGGGCTGGAACGCCGCCGAGAAGAGCTGGGACTGCCCCTGCCACGGCTCCCGCTTCGACGTCGACGGCGCCGTGTTGCAAGGGCCCGCCGTCGAGCCGCTGGCGCCCGCTGACCCGGCGTGACTCCGCTACCTCCCCGGCCGGGCCCAGCGGTCCGGTCAGACGGCCGCGGGGACGTCGCGGTCTGCGCCGCGGCCCAAGACGCGGTAGTAGAGGTAGGCCCCGGCCTCCCGCACGATGTAGCGCGCCTGGATCGCGCGGCTGCGCACTACCGGGCCGGTGCGAGCCGGTGATGTGCTTGCCTCGAAGCCGAGGTCCCTCGCGATGCGCCGGGACCGCAGGCTGTGCCACGGATCGGTGACCAGCACCACGGAGCGGACGTCGACCAGCACCCGAGCGACCGCCTCGAGGCTCTCGGCGGTGTTGGTGCCCTCCCCCACGGCTTGCACGGCGGCTGCCGGGACGCCGCGCCGGCGGAGGAAGCGCGCGCCTGCTTCGGCCTCGGTGAAGCGGTCGCCGGGCCCGCCGCCGCCGACGGTGATGATCCGGGGGGCCACCTTCTGGTCGTAGAGCGTCTGCGCCTGGCGCAGTCGCGCCTGGAATATCGGCGACGGGCGGCCGTCGAACTGCGAGGCGCCGAGCACGACGATCGCCTCGACCCGGTCGCGGTCGTCGATTCGCGCCACCTGCCACACCCGCCATGCCGTGGCTCCCACGCCCACCGCGGCAAGGACGAGGACGGCGACGACGCCCCGCAGCACCCACCGGAGCGGCCGGCGGCGAGTGTGAACGGAGGGCGCGGTACGACGGCGCGGTCGGCTGGGCATCACGGCCAACCTACCGGCAGGAGATGAGCGTGTCCGGACCGAAGTACTCCCTAACGGCGTCCGTCGTCACTGTGCGGAGCCTCTGTCGTTAAGACCGCAACGTCTCCCCGCCCAGAAGGGTCCCCATGAAGCGCATCGCCTCGCTCGTCGCACTCACCGGCTTGATCGTCGTTCCGGCCGTCAGTGACGCTGCACCCAAGCCACCGAAGCGCGTCGAGCGCACTGTGACCGTCGCCTACACGGGTGCTTGCCAGGTTGGGATCGACGGCGCCAACGGTGGCATCAACGGCTGCCCCAACGCGCTGAACGACGCGGCCAAGGTGGGTGAGTCGTTCGTCAAGTTCAGCGCTAAGGACGCGACCGGTCTCTCCATCGGCCTGGTCAGCTACGACCCGACCGACTTCGCCGGCACCGCTGCCAGCGTCTGCGGCGGCATCGCCAAGGCGATGAAGATCAAGGCCAAGAAGGAGTTCGGCATCAAGACGGTCATCGACCCGACGTGCGGCGCCGTCCCGACGCAGGGCACGCTCACGATGACCTTCAGCAACCTGCCGTAACTCCCTCGCGCTCACTCGAGCCAGACCTGCCGAAGCCGCTCCGGACCTCCCGCCCGGAGCGGCTACGTGCTGTCCGGGCTCGCCGCCGCTAGCGGGTGTCGCTGCCGCCCGACTCCAGCGCGGCGCGGCCCGCTTCGAGCCGGGCGACCGGCACCCGGAAGGGCGAGCAGCTGACGTAGTCGAGCCCCACCTCGTGGCAGAAGTGCACCGAGTCAGGGTCGCCGCCGTGCTCGCCGCAGATGCCCAGCTTGAGCCCGGGCTTGGCCGCCCGGCCCTCCTCGCAGGAGATGCGGACGAGCCGCCCGATGCCTTCTCGGTCCAGGGTCTCGAACGGGCTGACGCCGAAGACGCCGAGATCGAGGTAGTGGCTGAAGAAGGCCGCCTCGACGTCGTCGCGGCTGAAGCCCCAGCCCATCTGCGTCAGGTCGTTGGTGCCGAAGGAGAAGAAGTCGGCGACCTCGGCGATCTGGGCGGAGGTGAGGGCGGCGCGCGGCACTTCGATCATGGTGCCGATCAGCACCCCGTCGACCGTCGTACCCCTCTCGCTCCAGACCTCCGCCAGCACCCCTTCGGCTTCCTCGCGGATGATCTCCAGCTCCTGCACGGCGCCGACCAAGGGCACCATGATCTCGACCAGTGGGTCGCCGCCGGCGGCCTTGCGGATCGCCGCTGCCTCCGCGATCGCGCGCACCTGCAGGGCGAAGAGTCCCGGTACGACGAGGCCCAGGCGCACGCCACGCAGGCCGAGCATCGGGTTCGACTCGTGCAGCCGGCGTACGGCGTCGAGCAGCGCCCGCCGCGGCGCGATCCCGTCGGTCTGGCCGGTGGCCTCGGCGACCGCGACCTCGACGGCCAGCTCCTCCATCGACGGCAGGAACTCGTGCAGCGGCGGGTCGAGCAGCCGCACCGTGACCGGCAGGCCGTCCATCGCGTCGAAGATGCCGACGAAGTCCTCTCGTTGAAGCGGCAACAGCGCCGCTAGAGCAGCCGCTCGCTCTTCATCAGTGTCAGCCAGGATCAGGTCCTCGACGAGCTGGCGGCGGTCGCCCAGGAACATGTGCTCGGTCCGGCACAGCCCGATCCCTTGAGCGCCGAACCGGCGGCCGCGCTCGGCGTCCTCCGGCGTGTCGGCGTTGGCCCGAACGAGCATGCGTCGCGTCGCGTCGGCGTGCTGCAGCAGCCTGTGCACGGCGGCCACTAGCGGGTCGCTGTCCGGAGCGAGGTTGCCCTCGAAGTACTGCACGACGGGGCTCGGCTTCACCGGCATCTCACCGACGTACACCGCACCGCTGGTGCCGTCGATGGAGATGACGTCGCCTTCGCTGACGACCACCCCGCCGGGGGCGGTGAACTTGCGCCCAGACAGGTCGACGTCGAGCTCCTCCGCACCGCAGACGCAGGTCTTGCCCATGCCGCGGGCGACGACTGCGGCGTGCGACGTCTTGCCGCCGCGGCTCGTCAGGATGCCCTGGGCGGCGATCATGCCGTTGAGGTCGTCCGGCGTCGTCTCCCGGCGTACCAGGATCACGGGCTCGGTCTTGGCCCGCTCCTCCGCTCGGTCGGAGTCGAAGACCGCGACGCCGACGGCAGCACCGGGTGAGGCGTTCATGCCCTTGGCGACGCGCACCCTGTTGCCGGAGTCGTCGAAGGTCGGGAACATCAGCTGCGCGAGCTGCGCCCCGTTGACGCGACGCAGCGCCTCGTCGAGGTCGATGACGCCCTCGTCGACGAGCTGCGTCGCGATGATGAACGACGCTGCGGCAGTGCGCTTGCCGACCCGGGTCTGCAGCATCCAGAGCTTGTGCCGCTCGACGGTGAACTCGATGTCGCAGAGATCCCGGTAGTGCTCTTCCAGGCGAGCCATGTTGGCGACGAGGGCGTCGTACGCGGGCTTGTCGATCGCCTCGAGCTCCTGCAGCGCTTTCGTGTTGCGGATGCCGGCGACGACGTCCTCACCCTGGGCGTTCTCGAGGTAGTCGCCGTAGATCCCGGTCGCGCCGGTCGCGGGGTCGCGGGTGAAGGCGACGCCGGTGCCGGAGTCCATGCCGAGGTTGCCGAAGACCATCGACTGCACGTTGACGGCCGTGCCGAGGTCGGCGGGGATGCGCTCCTGGCGGCGGTAGAGCCGCGCGCGGTCACCGTTCCAGGAGTCGAAGACAGCGCGGATCGCGAGGTCCATCTGCTGGCGCGGGTCGTCGGGAAAGGGGCTGCCGGTCTGAGCGGCCACGATCTCCTTGAACTTCCCGACGATCGTCTGCAGGTCGACCGCGTCGAGGTCGAGGTCGTTCGTGGTGCCCTTGTCCCGCTTGGCCTCGTCCAGCACGTGCTCGAAGAGCTCGCCGTCGACCCCGAGCACGGTCTTGCCGAACATCTGCACGAGGCGCCGGTAGGAGTCCCAGGCGAACCGAGCACTGCCGCTCTGCTTCTCCAGCCCCGCGACGCTGCCGTCGTGCAGGCCGATGTTGAGGACGGTGTCCATCATCCCGGGCATCGAGAACTTCGCCCCGGACCGCACGCTGACCAGCAGCGGGTCGTCAGGGTCGCCCAGCTTCTTGCCCATCGCCTGCTCGAGCGCCGCGAGGTGGCTGCTGACTTCCTCGGTCAGCTCGGCGGGGGTCTCGCCGGTGGAGAGGTAGACCTTGCAGGCTTCGGTGGTGATCGTGAAGCCCGGCGGCACCGGCAGCCCGATGTTCGTCATCTCGGCGAGGTTGGCTCCCTTGCCCCCGAGCGCGTCCTTGAGGTCGCGGTTGCCTTCGGCGAAGTCGTACACGTACTTCGGCACAGGTGTCTCCCGGTCTCGTGACTGCCGTGAGGCTATCGCCGCCGTGCGCTCGGCGAGACGCGGGGTCAGCTGACGGCGGCATCCAGGCGCAGCCCCTTCAGGCCCCTGAGGGGACCTTTCGTCCCACAGGCCGGTCGCGTCACCACGTCGGCACCCGTTGACCCCGCTTCCGGCACCGTCACCCTGGGTAGGGGCTGGTTGATGTCGCTGTCCTCGCGGACGTTGAGGAGCCGGCGGCGCTCGCTAGGGGTCTGAAACCGTCGAGGTGCTGCGCTGAGCGGTACCGGACGTCGACGCGTAGGGAATGGCCTTCCCATCTGAGTCGAAGGCATCCAACCGCGCTGCGATGTGGGCGTCGGGCCGGTCGAGCGTGACCCAGAGATCCACGATGGGCTGCCCCATCATCTCGAGCCGTCCCGGTAGTTGAAGCTGGAAACTCGCGGTGAACAGTGCCACAACGGCAGCTCCGCCTACGCCGGCGGTGCGAGCTGACCTCCTGGCGATTCTTTGACCGGCGCGCGCACCTGTTGCCATTGTCTTCCCATCCCCGTCAAGGCATCCTTAGCGCCCCACGTCGGGGCGCTACTTCGCGTAGGTGAACTCGTACTTGCCATTGCCCTGTGCGCCGCCGAGGAAGTTGCAGATCACGATCTCGCTCGGCCCGGGCGCCGTGAATGTGTACTCGAGCACCTCGATGGCTGACCCGTCGCTCATGCGCAGCGGCGTCCTCGTCGGCCCGCCCTCGGCCACGCTCTCCCCGTCTCGGAAGAGAACGACGTCCCAGTCGCCGAGGAAGTCGGTGAGCTCGATCCGCAGGCGGCCCGCCGCGGGTGCCACGAATTCCTCCACGTGGTGACTGTCGACGGCGGGAGTCTGGGAGTCGACGCAGCGGGTGTATCCGCCGTGCTGGGCGTAGGCATGAAGCGGCACTGGGATGTCGACGGCGAAGCGCTTCTCAACCGTTCTGGTGTGCTTGTGGCATGCCACGGCCGGCACAGCGAGCAGGCCGGCCAGCCCGGCGACGGTACCAGCTGCGAGTGTGACGCGACGGAGCATCGTGGTCCCCCGGAGAGTCAGCAGTGAATCGAGCGTTGTCGACGCCTGCCGTATTCATCGCGTGCTGTGACCAGATCCCGTCGCCGTCTCGGGATCAGAGTCGTGCTACCGCCAGCGGAACTCGGCATCCCTCGGAGCCCTCGCCTCGTCGTACGTCAGCTCGTTCGTGCAGCTGCCCGTGTCGGGACACGCCCGCGAGAACGAATGGCCGAGGACCGGCGCGTCGTAGATGACCTCGGGGGTCGAATCGGGGTCGGACAGGTCAAACTCGGCGGTGATCGTCGCGCCGTCGACGGTCACGCGTCCTTGCCGCCCGCTGGCCTGCGTGCGATCGGCGGGCTGGGCGTCGCAGAAGAGGATCCACTCGGCCAAGGTGTCGGGCGTCATCATCCAGTACACGTAGCAGCCGTCGGTGAGGTCGGACTCCGCGATGTACTGCGTCGCGGCCTTCGGGGCGGCACCCAAGGTCAACGTGACCCGGAAATGGCGCTCGGCGAGCGGTACGAAGTCGACCGCCAGGAGGTCGACCGACGGATCGGACAATTCCTCTCGCGGATTTCCGTCGGAGACGGTGTACGGCGCGTACCCGTCGTGCGGCACATCGCCGTACGACAGGGGCACGAGTCGTACCTCAGGCGTCGTCGGCGGACCCACGCCCACGCGAGCCGGTGCGGTGTCGCGCCCGCGCGCGAACCCGCCCGCAGCAGTCGACTGGAACGTGACCGATGCGGATGGGCTCACTCGCGGCGCCGCCGCGGGTGTCGCAACCGGGCCCAGTGACGGCAACGACCCGTCACCAGTTTGGGGCGAGGGCGTCACCGCGACGACGACGAGCCCGGCGTCCCCAGCGCCATCACCTGGAAGCGCGATGAGCCCGGCGATCGCAGCGGCCGCCGCAACCGCACCTGCGATGCCGGCCCGCATCCATCGACGGCGTCGCGAAGCACCGAGGTCGGCGAGCAGCCGGGCACGCAATTCGTGCGCGAATGCCGGCGATGGCTCGACCACGTCGAGGGGCATCTCAAGGAGCTGCATGGGGTCAGTCATGGTTGCCCTCCGCGAACTTCGCTCGGAACGCCCGACGCGCCCGCACCAGCACCGACTCGGTCGCGCGAACTGACTTGCCCAGGAGCTCGGCGACTTCGGCGATCGCCAGCCCGTCCAGGTGGAACAGGACCAGCGCTGCGCTCTGCTCCGGCGCGAGCTTGGCCAGCGCGCGCAGCGCGGCGTCGCGAGTCTGCTCGACTTCCCACCGCGCCAGCTCGTCGTCCCGCGAGGCCTGCAACCGCACCCGCCGCAGCCCGCAGTCATCGCGTTCGCGCGCCCGGTAATGGTCGACCAGCTTGTGCCGCGCGACGCCGATTAACCACGCCACATCGACGTCGGCGGAGTCCCGCTGGATCGCGGCGACCGCCGCCGTGAACACCTCCTGGGTGAGGTCCTGCGCCACTTCCGGCTGCCGCCCGCACCGGTTGAACAGATAGCCGTAGACCTGGGGCAGCGCGCGATCGTAGAACCGAGCGAACTCAACCGGATCACGCAGCGACACCGCGCCATCTACGGCGCGCGCGGTCGACGTCGCAGCGATGGGCAGCTGCCCGACGCTCGACAGCGCCGACGTCGTCATGCGCCGCATCCTCCTACTAACGCGTCAGGCGAGCGAGAACCGAGTGTCCGCGGGCGATCGTGCGATGTCGTAGGTGCGGCCGCCGTTGCAGTTCTCCGGGGCGACGCAGGTGAGGCCGCCGAACGGTCCGAGCACCGGGTTGTCGCGCAGCGTTGCCGGCAGCCGGTTGCGCTTCGCGCTGAACGTCGCGCTCACCGTGTTGCCGGACACCTGTACGGCGCTTCCGTAGGTCGTGGACACCTGGCCGGTCTGCTTACCTGTCGCCGGGTCGAGCGCGAACACGTTGTAGAACGCGGTGGACCCGACGTTCAGAATCCAGTACACCTCGTGTGCGTCGCCTACCTCCGCGCTGGGGTAGTAGTTGACGCCGGTCTTCGGCGTCCCCTTGATCGTCATCGTGACGGTGAAATTGTCGCGACCGCTCTTGGCCCATTCGATCGCGGTGATGTCCAACGCCGGGTCGGAGAACAGCGGGTTGGGCAGGCCCGGCGAGTCCTCGTACGCGTCGTCCTGCTGGTCAGTGACCTGTGGTGTCGCGGCGTACGCCGCCGCCGGAGCGAGGAGCACGAGTGCGCCTGCGCCGGCGATGACGGCAACAGTGGCGATACGTCGGTGCATCAGGACCTCCTCGTCAGCCGGGCGACCGCCCGGTCCTATGGCATACATCGTGCGCAGCGGCCGGATCCCGTCACCGCCGGGTGACCTTTTCCGCGGGCCGCGTCGAACGGCGCTCGGCTCAGCTCGCCGGCGGGGTCAGCGTGACGCTGGAGATCGTGCCGCGCACCGACGTGTGCGCGGTGGGCGTGTTCAACTGCATTCCACCCGCACGAGAGACCACGCCGACCCCGAGCGAGAGGACGTATTCGCCACGTGTTAGAGCCGTGAAGGACATCGTGACGCTCGGCGCGAACGGGACCCCGCCGGCTCCGTGGATGACTTCGCAGGCCCAGCTCCCGTCGTCGCCTTTCAGGTTGCCGTAGCTGGCGTAGACGAATGCGCCGCTGCCTCCCTGAAGCGGTGCGGGGCACTCGGGCAACTGCGAGTCTGCTGAGATGATGTCCATCACCACGTCGACTCGCGAACCGGGGTGCGCCACACGGAAGTGGAGCAGTGCGAACTCCACGGCGCACTCAGCCACACCCACGATGTCGAGATTGACGCTCCCGGACTCCTCACCCCCGCACGCGAGCACTCCACCCTCGTCGGCGCGCTGATACGTCTGCACCGCAGCGAACGGCGGAGCCAAGACGACTGGACGTGCGGCGGCATGCGCTGCGGTCGGCGCGCAAAACGTGAGCGCGGCAGCTGATACAACCAGAGTGCGGATAGTGCGCGACATGTCATTCCCTGAGGCCCGAGGAGCCGTCCTGGCTCCGGTCACCTGCTATGTCGCGCACACCGGCCCGATCCCGTCGCCCCGCGCATCACTTTCTCGTCGGCGTCAGCAGCCGATGAGTCGCCCGCCGAGATAGGACTCGACTTCGGCGAGGGACACGCGCTCCTGGGTCATCGCATCGCGCTCTCGGACGGTGACGGCTTGGTCGTCCAACGAGTCGAAGTCGACGGTGACGCAGTAGGGCGTGCCGATCTCGTCCTGGCGACGGTAGCGGCGGCCGATGGCGCCGGCGTCGTCGAAGTCGACGTTCCAGTGCTTGCGGAAGGTCTGCGCCAGCTCCTTGGCGACCGGGGACAGCTTCTCGTTGCGGCTCAGCGGCAGCACCGCCACCTTCACCGGCGCCAGCCGCGGGTCGAGCTTGAGCACCACGCGCTTGTCGACCCCGCCCTTGCCGGTCGGCGCCTCGTCCTCGGTGTAGGCGTCGAGCAGTGCGACGAGTGCGGTGCGGTCAACGCCGGCAGCCGGCTCCACGACGTGCGGGACGTAGCGCTCACCAGACTCCTGGTCGAAGTAAGAGAGGTCGACCCCGGACGCTGCGCTGTGGCTCGACAGGTCGAAGTCACCGCGGTAGGCGACGCCTTCGAGCTCGCCCCACTCGGTGCGGGCGAAGTCGAAGCGGTACTCGATGTCGAAGGTGCCGCGCGAGTAGTGCGACAGCTTCTCCTTCGGGTGCTCGTAGAAGCGCAGGTTGTCCGACTTGATGCCGAGGTCGACGTACCACTTCATCCGCTCGCCGCGCCAGTACTCAAACCAGCGGTCGCCGTCCGCCGGCGGCACGAAGAACTCCATCTCCATCTGCTCGAACTCGCGGGTGCGGAAGATGAAGTTGCCGGGGGTGATCTCGTTGCGAAAGGACTTGCCGATCTGCGCTACGCCGAAGGGCGGCTTGCGCCGGGCCGACTGCTGCACGTTGAGGTAGTTGACGAAGATGCCCTGCGCTGTCTCCGGGCGCAGCCACACTTGCGCGGTGGAGTCCTCCACCGCACCGATGAAGGACTTCATCATCCCGTTGAACTGCCGCGGCTCGGTGAACGCGCCCTTGGTCCCGCAGCCAGGGCAGGCGATGTCCTTGAGCCCGTTGGCCGGTGGTCGGCCGTGCTTGGCCTCGTAGGACTCCTCGAGATGGTCCGCTCGGTGCCGGGTGTGGCAGTTCAGGCACTCGGTCAGCGGGTCGGAGAAGCCGGTTACATGGCCGCTGGTCTCCCACACCTGCGGCGCCAGGATGATGCAGGAGTCAAGCCCCACCACGTCGTCCCGGCCATGCACCATCGAGCGCCACCAGAGCCGCTTGATGTTGTTCTTCAGCTCCACGCCCAGCGGGCCGTAGTCCCAGCTGGCCCGCAGACCGCCGTAGATGTCGGAGCCCGGATAGGCGATGCCGCGGCGCTTGGCGAGGCTGACGATCGTGTCCATGCGGTCGGCCATGACTCACAGTCCATTCCGGCTGGCGGTCGGCGGGTGAAGATGTGAGGTTATCCGCAGTCATCACTCCGCAGAGAACTGAATGGGGACCGCACCGTGGCGACAAGCGCCGAGATCGGCACTGCCGCACCCGACTTCACTCTGGCCGGCACGTCGACGCAAGGCACCCGGGACTACACCCTCTCAGCGGAGCGAGGACATCCGGTGGTCCTCGCCTTCTACCCCGGCGACGACACCCCGGTCTGCACCAAGCAGCTGTGCGCGTACCAGGCCGGCCTGGGCTCGTTCACCGACCTGAGCGCGACGGTGTGGGGCATCTCCCTGCAGGACATCGCGTCGCACGAGAAGTTCGCCGCAAAGCGTGGCCTGACCTTTCCGCTGCTCGCCGACCCGACGAGATCGGTGCATCGCGCGTACGACGTACTGGCGCCGTTGCGCGGCACCAAGCGATCAGTCTTCGTCATCGACGCCGACGGCGTCGTGGCTTGGCGGCACGTCTCGACCATCGGCTTGAGCTACAAGGGCGTGGCCGAGATCGCCGAGGTGCTGGAAGGGCTGCCGGCCAGCCGGCCTTAGATGTCGGCCGACCTGGTGGGTCCGGCAGCCTCACCCACTCGGACGGTGTCCGCGTCCCGCGCGCGGTCGCTCGCAGTGCGCCGAGCGCCCGCCGCGTCGAGCACAAGCAAGTCCTCGAACGCGCTGGGCTCGTCGTGCGAGCGCGCGACGACGGGGGTGGCGTGCACCTTCACGTCGTACCCGCCGAGTGCGCGCCGGTAGGCCCCGACGCTCTCCCACTCGCTGACCAGCAGCCACGTCGACTCGTCGTCGACCGCGCGGGCCACGCGACCGCGAAGGAAGCCGGGCCGCTCACCCAGCGCCGTCAACGCCGCCTCAGCCTCCTGACGGAATCCGCCCAGCTCGAGTGCGGCGACGGTGAAGCGGCTCACGACGAGCACAGGTGCTCCCGGTATGACAGGCGGCGGCGATGCCTGCGAGGCTACCGACACCCGCAGCAGAAGGAGATCCGTGGCCGCCCGCAAGCCCGCCCGCCGTACGCCTGCCCGCCGGACGCCGCCCCGCCCCGGCCCGACCGCCCGGCGGGTGCCCGCGCCGTCGCCCCGCCCCTTCCTCACTCCGGAGGCCTCCCCACGGCGGCGCGCGATCGAGCGGCGCAGCGCTGTGGTGCTGCTCTTCCTACGCGGCCTCCCGCGTGCGCTGCCTGCCCTGCTGGTGCTGGGAGTGGTCGCCGGTGGCCTGGCCCTGCCCGGGGTCGCCGGGGCGGTCTGCCTCGTGCTCGCCGCCCTGGTGTTGGTCTGGCTGGTCTACCTGAGCTGGCCGGCCCTGTCACCCGCGGGCCGTGCGATCCGGGTGCTGGTCATCGCCGCCGTCGTCGTCCTAGCCCTCGACCGCATCACCTGAGGAGCTCTGTATCGCCAGAGAGAGCCTGCCGTCAGGCAGGCGCGTCCGGCATCTCCAGCAGCTCCACCCGGTTGCCGGCCGGGTCGCGGGTGTAGCCCCGCCGGCCGCCGAAGACGTCCTCCTGCTCGGTCCAGCTCGCCCCGCGGTAGGCGAGCCGGGTCAGCACCGCGTCGAAGTCGTCGACCACGAGTGCGAAGTGCGAGTCCTCGTGGACCTCGCCCTCACGCTCCGAGAGGTGCACCTGAGCGCGCCCGTCGACGTCGAGCCAGGCCCCGCCCCGGCCCGCGAGCGCGGGCGGCTTGGCGATACGACCCAACCCGAGCGCCTCGACGTAGAACGCCGCAACTTCCTCGGCGCGACCGACCGGTACGACGACGTTGACGTGATGCAGGGCTGTCACGAAGGGTCCTCCTGTGTCACTGCGCCATAGCGCCGGTCGCGCCGGGCGTAATCCTCAATCGCGCGCCAGAGGTGCAGACGGTCGAAGTCCGGCCACAAGGTGTCGACGAAGGCCAGCTCGGCGTAGGCGCTCTGCCACAGCAGGAAGTTGCTGATGCGCTGCTCCCCCGAGGTGCGGATGAAGAGGTCCACGTCGGGCATGTCCGGCTCGTCCAGATAGCGCGCGATGGTCTTCTCCGACACTTTCGCCGGGCTGACCCGACCAGCGGCGACATCCTCGGCGAGCCGGCGCACGCCGTCGGCGAGCTCAGCGCGGCCCCCGTAGTTGACGCACATCGTGAGGGTCAGCACTCGATTGTCCCGGGTCAGCTCCTCCGCCTCCTCGAGACGGCGGATGACCCGCGGCCACAGCCGCTGTCGTCGGCCGGCCCAGCGCACCCGCACCCCGAGGGCGTTCATCTCGTCGCGCCGACGCACCAGCACCGACTCGTTGAAGCCCATCAAGAAGCGGACCTCCTCGGGAGAGCGCTTCCAGTTCTCCGTCGAGAAGGCGTACGCCGAGAGCCACTGCACCCCTGACTCGATCGCCCCCTCGACGCAGTCGAAGAGCGCGGCCTCACCCGCTTCGTGGCCGGCCGTGCGGGGCAGCCCCCGCGCCTGCGCCCACCGGCCGTTGCCGTCCATCACCAGTGCGACATGACGCGGCACCGCCCGACGGTCGATGCGGGGGGCCTCGGCGCCGGACGGATGCGGGCGCGGCGCCAGTACCGTCTTCATCGCGGCACTGTCCTGATGAGGCCGCTCATCGCGGCACTGTGCTTTTTGGCCCGCTCATCGCGGGACCAGGGGCAGCGCCCGCAGCCGGCGTTCGAGGTGGAACTCGCAGTACGCCGAGACGAGGCCGCTGGCTTCCCGGCGTACCCGCCGCTCCGTCGCCTCGGCCGCGGGCCAGTCGCCGCCGAGCAGATCGCCCATGAGCGCCACCGACGCCGGCGAGGGGGAAGGCGCGCCCGCCGGGCGGCAGCTGGGGCACACCGCCCCGCCGGAGGCAACGGAGAAGGACCGGTGCGGGCCGGGCTCACCGCATCGCGCGCACGACAGAAGCGTCGGCTCGTAGCCACTGAGCGCCATGGCCCGCAACAGGAACGCGTCGAGCACCATCTCGCTGTCCCTCGCCGCGTCGTCCAGTGCGCCGAGACCCGCGACCAGCAGCAGGTAGAGCCGGGTCGTCGGCTCGCGCTCCTCGCTGAGGCGGTCGGTGACCTCGAGCATCACCGTGCCGGCCGTGTAGCGCTGGTAGTCACCGCCGAGGAGAGCGTGCGGCCGGAGGATCTCGGCCTGGGTCACCGTGTCCAGCGAGCGGCCGGCGTAGCACTGGATGTCCACGCGCGTGAACGGCTCGAGGCTGGCCCCCCACCGGCTGCGAGTACGACGAACTCCCTTGGCCACCGCACGCACCTTGCCGGTGCGCCGGGTCAGCATCGTGATGATGCGGTCGGCTTCACCGAGCTTCTGCGTGCGCAAGACCACGGCTTCGTCGCGGTAGAGCGTCACCGCCCCATCATCCCCCGCAGCTAAACAACTGGCGCTCGCGCCGCGCCCACCACTACAACTCAGTGGTGACCCCTGTCGAGGACTTCGATCCGTGCACCGCCTCGCCCGAGGACCAGCGGGCGTGGTGCGTCGTGGCCAGCGAAGTGGACCAGGAGCAGCGGCCGGGGGAGCCGGTCCGTCCGCTCGATTCGCACCTCGCGCGCCTGCTGGGGAAGGACCACGCCTGGACCGAGCACCACTGGGTTGCCCGCGATACCGGCGGCGAGATTGTCGGCATCGCCACCGCCTCCTCACCGAACGCACCGGAGAACCGGGACCTCCTCTTCCTCGAGGTCGGCGTGCTGCCGGCCAGACGACGCGAACGTGTCGGCAGCGCTCTCGCGCACGCCGCTACGGCGTACGGGCGGACCCAGGGTCGCGAGCTGGTCACGGTGGAGGCCAAGAGCGGCGGCCCCGGCAGCGCGTTCCTCGCCGCCCACGGCGCGGAGCAGAAGACAGTCGAGCGGCGGAGCTTGCTGGATCTTCGCGCCGTCGACGTGGATGCGCTGCTGCAGTGGGGACAGCCGAAGCCGGGTGCCTCGGACCGCTACACCCTCGTGCAATGGCGCGACACGACGCCTGAGGAGCTGGTCTCCGACCACGCAGATATGCGAACGGCCATGAATGACGCGCCGCGAGAGAGCCTCGAGCTCGAGGACGAGATCTACACCGACGAGCGGATCCGCGCGTATGAGGCCACCATCGCCGGTCGCGGTGACGAGCTCTGGGTTACCTGTGCACGCGAGGAGCAGTCGGGGCGGCTGGTGGCCCTGACCGATCTCAATGGACCCTCAGGCTGGCCGGAGTTCGCCTTCCAGGAGGACACGGTGGTGCTGAGCGAGCATCGAGGCCATGGGCTCGGCCGCTGGATCAAGGCGGCCAACCTGGCGTTCCTCCTCGCGGACCGGCCGAGCACCGAGTGGGTGCAGACGTTCAACGCGGAGGTGAACCGGCACATGCTCGACGTCAACGAGGCCATGGGCTTCCGCGCAGCAGACGAGTGGGGCGAGTGGCAGGTGTCCGCGGACCGCCTGGAGCAGTCGTTTCGGCGTTAGAGCACGGCGAGAATCTGAGCGCTAGAGCCGGGTGAAGATCGCCGCGATGACAGCGACCCCGCCCAGCACCGCCGAGGCGCCGGCCAGCCCGTGCCACTGGCCGGCTCGGGTGCTCTTGTCCCGAGCAGACAGCCCGCACAGCAGGCCGACCACCCCCAGCACCACAGCCACGAGCCACACCCCGTCAACGAACGGCGCGACGAGGACGGCTACCAGAATCCCGAGCACCGCCGCCCCGAAGCCGATATTGGTGAGGACTCGGGCCCCGGCCTCGTCCGACTGTTCCTTGACTTCGCTGTCCATGACCGTGCTCTACCCGCGCCCTGCGGCAGGGCAAACGCCTACGGGTGGAACGCGGCAGGGCTGACCGCAACCACGGAGCCCGGTCCACCGGAAAAGTCGACACTGGCCGCGTAGAGCACGCCACGGGCATAGTCGAGGCCGGTCGGTCCGGTCACGGTCGCGGTAGAGACGGCCCCGCTGGGAGCGAACCGGAAGATCGTGTCGGCGAACAGCGACGATGCGTACACACTGCCGTCATCGCCGACGGCGATGCCGGTCAGCGGTGGCAGCCCGCCGCGGGTGCTGACGATCTGGCCGGTAGTCGCATCGACCTTCCAGACGAAGCCCTCGACCTCCGCGCCCAGGCCTGAGACGTAGAGGAAGCCGTCGGGACCGAGCGCGATGTCAGTCGGCACCGGGTCGCATCCGCCGTTGGGCACGCCGTTGTTGGTCGCGGTGGCGCATTCGCCGGCGTAGCTGACCGGGAAGACGGTGAGCGTTCGCATGCGACCGTTCGGGCGGACCTCGATGAGGGCGTTGCCAGCCGCGTCCGCGACCAGAGTGCGGCCGGGTAGGGCGAGCACCGCGTAGGGGTTGGAGTCGGCGTCATCGCGCCGCGGCTGCCCGTCTGGGTTGTTCGCAAGCTCGTACGCCAGCATGTCCGCGACGGTCTTCACCGTGCCGTCGGGCGTCGCCCGCAGAAGCGACGTCGAGCCCTGCTCGGTCTCGGACTCGGGGAAGTGGCTGTTGGTGAAGAAGATCTGACCCCCGTGCACGTCGACACCCGGCGAGAAGCCGAGGCCCGTCACGACTGGCGTGATGCTGCCCGTCGACGGGTCCACCCGGTCGATCTGACCGAGGAAGGCGTCCGCCACGTAGATCTGCCCATTGGGCGCCACGGACAGGTGCAGCGGCCCGGCGAAGCCACTGGCGATGGTGCGTACGCCGTGCCCCGCATCGGCCAGCACCACCGCCCCCGGCACCGCCAGTGCTACGCCCAGACCTGCCGTCGACGTGGCAATCGCGAGCGTGCGAGAAAGCCCCTTCATGGTTCCCCCGTTCCGGCGCGCCCCCCGGCCCGCCTCCAACGGAGGATCATTGTCTCCCCCGCTGACGATGGGAAGAGGGTTAGAAGCCGAGGCGGCGCAGCTGCTTGGGGTCGCGCTGCCAGTCCTTGGCGACCTTGACCCGCAGCTCCAGGTAGACCTGGCTGCCGAGCAGCGCCTCGATCTGCGCGCGGGCGCGGGTGCCGACCTCACGCAGCCGAGCCCCACCGGAGCCGATGATGATCGACTTCTGGCTGTCCCGTTCGACGTACAGGACGGCGTAGATGTCGACGAGGTCGGTCTTGCCCTCCCGCGGAGCCATGTCCTCGACCACCACAGCGAGGGAGTGCGGCAGCTCGTCTCGCACCCCTTCCAGCGCCGCTTCTCGGACGAGCTCGGCGACCATCACCACCTCCGGCTCGTCCGTGAGGTCGCCTTCGGGGTAGAGGGGTGGGCCGGGTGGCAGCCGGGCCACCAGCAGGTCGGCGAGCAGGTCCACCTGCCACGACGTCACAGCCGAGCACGGCACCACCTCGGCGAACGTGCCGAGCTTGGACACGGCGAGGAGCTGCTCGCGCATCCGGGGCGGGTCCACCAGGTCTTCCTTCGTGACGACCGCGAACACCGGGGTCTTCAGCGCCGCCAGCTCCCGAGCGATGAAGCGGTCCCCGGTGCCCACCGGCTGGTCAGCCGGGACGCACAGACCGACGATGTCGACGGCGGCGAAGGTCTGCCGGACGATGGCGTTGAGACGCTCTCCGAGCAGGGTTCGGGGCTTGTGCAGGCCCGGTGTGTCGACCAGCACCAGCTGGGCATCCGGTCGATGCACGATGCCGCGGACCGCATGGCGCGTGGTCTGGGGCTTGCTGGAGGCAATGGCGACCTTGGTCCCGACGAGGGCGTTGGTGAGCGTCGACTTGCCGGCGTTGGGCCGCCCGACAAAACAGGCGAAACCGGACTTGAAGCCCGACTCCGTCACTGCGGCTCGTCCGCGAGCACCGTCACCGCTGGGTTGCCCAGCACGGCGAGGACCTCGGCCTCGCGCCCCGTCAGCCGATCCCCCGCACCGATCAGCACGGCCGCCTCGAGGCGCTGCACTCCGCTCGACACCGCCATCGCCGCGGCCAGCTCCAAGGCGGTCAACGAGAGCGAGCCGACGTGAACCGCCGCTGCTGAGTAGGTCCGGCCGATGTCGTCGCGGACCGCTGCGCCCCCGTGCGCTCCGCGGGATCGGGCCAGCGCTGAGCGAGCGAGGGTGACGAGCTTGTCGTCCTCTGGATGCACCCATCGATGCTATCGGCGAACGTAGAGTGGGCTGACCATGGACGTTCTCGCCGGCCCCTTCCTCGCAGCAGCAGCGCTGCTCGTCCTCGGCGGCGTACCGAAAGCGGTGTCACCGGGGGATACCGCACGCGCCCTGCGCCTTCTCCGCCTGCCGGTCGGTCCGCCTGCCGTGCGCGTCCTCGGCGCGGCGGAGGTCGTCACGGGGGTGGCCGCGGTGGTCTGGCCGGGCCGACCCACGGCCGCACTGATCGCGATCTGGTACGCCGGCTTCGCGGGTGTGGTGGCGCTCGCACTGCGTAGTGACCAGCCCCTCGCCACCTGCGGGTGCTTCGGCGGAGCTGACACGCCGCCGACCCTCGCCCACCTCGCCGTCGTAGCGGCGGCGTCGCTCACCGCCATGGCACTCGCCGTCAGCCCGGTGAGCGACCTGCTGAGCGGTCAGGCCTGGCTGGGGCTGCCGTTCGTGGCCATGGCAGGCCTGGCTGCGTGGTTCGCCTACTTGGTGATGTCGCGCCTGGCGGTGCTGCGATGAGCTTCGTCGACTCTGCGGCCGCCGTGCTCGAGCGCCGCACTTCGCGGCGGGGGTTCTTGGCCCGGGCCGCAGTCGTCGGCTCTGCCGTCGTGGCAGCGCCCCTGCAGTACCTGCTCAAGCCGGGCACCGCCTATGCGGCTGTCTGCGGCATCGACTCGACCTGCGGCGCCGGTTACGCCGTCTTCTGCTGCACCGTCAACGACGGTGTCAACAAGTGCCCGCCCGGCACCTTCGTCGGCGGGTGGTGGAAAGCCGACAGCTCGGCCTACTGCTGCGGGGCCGACGGCCGCGCCCAGCCTCGCTACTACATCGACTGCCAAGGCGAGTGCACCGGCTGCTCGACCGGGTGCGGCGGCTACAACTCGTTCTGCCAGTCGGGGTGCATCAACTGCGACAAGCGATGCAGCGACAGCGACACCTGCGACCAGCGTCGCGTGTGCTGGAACTTCTTCCGCTACGGCCAGTGCCACCAGGAGATCGCCTGCGGTGGTCCGGTCGCCTGCCGAGTGGTCACCTGCACGCCGCCGTACCGGCTCTACGGAGCGTGCACGGCGACCAACGCGACGGACAACCGCACCGCCACCCACACCGCGCCATGCCTGTCCCCTGGGTGCGGGTAGGGAGCGGCTGTGCTGGCACTGATCGTCATCGAGGGAGTGGCCATCGCCCTGCTGGGGCTCCTGGTCGCCGGACTCCTGCGCAGCCATGCCGAGATCCTGCGCCGACTGCACGAGCTGGGCGCCGGTCTCGAAGACGGGGTGGTCGCGCCCATGGGCACTCCATCAGCACTTCCCACCCCTGTCGTCGGACAAGGGGCGCACGACGTCGTGGGAGTCACCCCTGACGACGAGGCGGTCGCGATCGGCGTGGTCGGCGCCGGTCACGACACCCTGCTCGCCTTCCTCTCCAGCGGGTGCGCTACGTGCGAGCGGCTGTTCCGCGAGCCGCCCGTGCTGCCCAGCCGCACGCGACTGGTGATCGTGGCGAAGGGTCCCGCCGAGGAGAGCGTGTCCGCACTGCGAGACCTCGCCCCGCCGGGAGTTCCGATGGTGATGGCATCGCAGCCGTGGGTGGACTACGCCGTGCCGCACTCGCCGTACTTCGTCCTCGTCGACGGTCCTCGTGGTCGCGTGCGTGGCGAGGGAGCGGCCACGTCGTGGAAGCAAGTCGCCGGCCTCATCACCCAGGCGCTCGCCGACGCGACCGCCGGCGGAGATCGAGAGTCGCGAGCCGACGCCGAGCTGCTCGCGGCCGGCATCCGCCCTGGTCACGAGAGCCTCTACGAATGAGCCGGTCCGGCGTCGTCCTCGCCGTGGGTGTGGTGGTGGCGGCACTCGCCGCTATCCGGTCGACGTGGTCCCCTTGAGGCGAGTCGATGCTGACCAGCATCACCCCGCTCGGTGAGCGGGGGCGACAGCGGCGCTGGGCCGCAACGGTGACGGCGTACACAGTGGGCTCCGTGGCCGCCGGATCCCTGCTGGGCGGGCTCCTGGGACTGCTGCCCGACCCGCCGTCGCGCGCAGCGGTCGGCCTGCTCGCCGCCGCCTGCCTCATCGCCGCGGTACTCGACTGGCGTCCCGGGTGGCTGCCGACCGTCCGGCGACAGGTCAACGAGGACTGGCTCAACGCCTATCGCGGATGGGTGTGCGGCGCGGGATACGGACTGCAGCTCGGGCTGGGTGTCGTGACAATCGTGACGACGGCTTCGGTCTACGTCGTACTGCTGGCCGCCGCGCTGGCCGGCTCATGGTGGGAATCTGTGCTGATCGGCGCGACGTTCGGCTCCTGCCGGGCCCTGCCCGCGCTGCTGCTCCGCTCGGTGACGACGACGACACGCCTCGTCGCCCTCTCCCGGCGGCTAGGCAGGTGGGCGACGCCGGCTGCGCGGACGACATCGAGCAGCCTCGCTCTCCTCGGGATCACCTGCGCTGTCACGGCGGTAGCCCAGTGAGGCAGACCCAGTGAGGCTGGCGCACCGGGGCATCGCAGTCGAGGTTCCAGCGGGCTGGGATGCGCGGATCTACCGCCGCCGGATCGAGGTCGTCGACGAGTCCACGACGCACGCCGTGCTCCACGCGGCCAACTTCGCCCTGCCCGACGACCGCGGTGACTTCGGCAGCGGCGCGGTCGAGCTCATGGGCACTCAGCACGTTCTAGTGGTGCTCCTCGAACACGAAGCCGCAGCAGCGTCCACGCCGTTGTTCGCCAACGAGGGCATGCCCCGGCAGCTCGGCGCCGAGCTGTTCAGCCCGCACCAGCTGCAGCGCACCATTGCCGGTCAGGCGGGCACCCAAGTCTTCTTCCACGAAGGTGGCCGCGCCTTCTGCCTCTACGTCGTTCTCGGCAGCAGTCGAGGACGAGCCCGGCTGATCCCCCGCGTCCACGACGTCCTGCGCCAGCTCGAGATCTCCCCGGCCGTGACCCCATGACTCCGGGCTCCTTCGCCTTCCTGTTGAGCGCCGACCGCGGCTTCTCCCACCGCATCCACCTCGCGGACGGTGCTGGCCAAGCGCTGCGCCGGCTCACCAACACCCGGGCGAGCGGTCGCCCGACGTACTCTCCCGATGGCGACCAGCTGGTCTTCCCGGGACCGTTGACCGACGACAGCGACGGGCGTTACTGCCTCTACATGGTGGGTGCGGACGGCGGAAACCTGCGCCGCATCACGACACCCCGGGTCGCCGATGCAGACCCGGCGTGGTCGCCGGACGGGAAAACGATCGCCTTCGTGCGCGATCCCACCGGGGCGATGGACCCCACCTCCTGGCGACTGATGACGATGCCAGCCGCGGGTGGCGGGCAGGTCGAGAAGGTGCCGACGCCCGGCGCGCGGGAGCCGGCGTGGTCGCCGGACGGGCGGCGGCTCGCGTTCGCAGCCGGCGGAAAGCTCTATGTCGTCGAATCGGACGGTACAGGCCTAGCGGTCCTCGTGAACGGCGGCGTCCGGTCGCCCGCGTGGTCCCCGGACGGTCTGACGATCGCGTTCACCCAGAGGCTCAGCGCCGACCGGTCACGGCTGTCCACGGTGGCATCGGTGGGTGGTGCCGTCACCGTGCGGGCCGACCTCGGGCGCCAGATCGAGGACCCTGCCTATGGTGTCGACGGGTCGACGATCTTCTGCCTGGTCTACTCGGGGCAAGGCTGGGACGGCCGCCGCGACACCAGCATCTGGCAGGTCCCGACTTCGGGCTCGCCCGCGCCGGTGGTGCAGCTCGCGCTCCCCGCAGTCCGCCTCGCGCACCACCCCGATCCGCCGCCTGGACCGGTCACGGGACTGGTGGCGACCGAGGTGACTCAGCGCACCGTCCAGCTTCAGTGGACTCCGCCGGCCGATCCTGACTTCACCGTCGCCGACGTACGCCGCCTCGTCGGCACAGAGGCGCCGCAGGGTGCGGCGGAGGGCACGCTCGTCTACCGCGGCCGCACCCCGGATGCGTTGATCACCGATCTCGAGCCCTCGACTGCCTACTCGTTCAGCGTCTTCGCGCGTGACCGCGGCGGCAACGCCGCGCCGCCGGCCTCCTTGCAAGTGACGACATTGCCCACTGGTGTGCCGAGCCCGCCCATGCATGTCGAGGCGGTCCCCGGACGCGGGTCGGCGAGGGTCAGCTGGGTCGCGCCCGTCAACGACGGTGGGCGGCCCCTTCTGGGCTACAGCGTGCTGCTGGCCGACCGAGGTCAGATGACGGCGGTTGGCCCGGACGCCCGCAGTGTCGTCGTCGACGACCTGGTGGAAGGTGAGAGCTACGTCTTCAGCGTCATAGCGCGCACCGACTTCGGACCATCGGTCCCGACAGCCGCCGACCCGGTAGTGCCCGACGCCGGAGTGGTCGCCGGCACCTACACCCCGTTGTCGCCGCAGCGCCTGATCGACACCCGGACGCCGCCGGTACCCGTGTCGAGCGGCACACCCGTCGTGGTGCCGGTGGACGGACGGGCTGGCATCCCTCCGCAGGGCGCGGTAGCAGTCACCCTCACCTTGCTCGCCACGGACGCGTCCGGCAGCGGATTCCTCTCGGCCTACCCCGCCGGCGGTACACCTCCCGTGGCGTCGACCCTCAACTTCACAGCCCGCCAGACGGTCGCCAACCTCGACGTCGTGCGACTCGGCCCGAGTGGGGTGGCCTTGGCCGTCGGTGGTGCTACCGCCCATGTGGTGGCGGACGTCGCCGGCTACTACGTCGACCGCCGGGGCCCGGCCGGCGGGCGGCTCAACGCGCTGGCGCCAGCCCGTCTCGTGGACACGCGTCGTGCAGGCGGCACAGGTCTCGGCCCGCAGGAGTCCCTCGTCGTCGATGTCATCGGCAACGCCGGCGTGCCGGCCAGCGGAGTCGGGTCGGTGGTGCTGGTGGTCACGGCTGTCGCACCCACCGCTGCGACGTACCTCACTGTCCACCCGTCCGACGTGGAGCGCCCCCTCGCCAGCGTGCTCAACGCGGCGCGAGGAGGCACCGCGGCGGTGCTGGTCATCGCCCGTCTCTCGCGCGACGGTCGAATCAAGGTCTTCAACAACGCCGGCCAGACCCACCTGGTAGTGGACGTGTTGGGCTACCACACCGCGCTCGCCAGCGAGCCGGGCGAGGTCTACACCCCGCTGACGCCCGCCCGGCTCCTCGACACCCGGACCGGTCTGGGCGGGCCGCAAGGCACCGTCGACGCAGAAGGAGTGGTCACGCTTACGGTGCGCGGCCGCGCGGGAGTGCCGGCAGCCGCCCGCACGGTGCTGCTCAACGTGACCGCGACCCAGCCCACGCAGGCGACCCACCTCACTGTCTACCCCGCCGACAGACGTCCGCCCCAGGCCTCGGTGCTCAACGTCGTACGCGATCAGACGCGCGCCAACCTGGTGTTGGCCAAGCTCAGCCCGGATGGACAGGTCGCCATCCGCAACGCCGCCGGCAGCGTGCACCTGATCGCCGACGTGCGCGGCTACTACTCGGCCTAGCTCCCCCGCTGGTCGGCTAGGTCAACGACCGCCGGCCCGCTCAAGCCGCTCGATGAGCACAGTGCCGATGCGGTTTCGCCTACCGGTGGGGCTCTCTGCCGTGATGCGCAGGCCCTGGACCGTGACCGACGCGCCGGGGATCGGAACTCGCCCGAGCACGGCACCGAGAAGGCCCGCAATCGTGTCGGCGTCATCGGTCGGCAGCTCGACGTCGAACATCTCGTTCACCTCGTCGACCGAGAGCCGCGACGTGACCCGGACACTGCCGCCCTCGAGCTGTTCGACCTGCGGCGCTTCCTTGTCGTACTCGTCCGCGATCTCCCCGACGATCTCTTCGAGGATGTCCTCGATGGTGACGACGCCAGCTGTGCCGCCGTACTCGTCGACGACTACCGCGAGATGGATCTGGCCGGACTGCATTTCGCGAAGCAGCTGGTCCACGGGCTTCGAGTCCGGCACGAACGTCGGCTGCCGCATGACTTCTTCGACCCGCACGTCCTCACGACCGTCCTGGGAGCGACGCACCAGGTCCTTGAGGTAGACGAGACCGACCACGTCGTCAGCGTCCTCACCCACGACCGGTATGCGGCTGTACCCGCTGCGCAGAGCGAGGTTGAGGGCTTGCTTGGCGGTCTTGGTGCGTTCGATGGTCACCAGGTCGAGGCGCGGGATCATGACCTCGCGGACGATCGTGTCGCCGAGCTCGAAGACGGAGTGGATCATGTCGCGCTCGCCTTCAGCGATCACCTGACGCTCCTCGGCCAGGTCAACGAGGTCCCGCAGCTCCGACTCCGTCGCGAAGGGGCCTTCGGGGAAGCCCTTTCCCGGCGTGAGCGCATTGCCGATGATGATGAGCAGCTTCGGCAGCGGCCCGAAGATTCGGGTGAGCCCGACCACGAGCCCGCTGGCCCGGAGGGCGACCACCTCGGCCCGCTGTACCCCGAGGGTGCGCGGTGCGACGCCGATGAACACGTAGCTCACCACTGCCATGCCAGCAGTCACGGCGACGATGAGCAGATTGCGGTCGGTGATCTCACGCGCGGCCAGCAGCACGACGATGCTGGTGGCGCCTAGCTCACCGATGACGCGAAGGAGGAGAAGAAGGTTGAGGTAACGCGGTGGGTCACCGGTGATCTGCAGGAGCCGCT
Source organism: Mycobacteriales bacterium (assembly GCA_035536235.1). Classification (GTDB taxonomy): domain Bacteria; phylum Actinomycetota; class Actinomycetes; order BP-191; family BP-191; genus DATLNF01. The sequence goes on from DATLOQ010000172.1 coordinate 25,109, forward strand.
CGGCACCCGTCCGCCCCTCGCGTTGGAGCTTCTCCGCGCGGGCAGGGGAGATGCGTGATGTGGCCGTCTCGATGCACGCGAAGACCCCGGCCAAGACCACCAGGAGCACCGCGACGCCGAGGAGCCACGCGTCCGCTGAGTCCAGCGTCATGAGGTGGCGCCGCCGATGGAACGGGACGTCCACGCGGCCAGCAGCTTGGCCTGCTGCGCGAACATCTCCTGCTCCTCCTCCGGCTCGGCGTGGTCGTAGCCGAGCAGGTGCAGGACGCCGTGGGTGCACAGCAGGTGCATCTCGTCCTGGAGTGAGTGACCCACCGACTTCGCCTGCGCAGCAGCGACTTCCGGGCACATCACGATGTCGCCGAGGAGGGCAGGAGAGGGATCGTGGTCGTCCCGGTTGCGGGCATCGTCGAGCTCGTCCATCGGGAAGGCGAGCACGTCGGTCGGGCCAGGCTCGTCCATCCAGCGCAGGTTGAGCCGCTCCATGGCGCCGACGTCGACCAGGAGGATCGACAGCTCAGCAAGCGGGTCGACTCCCATGTGCTCGAGAGCGTGCCGGGCGAGCGCGACGAGAGCATCCTCGTCCACGGTCCAGTCACTCTCGTTGGCGACGAAGATGGACACCGCGTTACTGCCGCCTCGTCCGTTTACCGGCGTCCGCCCGCGCTCCGGACCGGGGCGCGGAGTTCTGCGCGTCGTACCGCTCGTAGGCGTCGACGATCTCGGCCACGAGCTTGTGCCGCACCACGTCCGCCGAGGTCAAGACCGGGAAGGCGACGTCGTCGATGCCGGTGAGGATCTCGCGCACAACCCGCAGCCCGCTCTGCGTGCCGCTGGGCAGGTCGACCTGCGTGATGTCACCCGTGACGACGATCTTGGCGCCGAACCCGAGCCGGGTGAGGAACATCTTCATCTGCTCGGCCGAGGTGTTCTGCGCTTCATCGAGGATGATGAACGCGTCGTTGAGCGTGCGGCCCCTCATATATGCCAGCGGCGCTACCTCGATGGTGCCGGCGGCCATCAGGCGCGGGATGGACTCGGGGTCCAGCATGTCGTGCAGGGCGTCGTACAGCGGCCGCAGGTAGGGGTCGATCTTCTCGAAGAGAGTGCCGGGCAGGAAGCCGAGCCGCTCCCCCGCCTCGACGGCGGGCCGCGTCAGGATGATCCGGTTGACCTGCTTAGCCTGCAGGGACTGCACGGCTTTCGCCATCGCGAGGTAGGTCTTGCCGGTGCCGGCCGGACCAATGCCGAAGACGATGGTGTGCTTGTCGATGGCCTCGACATAGCGCTTCTGGTTGACGGTCTTCGGCCGGATGGTGCGTCCCCGTGACGACAAGATGTTGAGGCTCAGCACCTCAGCCGGCCGCTCCCCGCTGGGCATCGCGAGCATGCCCAGAGCCCGATCGACGATCTCCGAGCTGATCTGCTCCCCCTTGCTGAGCAGGTCGATCAGCTCCTCGAACAGCCGCACTGCAAGGGCGGTGTCGGGGGCGCTGCCGGTGATCGTGACCTCATTGCCGCGCACGTGGATGTCGGCGCGCAGCGCCTTCTCGATGACCGCCAGCAGCTCATCCCGCTGCCCGAGAAGGCTCACCATCGAGTGGGCGCCGGGCACCACGATCTTGGTCTGCATGGGCTCGGTCACGAGGGCGGCGCGACCTGCTCTCCGGGTCGGGGACGGACCGGCCGATCGTACCCGCGGAGCGTCAAGTTGACTCCGCCGCGCGCCGTCAGCCGCGCAGGGCACCCAGCGGCTCGCCGCCCAGCACGTGTGCGTGCACGTGGAAGACCGTCTGCCCCGCGTCCGCGCCGGTGTTGAAGAGCAGCCGCCAGCCCGCTGCGGACAGGCCTTCCTGCTCGGCCACTGCTGCTGCCTCCGCGACCACCTCATGAAGCAGGTCCGGATCGAGTTGGAGTGACGTCACGTCGTCGTGGTGGACGCGCGGAACAACGAGGACATGGACGGGCGCCTGGGGCGCGATGTCCCGGAACGCAAGGGTGCGGTCCCCCCGGCGTACGACGTCGGCCGGGATCTCACCGGCCACGATGCGGCAGAAGAGGCAGTCGCTCAAGGTCGGCCTCCGTCCCGCGTGAGATAGAGCCCGAGGCTGCCTGCTCCACCGAGGGCCACAGCAGCGGCCACTCCGATCGTGACCCAGGCGACGATGTTGGGTCCGCCGCCGTCCGAGCGTTGCGCCTCGGTGGCGTCGGGATCTTCCGCAGGAGCGCCACGCTCGAAGCTCGGTCGCACCACCTGCACCGGGCTGACGCTGACCGTGGGCAGGACCGGCTCGGGGGCGGTCGACTCGCGCTCCTCAGGGGTCGCGAGTGGGTCGGGCGCGGTGCTGCGGGGTGGCCGCGGGCTCGGCGACTCGCTCGGCGGATCGCTGGGCACCTCCGCGCTCGGCGCCGTGCTGGGCCGCGGAGTCCGGGACGGCCGCGGGCCGGGGGTGAGGGTCGGGCAGACGACGGTGCCGCAGCGGGAAGGAGAGGGGGACGGGCGCACCGGGGAGGGCTCCGCGCTCGACGGGTCCGGACTGGAGCCGGCCGAGGCCGTGCCGGATGGTGACGCCTGCACCCGCGTGCCGGTCATGTCGCGCGTCGAATTCGCGTCGGCGACGCCGGCCAAGCCACCGAAGACCACGACGGCAGCCGCGAAAGCCAGACCTGCCGTCACTGTCCGAGGCGTGATCATGGCCCCTCCCTGCCGGTCACTGTAGTGCGCCACCATCCGCCGATCAGACCGAAAGTTCTCCCCCACATCGGTCAACGTTCTGCCGTGTCCCGCGTCTAACCCTGCATGATCGAGGCCATGGCAGGTGCGCCGGACGTCGTGACCGTGCCCTGGACTGACGCCGACCGCGCACTGTCCGACCTCCACCGTGCGCACTACCGCTCCCTGGTCAGGCTCGCCGCGCTCCTGCTCGATGACGTCGGCTCCAGCGAGGAGGTGGTCCAGGACGCCTTCATCGCGATGCACATCGGCTGGCGCCGGCTACGCGACCCGGACAAGGCGCTCGCTTACCTACGCCGGTCCGTCGTCAACGGGGCACGGTCGCGGCTGCGTCATCGCCAGGTCGTCGCCAAACACGCACCCGCGGTGGTGCCGGATGCGGCGAGCGCCGAGCACTACGCCATCGACCGGGCGGAGCGCGCTGCTGTCGTGGCTGCTCTGCATCGGCTGCCCGACCGGCAACGCGAAGCCCTCGTGCTGCGCTTCTACGGCGACCTCTCCGAGTCAGAGATCGCTCGCGCCATGGGTGTCAGCAATGGCGCTGTGAAATCGCACGTTCACCGCGGCCTGGCCGCGCTCTCCCGCCACCTGGAGTCGTTCGCATGAACGCCGAAGAGAAGCTGCGCTCGATCCTCCGGGCCGAGGCCGAGGTCATCGACGCATCGCCGGCGGGCTGGGACCGCATTCGCGAGGGCATCGCCGTACGCCGTCGCCGCCGCCTCTGGCTCCGCTCGTCGCTCGCCGCGACCACGGCGATGTCCCTGGTGGCGCTGGGGGTGGTCTTTGCCACGCGCGGCACCGATTCCGACGTCGGCAGCACCATCGTCCCGGCGACTGCAGCACCCGCGCCCTCCCCTATCCCGAGCGCCGCGCAAGCGCCGGCCGACCGCGACGCGCCGCTGCCCGTGATCTGGCCGCTCACCACCCTGCGGGAGATCGACTTCTGGCAGGACAACCCGCAGAGCCGGCCCGCCCTGCGCGATCCAGAGACGGCCGCGCGCGAGTTCGTGCTGCGCTACCTGGGGCTCGCCGACGCCCGGCTCGAACAGGTTAGGGAGACATCTGCGTCCAGCAGCTGGACCGTGAGCCGGCTCATCGTGGCCGGGGACGAGAACACCAAGATCACGGTGACCACGGTCGACGTCACCTCGGCGGCGTCCTACCCGGTCGACAGCACCAAGCCGTCACCCTTCTTGGTGACCTCGGCGGCGAGCGATGCGCTGACCGTCACCGCGCCCGACCAGGAGTCGCGGGTTTCGGTCCCGGTCATCGTGCGCGGCACCGTGCGCGGCGTGGACGAGTCAGTGCTGCTCGAAGTCCGGGCGCACAACCCGGCCGGTGCCGCGGGCTTCGTCGCGCTGACGAAAGGCTTCGTACCGGCTGGGGCAGAGCAGCCGTGGGAGACCTCGCTCACCTTCAACGACCCGCCGAATGCGGCCGGGGTCATCTACGCGACCACCGCGAGTCCGGCCGACGGCCAGCTCTCCGCTGTCACCGCCGTACCCGTCGTCCTCGAGCCCGGCGAGCAGGCGACCGCAGCGCCGCAGAAAAGCACCTCGCCGCGCACCGACGGCGCCTACCCGGCTCAATTCGTCGCGGTCGAGCGGGGTCGGCTCGCGGTGTTCGAAACCAAGTCTGGCAAGCGCGTGCGATTCCTGACCGAAGAGCTCCCGGGCGGCGGCGTGTCCGATCCGTCGACCACCCCCGACGGCACGTCGGTGGTCTACGTCCAAGGTGAAGGCACCTGTGCGGCCAGCATCCGCCGCGTGCCGGTCGATGGAGGTGATCCAGAGGTCCTCCTCCGCAGCAACGGCACATCTGTTCCCCGCCAGCCCGTCCTGAGCTCACTGGGCGACCTCGCCTACATCGAGGAGCTCTGCCAACGCGAGGACAGCCAGATCGTCGTACAGCGGTCTGCTGAAGGGGCGGGCCCGCGGACCATCGACCCCGGTTCCGACGGCTCTCCCAGCGGCATCGCCTGGTCCGCCGACGGGAGGACGCTCGCCGTCATCAACACGCTCACCCTCGATTCCCCGACGGAGATCCTCCTCGTGGATCCGGCGATTCATCGGGGGGTCGAGGAGGGGGAAAAGCAGCCTCGCCCACCCGAGCCCGAGGGTGCGGACTGCGCTTGGTCTGCAGTCGACTACGGCGACGCCGGAGTGCTCCACGCCGCGCAGATCTGCCATTCCGAGATCGCCGACGCCGGAGTCGTCGGAGGGCGGCTGATCGAGTTCGAGGAGTCGGGTCCGCGCGTGATGCTCTCGATCGACGACGTCATAGCCTGGTTCGACGTCGACGCGACGGGCGACCACATCCTCCTCGGAGCTCTCGCGTGCGGGGAGACGTGTGAGGACGCCGATGAGTCCGTCCAGCGCTTCAGCATCGACGGCGAGCCGGTCAAGGTTGCCGACGGGCTGACCCAGCCGGTCTGGGTCGGCTGAACCCTCGGCTCCACCGACCACCGGCGCTGGCCGCACACAAAGTGTGCGGTTGTCCACACCAGATATGAGCCGACCTCGCACGAGTACGACGAGTCGACGATCACTTTGTGTGCGCGCGGACCCAGCGCGGCGACTGGTTCAGGACCAGCGGCCGGAGGCGGCGAGCAGTACGGCGGCGGCAGCCACGCCGGCAGTCGACGTACGCAGCACCGAGGCACCGAGCCGATAGGCCGAGGCCCCCACGTTGGCGAAGGCGGCCACCTCCTCATCGGTGATCCCGCCCTCCGGGCCGACCACGACCACCACCTCGCCGGACGGAACGGTCAGCTTCGCCAGTGGCGTCATGGCGGACTCGTGCAGCACCACCCCTAGGGACGCCGCGTGCAGACGCGCGCACACTTCCCTCGTCGACGCGAGAGCCGACACCTCCGGCAGCCAGGCGCGTCGCGACTGCTTGCCCGCCTCACGTGCGGTCGCCCGCCAGCCTGCCAGCGCCTTTTCACCGCGCGGGCCGTCCCATCGGACCACGCTGCGCAACGCGGCCCACGGGAGAATCTCGTCGACACCGACCTCCGTCATCGCTTCGACGGCGTCCTCGGCCCGGCTTCCCTTGGCCAACGCCTGAACGACGACCAGTCGTGGTTGCGGCGCGGCTTCGACCCGCCGACGTACGACGTCGAGTCGCACCGCGGCAGCGGCGACGGAGACGACGACGCACTCGGCCACCTGCCCGGCGCCGTCACCGACGTCGACCCGCTCCCCCACGCGGATCCGTCGTACGACGGCTGCGTGGCGGCCTTCCGGCCCGTCGAGGTGCAACGTCGACCCGGGAAGTTCGGGCAGGTAGAACAGCGGCGTGGTCAGAGCTCACCCCGCTCGGTCAGCAGGTCACGCAGCGCGATGAGGATCTCCACCTCGACCCGATCCTTCGCGCGACCGGCGGCGCGCTTCATCCGAATGAGGTCGTCTAGGGCGACGACGTCAACGACGTAGCCGCCGAAGTCCATTGCCACGGCGCCGGCGACCAGATCGGGATACCCTGACGTGCCCGAGGGGGTCGCAAGAATGTCGACGGAGCCGTACTCCGTCGTGAAGGTGAACGAGTCACCGTTGCGGATCGTTTGCGCATCGAGGATGAACGGGACGTCCTCGTCGGCTCCTCGCAGTCGCGCCCGCATCTGACGGAGAGAAGCAGCGAGTCGCTCCGCGTTCTCCGGGCTCCGCTCGTAGCAAATGTCGAGGTCGTTGGTGACGGTGGTCGACCCGTGCTGTCGGGCGGCGAGCCCGCCGATCAGCACGAAGACAACGCCGTTCGAGACGAGCAGACGCAGCGCAGGATCAGGTTCGAAGGCCGCGTCCGGAATGCGACCGGTCATCGCGACACCCGAGCGGCGTCGAGTCGCGCCAAACCAGCGGCATCGGCGCGCGCGGAAGCGAGCCGAGAGGCCACAGACCTGCCCAACAGCTCCCGCATGCCGGTGACGTCGATGCCTTCGCCGCTGCCGGGGAGCGCTTCCAGCGTCGTCTCGCAGGCGCGCAGCAGCTTCGACAGAGTCGTGACGGTGGGGTCGACGGCACTCGACTCGATGCGGCCCACGACGGACTGCGCCACCCCGGCCTTCGCAGCGAGCGCCCGCTGGGTCAGCCCAGCCCGGCGGCGAGCGTGGCGGAGCAGTCGGGCGGCTTCGTTCACGGCCCCAACACTACCCGTCTGATAGCAGTTGTGCTATCGCCCGGTGATCACGTCGCGCAGTCGCCCGAAGAGGCCGCCGCCCCCGCCGCCGCCCTCCGAGCGCTCCTCGCCCCGCAGCGCGGCCAGCTCGCGCAGCAAGCGCTCCTGCTCGGCGTCGAGGTCGGTCGGCGTGGTCACCTCGACGTGGACGTGCAGATGTCCACGGCCGGCCGAGCGCACATGCGGCACCCCCCGGCCGCGCAGGGTGATGACGGAGCCCGACTGCGTGCCGGCCCGTACGTCGACCTGCTCGGTCTCGCCCTCCAGCAGGAGGAGGTCGACCGAAGTGCCGAGGGCCGCAGCGGTCATCGGCAAGGTGACCTTGCAGTGCAGGTCGTCGCCGTCCCGCTCGAAGACCTCGTGGTCGAGCTCGTCGACTTCGACGTACAGGTCTCCCGGTGGTCCACCGCCGGGGCCGGCGGCACCCTCGCCGGTCAGCTTGATGCGCATCCCGTGCTCGACCCCCGCCGGGATCTTCACGGTCAGCGTCCGCCGCTCCCGCCGCCGACCTTCCCCCGAGCACGCCGCACAGGGATGGGTGATCACTGAGCCGGCGCCACCGCAGGCGGGACACGGCCGGGTGGTCATCACCTGGCCGAGGAAGCTGCGGGCCACCTGGTTGACCTCGCCGCGCCCGCGGCAGGTCGTGCAGGACTCCGCCGCGGTGCCCTCAGCGGTGCCCTCGCCGCGACACGCAGTGCAGGCCACCGCGGTGTCGACGGTGATCTCCCGCGTCACGCCGAACGCGGTCTCCGCCATCGACAAGGAAGCCCCGACGAGGAGGTCCTCCCCCCGCCGCACCCGCGAACGCGGGCCACGGCTGCCCCCGCCGAAGCTGAACCCACCGCCGCCGCCGAAGAAGGCGTCCATGATGTCCTGCAGGCCGCCGAAGCCGCCGCCCTCGAAACCGCCGAAGCCGTCGGATCCGCCCATGTCGTAGCGCTGACGCTTCTCCGGGTCAGAGAGCACGTCGTAGGCGGCGGTGACCTCCTTGAAGCGCTCCTCCTCGTCCGGGTTGACGTCGGGGTGCAGCTCCCGGACAAGCTTGCGGTAGGAGCGCTTGATCTCCTCGGGCGTGGCGTCCTTGCCCAGCCCGAGGATCCCGTAGAGGTCAATCGCCATCAGCTGGGTCCGCCGAGCATCTCGCCGACGTACCGCGCCACGGCGCGCACCGCGGAGATGGACCCGGCGTAGTCCATCCGCGTCGGCCCGAGCACGCCGAGGCCGCCGAGCGCGGTGCCCGGCCCGTACCCGATGGACACGACGGACGTCGAGCGCAGGCCCTCGACCTGGTTCTCCTCGCCGATGCGCACATGCACTGTGGTGGGGTCGTTGGCCTCGCCGAGCAGCTTGAGCAGGACGACCTGCTCCTCCAGCGCCTCGAGCACCGGGCGCATGATCGGGAAGTCCAGCGCACTGTGGGTGAGGTTGGCAGTGCCGGCCAGAGCTACCCGCTCCTCTGCCTTCTCCACCAGCGTTTCGAGCACCACGGTCATCAGGGTCGTGAGCACCGGGCGCAGCTGAGGCGCGGCCGCCCCGGGCAGATCGGACAGCGCCGCGGCGGCCTCGGAGAGCGGACGGCCAGCCAGCCGAGCGATCAGCAGCGCTCGCAGATCGGTCACGGTCTCATCCGAGAGCGGCGCGGGCAGCTCGACGACGCGCTGCTCGACCCGACCGCTGTCGGTGATCATCACGAGCATCACGCGGTTGGGGGTGAGGTGCACGAGCTCGACGTGTCGCACGGTCGAGCGCGACAGGCTGGGGTACTGGACGACGGCGACCTGGCGGGTGAGCTGAGCCAGCAGGCGCACCGACCGGCGTACGACGTCGTCGAGGTCGGCCGCCCCCGTCAGGAAGCTCTCGATCGCGCGCCGCTCAGCGGCGCTCAGTGGCTTCACCGTCGAGAGCTGGTCGACGAACATCCGGTAGCCCTTGTCAGTGGGCACCCGGCCGGCGGACGTGTGCGGCGCGACGATGTAGCCCTCGTCTTCGAGGGCGCTCATGTCGTTGCGCACCGTGGCGGGCGACACCCCCAGCCGGTGCCGTTCGACGAGGTGCTTGGACCCGACGGGCTCGTTCGTGGCGACGAAGTCCTCGACGATGGCACGCAGCACTTCGAGCTTGCGCTCATCGAGCACGCTCGGTCGACTCCCCTCTGGCACTCAGCGGTCAGGAGTGCCAATCGTAGCCGACCGGACGGGGGCGAACCGGGCGTACCGTTGCCGACTCTCCCTCGTTACAGCAATAGACGTCCGACGTCAGGGGCACTTCCATGAGCGAGCCGGTCACCGGCGCACCCGTTGTGGGGCGTCGGCAGGTCCTGCAGGTGGCGGGCGCGGCAGCTGTTGTCGCAACGGGCCGCACAGCGCTCGCCGCCCCCGCGCCGGCGCCGGCGGGCGTGGCGCGGGCCAAGGGCTTGCCGCTGAGCCGCGACCCGGCGCTGCACGTGGCGCGCCGGCTCACCTTCGGCCCGACGCCGAAGCTGCTCGCGCGAATCCGCGAGCTCGGGATGAGCCGTTGGGTCGAGGAGCAGCTCGACCCCGACTCCATCGATGACCGCACGACCGACCTCTACGCCGCCGTGCCGTCGGTCGGCGACGCACCGCACGTCCCCTTCGTGCGGTTCGACCTCGGCTCGCTCGAAGCCGCTCGCTCCCGGACGGTCATCCGACAGCTGTTCAGCGAGAAGCAGCTCTACGAGGTGATGGTCGAGTTCTGGGCCAACCACTTCAGCATCTACGGCAACCACGTCCTCGCCGGCAGCTACCGCAACGAGGACGACCTCACGGTGGCCCGCCCCCACGCACTCGGCAGCTTCCGGGCGATGCTGCATGCCTCCGCGCGCAGCCCATCGATGCTGTTCTACCTGGACCAGTGGCTGTCAGACGGCAAGAACCCGAACGAGAACTACGCCCGCGAGCTGCTCGAGCTGCACACTCTCGGCGTCGACGGCGGCTACAGCGAGAAGGACATGAGCCAAGCGGCGCTCGCGCTGACCGGCTGGACCGTCGACACGGGCCGGGGCACGTTCCTCTACCGGCCGCAGTCGCATTACGTGGGCCCGCTTCGGGTGCTCGGGTGGCGCTCGGCGAACTCGACCCCGCAGGGCGGGCTGGAGGTCGGCGCGTCACTGCTCGACTACCTCGCCCGGCACGCCAGCACCGCGCGGTTCGTCGCGACCAAGCTGTGCCGCCGGTTCGTCTCCGACCGCCCGCCCGCGTCGCTCGTCGCTTCGACCGCGAAGGTGTACCTCGCTTCGGACACCGCGATCAAGCCGGTGCTGCGGCACATCTTCGCCAGCAGGGCCTTCCGCGACAGCGTCGGCTTGAAGTACCGCCGTCCGATGGAGTTAGTCGGGTACTCCGTTCGCGCTCTTGGCTTCGAGCCCAGGCCCCAGCTCGCCTACGACAAGGCGCGCACCCTCAACAACCATCTCGAGACCCTGGGCCAGGCCCCCTTCAACTGGCCGCCCCCCGACGGGTACCCGGACGTGGCGGAGGACTGGCTGTCAACGGCAGCCAACCTGGCTCGATGGAACTTCCTCCAGCAGCTTTCCCGGGGCCAGATCGGCGGCCTGGGCGCGCCCGACTACGCCGCCCTCGTCGGCACGCCGGCCCCCGCGACTGCCGGCGACCTGGTCGACCGGCTGGTGAGCCGGCTCACGTTCCAGCAGGTCGCGGCGGCGCACCGAGCCGCCCTGCTGCGCTATCTGGAGCTCTCGGCCGAGGCGAAGGTCGACGCCAACGCGGTGCGCACCCACGCGCCGGCGCTCGCTGCCCTCATCCTCAGCTCTCCCTACGTCGGCGTGAGGTAGTGCGATGACCAAGACGACGTCTCCCGCTGACATCGGAGTCCCCGGGGGGTGCGGCTGCCCGGCCGAGGGCGCCGAATCCGCAGATCGCCGGGGCATCACCCGCCGCGGCCTGCTGGCCGCCGCCGGGCTCGCCGGCGCAGCGACCGCGCTGGATCTGACCCCAGGTCGCCGCTACGCGTTTGCCGCGGGCGCGCCAGTCGGTGACACCCTGCTCTGCGTCTTCCTGCGCGGCGGGATGGACGGGCTCTCCGCCGTACCGCCGATCGGCGATCCCGGGTACGCCGCGCGTCGTCCCACGATCGCCGTATCCGAGTCGGAGGCACTGCGGCTGGACCGCACCTTCGGATTCCACCCACGGATGGCTCCCCTGAAGGAGGTGTGGGACCGCAAGGACCTCGCCGTCATCGTGGCCGCCGGGGATCCCGACGGGACGCGCAGTCACTTCGAGGCCGAGGACGCCATGGAGCGCGGTGTCGCCGGCGGCGACAGCGTCTTCACCGGGTGGATCGACCGGCACTTCACCTCCCGCGCCGAAGGTCAGCCGCCCTTTCCGTCGGTCGCCATCGGCTACCGGCTGCCGACCAGCTTCCGTGGGCCCGCGCAGGACATCGTCATGCGGTCGGCCAGCGACTTCCGGCTCAACGTCCCGGAGGCGTCCGAGGCGAGAGTGGAGCGCGCGCTGGGCGACCTGCACAGCGGCTTCACCTCCTCGAGCGGCACCCAGGCGAAGGAGACCTTGCGGGCCATCCGGCTGCTCGCGTCCCGTCGCGGCGTGACCTATGAGCCGGCGAACGGCGCGACGTACCCGGCGAGCGAGTTCGGGCGGGCGCTGCAGGAGATCGCGCAGCTGATCAAGGCCCGGGTCGGCCTGGAGGCGGCCACCCTCGACCTCAACGGATGGGACATGCACTCCGCCATGGGTACCCCGGACAGCGGGCTCATGGCCGACCATCTTGAGGACTTCGCCGGTGGTCTCGGCGCGTTCTACACCGACCTGGGCCCGCTCATGGCGACAACGACAGTCGTGACGATGAGCGAGTTCGGCCGCACCGTCGCCGAGAACGGCAGCAACGGGACGGACCACGGTCACGGCAACGTGATGTTCGCCATGGGCGGCGGCATCCGGGGCGGCAAGATCTACGGTCAGTGGCCCACACTGGAGAAGGCCGAGCTCGACAAGCAGGGCGACCTGCGCGCGACCACCGACTACCGCGACGTGCTGGCCGAGATCGTCCGGCAGCGGATGCGCAACGGCCGGCTCAGCGAGGTCTTCCCGCGCTACCGACCTCGGGCGTTGGGCTTCGCCGAGCCTCGCTGACTTGCGGCGCTGACCTGCGTGGTCAGGGAGTGGGGCTCGCGCTGACGGCCGACGGGCTGGGCGACGACGACCCGGTGGGGCCGGGCGTCGGCAGCGCGGGCGCCGGTGACGAGCTCGGTGAGGACGACGGCGCCGGCTGGCTCGAGCTGGCTGCCGGAGAAGGCGACGGGCTCGGCGAGGCCGTGTCCTGCGGGGTGTCCCCGGTGGGTGAGTCGGTGCCCGGCGCGCTGCTGCCGGCAGTGAAGGTGTGCGTGCCACCGTAGATGTAGACGGACATGCCGACGTTGATCGCGTCGAGCAGGTACTTCGCGTCAGCCCGGGTCACCCGGATGCAGCCGTGGCTGGCCGGGCGGGCCGGCACGCTGTTGGAGCCGTGGATGGCCCAGCCCTTGTAGAAGTACTGCGGGTCGTAAAGCGTGCCCAGGTCGGCCTTGCGCTCGCCGATGATGCGCCGCTGGATCTTGTAGTAGCCGACCGGGGAAAGCGCCCGAGCGGTCCCGCCGTCCTTCTGCTCGTAGGTCTTCCCGTTGCCGGAGCTGACCGGCATGATCCGCACGATCGCCCCGTTGCGGACGACGTAGAGGACCTGCTTGGTCAGGTCGACCTCGACCCGGTTGGCGGGGGCGTTGCCCTTGAGCACCGGCTTCTTCGGGGCCTTGAGCGCGGCGAGGGTCGCCTTGCCGACGGAGCCGTCGGCCTGGATGCCCTGCACCTTCTGGAAGGCCATCACCGAGCTGCGCTGCGCGGCGCCGGGCCGGCCGTTGATCGGGCCGATGTAGTAGAGGAGTGCTGCGAGCTGCTTCTGCACGGCGACCACGTCGTACGTCGGCGGCGCCGGCTTGCGCTTGGCTCTGCTCGGCGACGGTGACGGGGACTCGCTCAGCTCAGACTCGGACGGCTCCGCGACAGGCGGCGTGAGCAGCTCAGCGGGAGCACTGGACGGCACCGGGTCGGGCGCCACCACGGCGACCGGACGGGCAGCATCTGCGGTGCAGCCAGCCAGCAGAGCGCAGGCGGTGACAAGGGCAGCAATCGAACGGCGGCGGGGCAACGGTCGGTCCTCCAGTAAGCGGGTCGCAAGTCATCAGGTCAGACGCTCGCGGTGGCCGAGACGTTGCACGGCAGTTTCCTACGGTAACAGTCGGGCCTATCCCCCGGAGGTGAGAACGTCGGCACCCGTGGGTGGCGTCGGATCCTCGGCAGTCTCTCGCCAGCCCTCCGGCAGGTGGACCGGTCTCGGCCCGTGGCTGTGCCCCCGGGGCAGCGCGTCAGCGGCGGGCGGCAGCATCGTGTTGGGGTCCAGCGGCGCCAGCAGCTCATCGAGCTCAGCGAGCGTGGAGACCAGACCGAGTAGACGCCGGCGCTCCGGGCCCACCGGGTAGCCGGTGAAGTACCAGCCGACGTGCTTGCGGAAGTCGCGCATGCCGAAGACCTCATCGGACTTGTGCTCGACGATCAGCCGAGCGTGCTCGCGCATGACCCGGATCACCTCGCCGAGCAGCGGCGGGCCCTGTGCCGCCCGGCCGGCGAAGGCGTCGACGAGGTCGCGGAACAGCCACGGCCGACCGAGGCAGCCACGGCCGATGACGACACCGTCGCAGCCCGTCTCGCCGACCATCCGCACCGCGTCAGCTCCGGTCCAGATGTCGCCGTTGCCCAGGACCGGCACCTCGGTGACCGCCTCCTTCAGCCGAGCGATCGCCGACCAGTCCGCCCGGCCGCTGTAGAGCTGCTCCGCCGTGCGGGCATGCAGCGCCACCGCCGCGACCCCCTCCTGGGCGGCGATACGGCCGCAGTCGAGATAGGTCACCGTCGCGTCATCGACACCGATGCGCATCTTCACGGTGACCGGCACGGCGCCCGCCGAGCGCACCGCCTCGCGGATCAGGTCACGGAACAGCACCCGGTGCACCAGCAGCGCCGCTCCCCCGCCCCGGCGGGTCACCTTGGGCGACGGGCAGCCCATGTTGAGGTCGACATGGTGCACCCCGTGCTCGTCGACCAGGAGGCGGATTGCCCGACCCACGACCTGCGGGTCGACGCCGTACAGCTGGATGCTGTGCACGTCTTCGCCCGGCTCGGCCGCGACCATGTCGCGGGTGCGCGCGTTGCCTTCGACGAGCGCGCGCGCCGAGGTCATCTCGGAGACGTAGAGGCCGGCGCCGTAGCTGCGGCACAGCGCCCGGAATGCGCCGTTGGTGACTCCGGCCATCGGCGCGAGGACCACGCCGGGGTCGACCGCAAGTGGTCCGATCTTCAGCACCACAGGTCCGTGATCGCTACGTCGAGCTCGGCCAGGAGGGTGCGCAGCAGCGGCAGCGACAGTCCGACGACCGTCCCGTGGTCGCCGTCGATCCCCTCGATGAACGGGGCGCCCAGCCCGTCGATGGTGAACGCCCCGGCGACGGCGAGTGGCTCGCCGGTCGCGACGTACGCCTCGATCTCGGTGTCGGTGGGGGTGCCGAACTGCACCGTCGTGGCGGCGACGGCCGCGGCCCGTCGTCCGCTGGCGACGTCGATGACGCAGTGCCCGGTGAGCAGCACACCGGACCGCCCACGCATCGCCCGCCACCGTGCTACGGCGGCGGGGGCGTCTGCGGGCTTGCCGAGCGCCTCGCCGTCGAGGTCGAGCACCGAGTCGCACCCGACGACGAGCGGGGCGGCCGCACGGTCGACTGTACGGGCGACCGCCTCGGCTTTGCGCCGAGCAAGCGCTTCCACCAGCTGGCCCGGGTTCGTCGTACCAACGTCGGACTCATCGACTCCGCTGACGACGACGAGCGGGTCGAAGCCAGCGGCGCGCAGCAGCCGGAGCCGCGCAGGCGAGGCGGAGGCGAGGACGAGCGAACGGGTCGACACGAGTCCCGATGCTACGGCGACTGCAGCGCACGACGGCCACTCAGGCCGCCGGGTCGCTCTCAGCGGCGACGGGGCGGGGTGCGCCGGTCGCTCAGCCAGATGTTGGTGAGCAGCACGAGCCCGAAGCCCGCCGCGGCGAGGAAGCAGATGATGGCCAGCGCCGGGTAGCCCAGGATCCGCGCGGACGTGGGCACTCGCATGAGCAGTGCCGCTCCCATGATCAGGGCAGCGATGACGACCCCCGCCGTGACGCGGTTGGCGGACTGGTGCATGCCGCGCATGATCTCGCGCTCGTCGATGCCCCGGACGTTGAGCTTGAGCTCTCCCTCAGCGAGGGCGTCCATCACGCGGTTGACCCGTCCCGGCAGCTGCTCGACGAACTCCTTCGCCTCGAGCATCGAGGCGAAGAGGGAGCCCTGCGTCGCGCTGCCGGCCATCCGGCCGCGCATGATGTCGGCCGCCTGCCGGCGAATGGTCTCGTTGGGGTCGAACTGCGGGTTGAGAGAGCGCGCCACCTCGTCGAGAGCGAGGAGCGCGCGGCCGAGCATGCTCAGCTCCGGCACCGGCCGCAGCCCGGACTGCACTGCGGCGCGCGTCAGCTCGAGGACCACTGCACCGGCGCGGACGTCGGCCAGTGCCACCCCCTGGTTCTCCGCGACGATCTCACCGACTCGACGACGGAACGCCGTGTCGTCGAGCTCGTCCTCGTCGTCGACGTCGCAGAGCTGGGTCAGCGCCCGCGCGCAGTCTTCGCCGCGGCCGTCGCCGATGCCGAGCAGCAGCTTGACCAGCTTCTCCTGCGCCTCGTGCGGCACGCGTCCGACCATGCCCAGGTCGAGCAGCGCCACGTCCCCGGCATCGGTCAGGAACACGTTGCCCGGGTGAGGGTCCGCGTGAAAGAAGCCGTCGACGAGGATCTGCTGCAGGTAGCACGCGATGAGCTGCTCCGCGAGCTGCACCCCCTCGATCTCCAGCCGCGCAATAGGGCTCAGGCTGGTGAGCTTCGATCCGCCCACGAAGTCCATCGTGAGAACCCGGCTCGACGTGTAGTCGAGAACCGGCTGAGGCACGTGGATGCGTGGAAACGCGGCGAGGTTGGTGGCGAGGGTCTGCAGGTTGCGCGCCTCCTGCTCGTAGTCGAGCTCGCGCAGCATCGACTTCCGGAACTCCTCCAGCATCGCTGCGAAGCCGTACCGGCGAGCAGTGCGGAAATGGCTGTCGGCGAACTCCGCC
>DATLOQ010000173.1:0-6525 GCA_035536235.1 Mycobacteriales bacterium
ACCCCAGCCGTGGCTGGAGGTGACGCCGAAGTAGCGCGCCCTCGCGACGTGCTCGAGCGCCGCCTTGCGGGCGATCGCGCTCATGTGGTCGGGGTCGAAGATCATGCCGCGCTTCATCAGCCCGTCGATCGCCGTGCGGCCGAGGTCGTTCAACCCGATCGCGTTGCAGTGCGGCCCGCGGGGGTAGATCGGTGAGACGCCGCTCCGGCCCGAGACTTCGAGCACCGCGCCGAAGATCGAGTCACGGCCCACCGGCGCACCGCTGAGGTCGCCGGCGTTCTCCTGCAGCTTGTCGTGCCGGTGGTCGTGCTCGCCGTGCTTCTCTGGCTCCACACACGTGCCCATCTTCAGCGTGTGGCCGGTCTCATAGCGGTTGCCGATGTTGGTCACCAGCACGCCGAAAGCCCCGTCATCGCCGATGACGCCGCTCAGCGCGTTGTCGAACTTGTTCGACAGCTGCATCTGCCGCACGCCTAGCGCGTAGACCTCGGTGAGGCCCTCGTCTATCTGGGCGGCCGTGCAGCGCGGGATCTCGAGGTACTCACCGCAGTCCAGCGGTACCGAGATCTCGATCCCCATGACAACCGCGAGCTTGCCGGCATTGATCACCCGCCGAGCCTGGAAGGGGTCCGTCACGATGCGGAACCAGCCCTCACCCGGGCCGCCGTACTGCGCGTCGATGTAGCGCTCCAGCTCACGAAGTCGCTGAGCCTGCAGCCGGACAGAATCCATCTCGTTGCAGCGGTTCTTCTTCAGCGGGTAGGCCTCGCACAGCACGCCGTTCTCGACCAGCAGGTTGGTGAACATCCGCAGCCCGCCACGCCAGGCCCGCTCGAGCCAGGTGTAGTAGCCCTGCTGGTGGGTGAGCGAGTTGTCGTCGGGCCAGTGCTTGAAGCTCGGCCACCCGACGGTGTCATGACCGCCCGGTCGCGCGGAGAGGAACTGCTCTACCACCGCGCCGTAGCCGCCACCGGCATGGTCGGGGCAATCGACGAGCGCAGCGGTGACGCCGTACGGGTGCCACGGCCGGCCGCAGATGACCTTGCCGCCGAGGAACTCGAAGCCCATGAGGTGCAGGTGCCCGTCGAAGTAGCCGCGCGTCTCGGCGTACGGCGAGTCGCCGACGCGATGCGGGCCGGTGACGTTGGTGCCGATCTCCGGCCACGTAGCGCAACCCGTGGCTCGGCGAAAGCTGAATCCGGCTGCTGCGCTGGTATCCGTGCCGTCGACGACGCCCAGCGCCCCCTGCGGCGACGCGATGAGGGTGCCGGCGATCGGCGGGTCCAGCGGGCCCGGGGTGGCCGGGTCGTGGTCGTCGACCGCCACGTGCAGCGTGAAGGTGCCCCTGCCCGCGGGCCGGACGACCCACTCCGCCGCAGCGCTTGGGGCGGCGGACGCGACCACGGCAGAGCCGGCGCCGAGCCGGGCGGCCGGCTCCGCGGCGTGCTCGGCGGCGTCGACCGCGCCCAGTGCCGGATCCCGTACGGGGTCGAGCGTCTCGTCGCCGGTGCCGGCTATCAACCCCTGGGCGATGTCGGTGCCGGGTCGAATCCCATCCGGGTTGGCGCCGGCAGGCCCAGCGACGAAGTCCGCGCGGCTGGCGAAGAGCAGGTACTTGCCCAGGTCGAGCGCGCGGAAGTGCAGGGGCTCGGCAGCCCGGGCAGCTCCGTTCGCCGCAAAAGCCCCGCCGCTGCGGACGACGTACTGCTTGGTGAGGGCCGACCGCGCGACGTAGCAGCCGCCGGCGAGGGCAAAGCGGTCTTCGGGCGTCGAGCGGCGGGGCGCCACCGCCGCCGGCACGAGCTCGGCCGCAGTCGCGGGCTGCGGGAGCGCGTCGATCATCGTGGTCGTCGGGCCACGGGAGCCCGGCTTCGCGGACCCGGAGTCAGCCAGCCCAGTGACGGCAAGCGGCAGAACGACCGCGACCAGCGCTGTCACTACCAGGCGGCGAGGGGTTGCGGGGGGTCGCGAGGCGGTCATGCACGCTCCGGATCAGACAATGCAGCTTGAACGGCCCTTACGGGGCGTGCACAGGAACGAGAGCCCGCTCGGCGTGGCGGCAGCGTCGTACCGTAGCCGACCGACCTGCCCGCCGTACGCCGGCACCTGCGGGGCGAAGATCATCACGGTGATCGTCTTGCGCACGGACCGCTTCCGGCTCGGCGCCGGCACGACCACCTCGGCCCGGCTCTCCCCTGCCGGCAGCGTGAACTGCGCCTGCGCCGCAGGGGCCACGTATTCCAGGTTGCACTGGAAGATCGCCGTGTCGACCCACACGCGGGCGGTGTACGTGCCGGGCGCCGAGAGTGAGTGCAGAGCGAGCGTCAGATCGCTGCTGATCGAGCCGTCGAGCTTCGCGACGAAGGTCGGGTACATGGGTGTGCCGGTGCAGGCGTCGTTGACGACGCTGACGTAGCTCATCGACTTGCCTTCGGCCGCCGTCGGCTTCACGGCGTCCATCGTCAACGGCGACTCGTTGGCGAAAGTGAGTGCGGCCACCCACTTGGCGCCGTCCACCTCGCCGAGCTGGCTCGGGCCGTGCATGAAGAGCGCCGTGGGCACGCCCTTCGGCGCGGCGTGCCCCGGAGCTGCCTGCACCAGCAGACCGGTCAGGACGAGCAGCGCGACGACGGGACGCTTCACGACGACCTCGATTGTTGTGGGATGGGAAGGGTTCGCTGCCTAGTTGGTTATCACCTGCATGGAACCCACTTCGAACGAGGGCGTCACCCGCCTCATCGCCAACCAGACGAACCACGGCGTCGTGTCCACGCTGAACGAGGACGGCTCGATCCACAACGCCGTGGTGTGGGTCAACATCGAAGACGGCAAGGTCGCGGTCAACAGCGCGGTAGGACGACGATGGCCGACCAACCTCGTCCGGGACCCCCGGGTGACCGTCACGGTGTACGACGAGGCGAACCCGTACGAGTACGTCTCCGTGCGAGGCACGGCGACGTCGCGCCTCGATATCGCCGACGCGCACATCGACCGGCTGGCGAAGAAGTACAAGGACCTCGACGCCTATCCTTACCGGGCCTCCGGTGAGCAGCGGATCTCCTTCCTCATCGACCCCACCGCTGTCGTCTCGCGGGGCACCGGCTAGACCTGGGCCACACCCGAGACTTCGTGGAGACCTTGACCATGCCTGCTGTCACCGTTGACGACATCACTGCCGTTGCGCGCATCGCCCGCCCCGACCCGAGCACCACCACGCCGCGGCCGGTGCTCCGGGTGACGACGGCCCCAAGCGGATTCGAGGGCAACGGCTTCCCAGTGCGCCGGGCCTTCGCCGGCGTCGACCTCGCCGAGCTCGACCCGTTCATCCACCTCGACCAGATGGGCGCGGTCGACTACGGGCCCGGGGAGCCGAAGGGCACCCCGTGGCATCCGCACCGCGGCTTCGAGACCGTGACCTACATGATGGACGGGCTGCTGCGGCATAACGACTCCACCGGTGGCGGCGGGCTGATCAGCGACGGCGACACGCAGTGGATGACCGCGGGCGCCGGCATCCTGCACATCGAGACGCCGCCCGACGAGGTCGTCGCGAAGGGCGGTCTCTTCCACGGGTTGCAGCTGTGGGTCAACCTGCCGAGAGCGCAGAAGTGGGTCGACCCGCGCTACCAAGACATCAAGTCCGGCAGCATCGGGCTGCTCTCGTCCTACGACGGCGGCGCGCTCGTCCGGGTGATCGCCGGTCAGGTCGACGGCCACACGGGCCCCGGGTCGACGTACACGCCGATCGTCCTGCTGCACGCAACGTTGGCGCCGGGGGCGCAGCTCGAGCTGCCGTGGCAGCCGGATTTCAACGCGCTCTGCTACGTGCTGTCGGGCAGCGGGTCAGCGGGTCCGGCCGGGCAGCCGGTGCGGAGCGGGCAGCTCGCGGTCTTCGGTCCCGGCGACACGGTGACGGTGGCAGCGAATGCCGTCCAGGAGAGCCGCTCACCGCAGCTCGACGTCCTGCTGCTCGGCGGATCGCCGATCCGGCAGCCGGTGGCCTGGGGCGGCCCGTTCGTGATGAACACCGACGCCGAGGTCCGTCAGGCCTTCGCCGACTTTCAGGCCGGGCGCATGGGTCAGATCCCGGCCGAGCACGACGCGCCGACCGAAGCCGTCCGGGCGACCACCGACTCCCCGCTCGACTGAGCCAGCGCTCTTTCGATCGATGGACGTCGTCGTCGGCGCGGGCCACAACGGCCTGGTCGCCGCTTGCTACCTGGCACGGGCCGGCCGAGAGGTGCTCGTCGTCGAGCAGCTCGACCGCCCGGGCGGCGGCTCTCGCACGGAGGAGACCGTGCCCGGCTACCGCTTCGACCTGCACTCGGCCGCCCACAACATCATCAACATGACGGATATCCCGGCTGACCTGGACCTGCCCGCCGTCGGCCTCGACTACCTCGAGATGGACCCCTTCTCCATCGCGGTCCATGCCGACGGACGGCGGGTGCGCTTCCATCGCTCCATCGAGGCCACCGTCGACTCGATCGCCGAGACGTCACCAGCCGAGGCGCTGGCCTACCGCCGGTTCATGGACAAGGCGGTGCCGCTGGTCCGCACGGTGCTCCCCGGCATCCGCGGTGACTCCTCGCTCGGCGCGCTGCCCGGGCAGATCGCCGGGATCTTCCGAGCGATGCGGCACCAGCCGTTGACGACCGTGCGCGATGTGATGAGCCCCTACGACTCCCTGCTGCGCCGCTGGCTGCCGTCGAACCTCACCCGGGGTCCAGTGGCTGCCTTCGCGGCCCACGGCGGCGTTGGTCCGGTGGCCCCCGGTGGTGCGCTCTTCGCGTTCTGGCAGGCGGCGTACCACCTGCACGGCCAGTGGCACGGGCGCGGCGGGGCGCAGAACCTCACTGACTCCCTGGTCGCGCGGCTTCGATCACTCGGCGGCGAGCTGCGCTGCTCCGCCCCGGTCGAGCGCATCGAGACCCGTGGCGGCCGGGCCGTCGCTGTGGTCCTCGAGGGCGGCGAGCGCATCGCGGCATCGACGGTGATGACGGCGATCAACCCGCAGACCGCGCTCCTCGAGCTGCTCGACCCTCCGCTCGGCGGCCGCGCCGGTGCGGACCTGCAGGCCGCGCGGCGCGGCAACGTCGTACAAGCCGTCATCCACGTCGCAGTCGACCGGCTGCCCGCCTACGGAAACAGCCGAGCAGGCGACTGGAACGGCTTGCAGAGTTACGTCGATCGACTCGGCGACCTGACGCACGCCTGGCACCAGGCGGAAGCCGGCCTGCTGCCCGACCCGCTGCCGCTGTACGCCTTCACCCCATCTGCCATCGACGACTCGCTGGCTCCCCCCAGCCACCACACCGTGTACCTCGCCTGCCCCGCCGCGCCGTCCGTCGTCGAGGGTGGCTGGACAGCGCGGCGCGACGAGCTCGTCGACCGCGCGCTCGCAATGGTGGAGGAGCGTGCGCCGGGCTTCGGCGCCTCCGTGCAGGGCGTCGCCACGTGGACGCCGGACCTGATGGAACAGGTCGAGCGCTGGCCGGGCGGGCACCCCATGCACCTCGACATCGCGCTGGACCAGCTCGGTCCGTTCCGACCGACGAAGCAGCTGGGCCGCTGGCGCACGCCGGTCGCCGGCCTCTACATCACCGGAGCCGGCACCAACCCGTCCGGCGGCATCGCCGGCACGCCTGGACGGCAGGCTGCGCGTGCGCTGCTGTCGGACGCGGCGAAGTGACTGCGGGAATCGTCCTGGCTCCGCCGTGACCTAAGGGCGCCGGCAGCGGATAAGCCGACCAGCGAAGTCCGAATTATGTCCTTGCGGGTGCCGCAACCAATCCCTGACACTGCAGGAATGACCCCGGGGCCGCCGAGTCGATTGGCGAGATTCAGAGGGGGGCGGCGTGGACTGCTCCTTCTCTTGACCTTGTCGGTGAGCGCCACGTCCTTCTCACCCGCCCGCGCCTCGGTCGACGTCAACATCACGATGTCCTACTTCCGCTACTGCGTGGAGGAGGTCTGCACGCTCGATCAGTTCGCGTACGTGCGGCTGGATCAGCCTGTCCCGACCTTCCCGTCGGCCGCGGACAACCCCCGAGGCGTCATCAAGGCCCGACCAGGCGACCGGATCGTGTGGAGGTATGCCGATCCGTTGTGCGACTTCAACGACGGGCCGGGGGGAGGTCCTTCTACCATCTACTGCCCGGGACACAATGTCCTCTTCGAGGATGGGCGAGTGAAGTCGCCGCTCATGCGGGCCCGAGCGGCGCGTCCGGAGACCTTCTCTTGGCGGGTGCCCCGCACCATGAAACCCGGAACGACCATCAGGTACTACTGCGCACCGGCCCCCGACAACCGGCACTACCAGATTGGAATGACGGGGATCCTCCGCATCGTCTGACGCGCCCCCTAGAGGAGAACAGGCCCAAGCTCGGTCGCCGCCCTCCGCATCACCGGAGTCGGCACCAACCCTTCCGGCGGCCTCGCCGGCACACCTGGAAGCCCACCGTCGACGAAGCGACCACGACCGGGGAGTAGAAGGGAGCCGAGGCCGAGCACCAGAGGCGAGCG
>DATLOQ010000174.1:0-48095 GCA_035536235.1 Mycobacteriales bacterium
TGCCGTTACGGTAGTTCTTGGTCCAGTAGGAGATACCGCGCTCG
The DNA here is from genome assembly GCA_035536235.1 of Mycobacteriales bacterium. GTDB lineage: Bacteria > Actinomycetota > Actinomycetes > BP-191 > BP-191 > DATLNF01. Next base: position 45 of record DATLOQ010000174.1, read on the forward strand.
CGGTCGTAGTCGTCGACTTGATGCACCCAGCGCTTGCCGACGAAGGGCACGTCGCAGACGATGCGCGGCGTGGCGAACCCGGGTAGGTAGCCCATGATCGCGTGCTGCAGCGACTGCGCCTCGGCGACGCTGACCCGCCAGTGCTCGCTGTTCGGGATCATGTCGCACATGTAGAAGTAGTAGGGCAGCACCTTGGCGCCGTCCTGCAGCGCGAAGCACAGGTCGAGCAGCGCCTCGGGGGTCGCGTTCACTCCGCGCATCAGCACGCCTTGGTTGCGTACGTCGCGGACACCCGCCTCCAACATGGTCCGGGTGGCCTTCGCCACCAAGGGAGTGACGGTGTGGGCGTGGTTGACGTGCGTGTGGATCGCCAGGTCTACGCCTCGGTCGAAAGCGGTGCGCGCCAGACGCTCCATGCCGGCGACCACGTCCGGCTGCAACCAGTGCTGCGGCAGCGCGGCGAGCGCCTTGGTGGCGAGACGGATGTCGCGGATCGAGTCGATCTCCAGGAGCGCGGCAACGAAAGCCTCGAGCTGGTGCCACGGCAGGTTGGCGACGTCGCCGCCGCTGACGACCACATCGCGGACGCCCGGCGTACGGCGGAGGTAGGCGAGCATGTCGGCGTAGCGGTCCGCCGGCTTGGCGAGGAACTTCAGCTTGGCCACCTGCGGCACGGAGTTGCCGACCAGGTCCATCCGGGTGCAGTGCCCGCAGTACTGCGGGCAGGTCGCCAGCAGCTCGGCCAGCACCTTGGTCGGATAGCGGTGGGTCAGCCCTTCGACCGCCCACATGTCGTGCTCGTGCAGCGAGTCGCGGCTGGCGTGCGGATGCGAACCCCACTCGGTCTCGCGGTCAGCGAAGGCCGGCAACATGTAGTGCCGAATCGGGTCGCCCTCGAGGTCGGTCTCGACCATCGTGTTGAGCATCTGCGGGGGGACGAGCATCGACATCGTCGCCCGCTCGACCTGGTCCCTGTGGATGTCGGCAGCAAGATCATCGGTGAGGTGGGGGCCGAAGACCGCCTTGAGCTGGGCGAGGTTCTTCACGCAGTGCGCCCGCTGCCACTGAGCCGACTCCCACTCCTCGCGGGTCACGTCAGCGAAGCCGGGCAGCCGGCGCCAGTCGGGCTCGACGAGGTCGCGCGCGCCGGCATAGCGGAACGGCTGGGCGTCTCGGCTCGGGTCTAGCGCCGCTACAGCGGCTGGAGGAGAGACCACGCTTGTCATGGGCCTAGGTTACGGGAGATTATCCTGTCCGGCAAAGATCTCGCCGCAAAATCTTCGGAAAGGCTCCCTCACGTGTCCACCGCCCACTCACCCGTCGGACTGCATCGGGTGATTCGGCCAGCCGGGGTGCTCCCGCAGGCCGCCGAGGTGCTCGACGCGTCGCCGGAGCTCTGGGCGGATGAGACGCGGCTGCGGGTGGAGCGGCTCAACCTCGACGCGGCGTCGTACCGGCAGCTGCGCGATGCGCACGCCGGGGACGGGGCAGCGATTCGGGCGGCCGTGCTGGGGATCGTGAGCAGCCGCGGCAAGATGCACAACCCGGTCACCGGGTCCGGCGGCATGCTGGTTGGCCTTGTCGAGGAGGTCGGTCCACTCTCGCCGCTGGGGCTGCAGGTGGGGCAGCGGGTCGCATCGCTGGTCTCGCTCACGCTGACGCCGCTCGGGATCAGCGACGGGCTCGTCCACTGGGACGGGCAGTCGGAGCAGGTGCCGGCCGCCGGGCACGCCGTGCTGTTCGGTCGCTCCATCGCCGCCGTCCTGCCCGACGACCTGCCCACGCCGCTCGCACTGGCGGCTCTCGACGTGTGCGGCGCCCCTGCGCTGGTGCGCCGGGTGTGCGCTGCTCGCCAGGCTCCCACCGTCGCCGTCATCGGGGCGGCGGGCAAGTCCGGCTCGCTCGCCTTGGCCGCCGCCCGCCAGGCTGGTGCTTCCCGTACCGTCGGGGTGGTGCCGCACACGGCAGAGGCCGACGCGCTGGGCGCCGCCGGCTTGGCCGATGAGGTGGTCATCGCCGACGCACGCGACCCCGTCGCCCTCTCAGCGGCTGTGGGCGAGCCCGTCGACGTCACCGTCGTGTGCGTCGACGTGCCCGGCTGCGAGCACGGGGCGATCCTCGCCACAGCCGCCGGCGGCACCGTCGTCTTCTTCTCGATGGCCACCTCGTTCACTGCTGCCGCTCTCGGTGCTGAGGGCCTGGCCGCCGACGTGACCATGCTCGTCGGCAACGGCTACGTGCCCGGACACGCAGCCATGGCGCTTGACCTCGTCCGCACCGTCCCCGGCGTGCGGCTGCTCTTCGACGCGCGTCTCGGCGCCTCCGCGTGAGCACTGTGCATCCAAGAACGGTGCTCTGGCTCGCCGACCGGGTCGTGCCCGCCCGGCCCGATGCCGACGCGATGGTGACCGAGGACGACCGCGTGCTCTGGGTCGGCACCGCCTCGTCGCTCGATGCAGCGGCTGACGGCACCATCGACTTGCGTGGCACGGTGATCACCCCCGCCTTCGTCGACGCGCACGTCCACGCGACCGCCACCGGCCTCGCACTCGACGGGCTCGACCTGCACGGCGCGACCTCGCTGAGTGACGCCCTCGATCGGCTGGCCAGGCATGCGAGCAGCCGGCCGGGGGAGGTGCTCCGCGGGACCGGCTGGGACGAGTCGACCTGGCCGGAGCGGCGCTCACCGACAGCGGCGGAGCTCGACCGGGCAACCGACGGTGCGGTTGTCTACCTGGCCCGGGCCGACGTGCACGGTGCGGTGGCCTCGAGCGCACTGCTCGCCCGATGCGACCTCTCCGACGTGGACGGCGTGGTCGGTGACGGGCTGGTGCGCCTCGACGCCCACCATGTCGTACGCCGGGAGGTCAACGCCGCGCTGACGCCGGCCGAGACGGCGCGAGCCCAGCGCCGCACGCTGGCCGAAGCCGCTCGGCTCGGCGTCGGGGCGATCCACGAGATGGCCGGGCCCGAGATCGGCGGCCTCGGCGACCTCGAGTCGCTCCTCGCCCTCGCCGCCGCACAGCCCACGATCGACGTCTTCGCCTACTGGGGCGCGATCGGGGACCTCGAGACGCCGCGGCGGCTCGGTCTGGTCGGCGCCGGCGGGGATCTCTTCTGCGACGGCTCTATCGGATCGCACACAGCCGCGCTGCACGCGCCGTACGCCGACGCCGCGACGTCGGGAGTGCTGCGCTTCGACCTCGACGAGCTGGTCGAGCACATTGCGCTGACGGTCAGCGCCGGCTTGCAGAGCGGCTTCCACGTCATCGGCGACGCGGCGGTCGACCAAGTGTTGACGGCGTACGAGCAGGTGGCGGCCCGAGTCGGCACCGACGCAGTGCGGGAGGGTCGCCACCGGCTCGAGCACGTCGAGATGGCAAGTGCCGACGCCGTGTCCCGCATGGCGGCACTAGGGCTCACGGCGAGCGTGCAGCCTGCCTTCGACGCGGCCTGGGGCGGGCCGGACCTGATGTACGTCGACCGCCTCGGGCGCGAGCGAGGCACCGCGCTCAACCCCTACTCGGCCATGAGCCGCGCCGGGGTGCTGCTCGCGCTGGGCTCCGACGCGCCCGTCACTGCTATCGACCCGTGGGGTGCCATCCGGGCCGCGGTACACCATCGGACGCCGGCGTCCGCGATCTCTGCACGCGTTGCCTTTGCTGCGGCGACTGTCGGGGGTCACGCGGCCGTTGGCCGCGTCGGCGGGCAGCTTCTCGCGGGCGGGCGGGCAACCTTCGCCTCGTGGGAGTCCAGGTCCGCGGACGCTGCGACGTGGGATCTGCTCGACGACGACACTGCTCCGGGGCGGCTGCCGGCCGAGACACCGGTCTGCCTGCGCACCGTCGTCGGCGGCCGCACGGTTTACGACCTGACGGGGGCGGTGGGATGACCGGTCGTCACGTGGCGGGCTCAGTCGGGTCAGTCGGCTCCGTGGGGTCAGTCGCTGAGGGCGCGGCGCAGCAGGTCGACTTGCGCCTGCTTGCGCAGGATCAGGTGCTCGATCAGATGCTCCAGTGCCTCCGAGCGCGGCTCCTGACCGGAGTGCTCGATCACCGCGTGCAGGGCCGCGATCGTCTCCTCGTCGGCGTCGGCCAGCGCTGCCAGCGAGGCCTTCGCCGGTGTTCCCAGCGACATCTTCGGCACGTCGGTGGGCGGGCTGCCCCCGACGGCCACCAGCTTCTCGACGAGCCGACCGGAGTCGGCGAGCTCGGCGACGGCGTACTGCTGGAGCCGCTCGGCCAGCGCCGTGCCCTCCACACCGGTCAGCGTCGCGGCCACGGTCGAGTACTGCAGAGTCGAGCGCCACTGCAGGCGCAGCGCCTTGGTCATCGTCTCAATGACGCCGGGCACGTCCATCGGATCGTCGTCAGCCATGCGCGCCTCCTACCCGCTCGTGCGGCCGCAAACACGGGACGGACGGCGTGAAGGGCAAGCTGCGGCTCGACCCCGCCGTGGTTCGGCGGGCACGGGCCCTGGCCGCCAAGGCGGCGGCGCCGGTGGAGGAGATGGCGCGCACGCACACCACGGTCAGCATTGAGCGCTCAGTGCTTCGACTCGCCGGCATCGGCGGCGCTGACGCCGAGCAGATGCCCTGGGCCAACCGGCTCGTCGACGCGGTCCGCGACCAAGTCGGCCTTCAGCAGGGCGTGGCGTTGCCGATCTGGGACGCCCTCTTCCGCCATCGGGGAGTCGACCTGGTTGGCCTGGCCGCGAAGGCGGCGGCCGGCGAGGTCGCCTTCCGCATTCCAGAGGGACGTGACCGCGAGCGCGCGCGGCTCGCCGCCCAGCGAGCCGTCGAGAAGGGCGTGCGACGGATCGACAAGAATCGAGCTGAGCGCGACAGGCGCATCGCCCGACTCGGCGACCCGGCGAAGCCGTGGATCTACCTCATCGTGGCTACCGGCAACATCTACGAGGACATCCCGCAGGCGCAGGCCGCCGCGCGCGCGGGCGCCGACATCGTGGCGGTGATCCGCTCCACGGGGCAGAGCCTGCTCGACTACGTGCCCGAGGGAGCGACGACCGAGGGCTACGCCGGCACCTATGCCACACAGGAGAACTTCCGGCTGATGCGCGCCGCGCTGGACGACGTCGGCCGGGAGCTGGGCCGCTACATCAGGCTGACGAACTACGCGAGCGGGCTGTGCATGCCGGAGATCGCAACGCTGGCCGGGCTCGAACGACTGGACATGATGCTCAACGACTGCATGTACGGGATCATCTTCCGCGACATCAACCCGCAGCGGACCTTCATCGACCAGCGGTTCTCCCGCCAGGTCCACGCTCGAGCCGGCATCGTCATCAACACCGGCGAGGACAACTACCTGACCACCGCGGACGCCGTGGACGCGGCCCACACCGTCGTCGTCAGCCAGCTGCTCAACGAGCGGTTCGGGCTCGAGGCCGGACTCGAGCCGTGGCAGCTCGGCCTCGGCCACGCGTTCGAGATCAACCCGGCGATCCCGGACTCGCTGATGCTCGAGCTCGCGCACGCCCAGCTGGTCCGCGAGCTCTTCCCCGACGCGCCGCTGAAGTACATGCCGCCGACGAAGCACATGGGCGGCAACGTCTTCGCCGGTTACCTGCTCGACGCGCTCTTCAACCTGGTCGGCTACATGACCGGCCAGGGCATCATCCTCATCGGCATGATGACCGAGGGCATCCACACGCCGTTTCTCTCCGACCGCGACCTGGCGTTGGAGAACATCGGCTACATCCGCACCGCGGCGGGATCATTGGGTGCCGACTGGCACCCGGCGAAGGACGGCGTCGTCGTACACCGGGCGCACCAGGTGCTCGCCGAGGCGGTCGAGCTGCTCGAGCGGGTGGTCGACGAGTCGTTGCTGACGGCGATCGCCCGGGGCACCTTCGGCATCACGAAGCGGCCGGCGGACGGCGGCAAGGGCCTGGACGGCGTCGTGGCGCATGGCGACGGCTACTGGAACCCCGCCACAGCGCTGCTGGAAGCAGCCCGATGACACAGCTGCTGGAGGCAGGCCGATGAACGAGCCCACAGTGGTCCGGCCCTACGGCGACACCACGGGTGACGGGATGGTGCAGGTCTCCTTCACCCTGCCCATCCCGCGCGACGCCAGGGCTGAGGGTGCTGCGCTGCAGCTGGCGGAGAAGATGGGCCTCGCTCCGGCGATGGTGGTGCACGTCAAGGGGATGGGGCCGGCGTTCACCTTCTTCGTGGTGTACGGCCGGGTCGCGCATCTCGTGGACCTCGCGCAGGTCACTGTGGTCGAGCGGGAGTACCCGCTGCTGTCGGCCAAGGAGGTCAACCTGGCTATCCGCAGCCGCCTGCGCCGCAAGCTCGTCGTCGTGGGCGCCACGATCGGCACCGACGCGCACACGGTCGGCCTCGACGCGATCCTCAACGTCAAGGGCTTCGCGGGGGAGAAGGGCCTGGAGTACTACCGGGAGGTGCGCGTCGTGAACATGGGTGCGCAGGTGACGGCACCCGAGCTCGCGGCTCGGGCGGTTTCGGAGAAGGCTGATGCCGTGCTGACCAGCCAGGTGGTGACGCAACGCGATGCGCACCTGCACCACACCGAGGAAGTGGTGGACGCTCTTCGGTCAGCGTACGGCGACGCGCGCCGCCCTCTGGTCGTCGTGGGTGGCCCCCGCTTCGACCCGACGTCGCAGGAACGGCTGCGGGTCGACCGGGTCTTCGGCAAAGGCACGACGCCGCGCGAGGTCGCGTCCTACCTGGTGCACGCCCTCGCGGGAGCGCCGGAATGACCCCCGACGTCACGGCCGGCGACGAGCGGCTCGGGCTGACGGTCACCCATCGGCGGTACGTGCCCTACAGCCACTCCCACTACGGCGGCAACCTGGTCGACGGCGCCTACGTGCTCGGCCTCTTCGGCGACGTGGCGACGGAGGTGTGCATCCGCACCGACGGCGATGAGGGCCTGTTCGCCGGATACGCCGACGTGCGCTTCCTCGCCCCGGTGCAGGCCGGCGACGTGGTCGAAGTCACGGCCACGGTGTCCGCGGTTGGTCGGCGGTCGCGCACTCTGGAGCTCGTCGCGTCGGTCACCTGCCGGGCCGAGCCGACGGTGTCAGCCTCCGCGGCTCAGGTCCTGGCGGAGCCGCTCGTGGTGGTCACGGCTACCGGCACTGTCGTCGTACCGCCGCCGGCGGCTCGGCGTGTTGGCAGGGACACGCCGCAGACCGGGTGAATTCGGCCGAGTTTGCATGCCCTTGGCCACCCCGCTGACCTGCGCAAATGCAGCATCGCCGCAGGTCAGGGGCCAGTTGACGACGCGTGGATCGATCCGCGACAGTTCCGCCCGTCCACCTGCAGTCGACCGGACGGGCCCGCCCTGGGCTCGGCGAGCCACCGGTCGGCCGGGGTGTGGACACGGTTCGCGGCCGAGGCCCGGACGTCCATAGAGCACGCGCGCCGCGCTCGCTGCCAGCGAGACGGCACCCGGTCCGAAGGCGTCCGGGTCTTGCCCTTTGTGGCAGGCTGAACAGACCATGACCGGCTGGCCGCTGCGCGCTCCTGCGGCAGCACTTCTCGCTCTCGCCGGCGGCGGCGTGCTCTACCTGGCCTTCCCCCCGGCCGGCCTCCGACCGCTTGCCGGGGTGGCCCCGGCACTGCTGATCCTCGCCGTCCGCCACCAGCAGGTACGGCGTGGCGCCTGGCTCGGCGCGATCTTCGGCGCATCGTTCTTCTTCCCTCTGCTGTCCTGGCTCCAGTTCGGCGGGATCGCGCCCTGGATCGCCGTCTCGGTGCTGGAGACGCTGCTGATGGCGGTCACCGGGGCCGGTTTGGCTGCCGTGTCCCGGCTTCCGGGCTGGCCGCTGTGCTCCGCCGCGGTCTGGGTCGCGGGGGAGGGCGTGCGAGGCCGTGTCCCGTTCGACGGCTTCACCTGGGGGCGACTTGCGTTCAGCCAGGACGAAGGGCCGATGACGCGCTGGGCCGCTGTGTTCGGCGCGGCCGGTCTGACCTTCGCGGTGGCGCTGGTGGCCGCTCTGCTGGCCGCCGCAGCGGTGGCCCTGAGGCGTCGTCCGCGGCTCTTCGGCGGGGGGCAGGGCAGACGTGCCCTCGCCTTCCTCGCAGCGGCCGCTGTGGTGGCGCTATGCGGTCTGGCCCTGCCGGGTCCGCCGCCCGCCCGCGAGCACACCGTCGTCGCCCTGGTGCAGGGCAACGTGCCCCGGCTGGGCCTCGACTTCAACGCCCAGCGGCAGCGGGTGGTGCGCAACCACGTCGACGCGACACTGGAGCTCGCCCGTCGCGTCGAAGCGGGTGAGCTGGCTGCGCCCGACCTCGTGCTGTGGCCGGAGAACGCCACCGACATCGACCCGCGCACCGACAGGGAGATCGGACGGCTGCTGACCGAGGCCGCACGGGCGGTGAACCAGCCGATCCTCGTGGGCGCGGTGCTCGACGCGCCGGCGAACCGTGCCCTCAACGCTGGCATCGTGTGGGATCCGGTGACCGGGCCGGGGCAGACCTATGTCAAACGACACCTGGTTCCTTACGGGGAGTACGTGCCGTTCCGCAAGCGGCTGGAGCCGATCTTCGGCCAGCTGGCGCTGATCCCGCGCGACTTCAAGGCCGGCGCCGATCCCGGGGTGCTCGACCTCAACGGCGTCCGGATCGGCGACGTCATCTGCTTCGAGGTGGCCTATGACGACCTCGTCCACGACGTAGTGCGCGGGGGAGCGGAGATCCTCGTCGTGCAGACGAACAACGCGACCTTCGGGCGCTCGGCCGAGACCCGCCAGCAGCTGGCGATGTCGCGGCTGCGCGCGGTCGAGCACGGCCGCGCTGTTGCTGTCGTGGCGACAAGCGGGATCAGCGCGGTGATCGGTCCCGACGGCTCGTTCGTCGACCAGTCTGAGATCTTCACGCGTGACCTGCTCGTAGAGAGGATGCCGCTGATCACCGCTACGACGCTCGCCACCCGGCTCGGCGGCTGGCCCGAGGGCATACTGCTCGCCCTGGGCGCGGCTGCGGCTCTCGCCGGCGCCCTGACGAGGAGAGAGAGTCCAGACCGTGATCGATGAGCGGGTGCTGGTCTGCATTCCGACCTATAACGAAGCCGGCAACGTCGAGGAGGCGGTGCGGCGCGTCCGCTCCGCCGTACCCGAGGCCCATGTGCTCGTCATCGACGACGCCAGCCCGGACGGCACCGGAGAGATCGCCGACCGACTCGCGGCGAAGGACGAGTCCGTGCATGTCCTGCACCGCGTCACCAAAGACGGGTTGGGCGCGGCGTACATCGCCGGATTCCGGTGGGCGAAGGAGCACGGCTACACCGTGGTCGTCGAGATGGACGCCGACGGCTCGCACCAGCCGGAGGAGCTGCCCCGCCTGCTGACGGCCCTGCGCTCCGCAGACCTGGTGCTCGGCTCCCGGTGGGTGCCCGGTGGGGAGGTTCGCAACTGGCCGCTGACTCGTCGACTGCTGAGCCAGGGCGGAAATCGGTACACCCGCGCTGCGCTGGGGCTGCCTCTGCACGATGCGACCGGCGGCTACCGCGCCTACCGGATGGCGGTCCTGGATGTGCTTCCGCTGGACACGGTGGCCTCTCAGGGCTACTGCTTCCAGGTCGACCTGGCCTGGCAGACCTGGCGCCAGGGATTCCGGATCCTGGAGGTGCCGATCACCTTCGTCGAGCGGACTCGCGGGGAGAGCAAGATGAGCCGCGCGATCGTGGCTGAGGCGCTGTGGCGGGTCTCCTGGTGGGCGGTCCGGTCGCGGCGGGCCCGCCCCGCGGGCCGGCACCCCGACTCGGTGCGGAAGACGCGATGATCGGGATCCTCCTCGTCCTCGCCTTCATCATCGTGCCGATCGTCGAGCTCTACGTCATCGTGCAGGTCGGGCAGGCCGTGGGCGTGCTGCCCACCATCGGCCTGCTCCTCGCCGTGGCGTTGCTCGGATCGTGGCTGGTCAAGCGCGAAGGACTTCGCGCGTGGCGGTCCTTCCTGGCTGCGATGCAGGAGCGTCGGGTCCCAGCCCGCGAAGTGGCCGACGGCGCCCTGGTCGTGCTCGGCGGAGCGATGCTGCTGACGCCGGGCTTCGTCACTGACGTGCTGGGGCTGGTCCTCATCCTGCCGCCGACCCGCGCCGTCCTGCGCCGGGCGTTGACCGGTGTCGTGGCCCGCCGCCTGGGCGGGACCGCAGTACGCCGGCTGCGGTGACGGCTCGACACAGAAGAGCAGGCCGCGTGTCCCGGGGGGAGGAGACGCGGCCTGCTGTTGGAGGGTCCGGGGGTTAGGCGGACTTCTTCTTCTTGTGCAGCACGGCCAGCTGCTCCTTGAGCACCTCTTCGAGGTCGGCCGTGGACCGGCGCTCGCGCAGCATGTCCATGTGCGTACGTGCCGGCTTGGTCTTCTTCAGCTCCGGCTCCGGGCCACCCCGAAGGGCTGCGGGCGCGCCGCACTGGCGACAGTCCCAGGTCGCGGGGATGTCGGCCTCGGCGGCCATCGGCACGGCGAAGTGGTGGCCCTTGGGGCAGTCGTAGAAGATGCCGGCTCGCGGGGCGAGCTCGGTGTTGCGGTCAGTCTCGTAACTGATGGCGCCGAGACGGCTGCCGCGAAGGACGCGATCGCTCATCTGGCCTCCCAGGTCTCAAGGGGAAACAGGTCACCCGGTGCAACGGACGGTTCGCCGGGAAGATTCCCTACGACATTCGCTGCGCAGAGCTCGCCGGACTTGTTTTCGCCATTTCAGGTGTCCTCGCTGTGCCCCTTCCGGTTGCGACAGGCGCACTCCGGCCGCAGGCCGCTCGGTTGCGCCGGAGCTTTGCGGCCGGTGAGATGGAGTCATGACACGCGTGTGGTGGACCCCGTCCGGGCTGGTTGGCGCGGGCCTCTTCCGGGTGGCCTTGGGCACCAGTCTCGTCGTTCGTCCGGCCGGCTTGGCGAAGACGGTTGGCGTCGACTCCGCTACGGCGTCGAAGGTCGGCTGGCTGGGCAGCATGGTGGGTGTGCGCGACATCGCCCTGGGGTGGGGTCTGGTGCACGCGGCGAGGCGCGACGCCGACCCCCGCCCCTGGCTGCTCGCGCAGGCAGCGTCAGACGCCGTCGACGCGGCGGCTTTCACGGCGGCGGTCGTGCGAGGACAGGCGAAGCCGACCAAGACGCTGGCAATCGCCGCTTTCGCCGTGCTCGGCACGCTGAGCGAGCTGCAGGCCTACCAGGGTCTGAGTCGCGCCCCGCGCTAGTCCCATCGCGACCTAGGTGCCGTCCACAACGCAGTCGAAAGCTCCGTGGCCCTGCCCGGCGCAGTTCTCGCCCAGCAGCCGCCGGCGGATCCACAGCTCGGTGACCAGGCTCGCCCGGACCCCACCGCGCTCGGCCTCCCAGGTCGCCTGCTCTAGCAGGGCGACGGCGGCGAGGAGGTGCGCGAGGCGCGTCATCAGTGACCGCGCACCTGCCTGCGCAGACGCAGCTCCCGCGGCGGCCGCCGCCCGGGCGTCGACCGCCACGCGATCGCGTACGGGGCGGAGCCGGGCAACGAGCTCCGGCACGGTCGGCTCGGCCGCGGCCAGCGCTCCGTCGATCCGGGCGAGGTAGTCAGTCAGGGCATCGTCGCGGGTCAGCGCTCTGAGCACATCGAGGGAGAGCACGTTCGTGGTGCCCTCCCAGATCGGCAGCACCTGGGAGTCGCGCAGGAGCCGGGGCACCTCGGTGTCCTCGATGTAGCCGGGGCCGCCGAAGGCCTCGACGTACTCGCTGGCCGCTGCCACGGCGAGCCGAGCGGTCGACGCCTTGGCGAGGGTCGCCGCGAGTCGCAGCAGGCGTCCCGCGCTTGCGTCATCATCGACTTCGAGTCGCCCGAGCAGGTCGAAGCAGAGCGCGCCCAGGGCGAAGGCGGCATCGGTGTCGATCGCCAACCACGTCAGCGTCTCCCGGTGCAGGGGCTGCTGCCACAGGGGAGCCCCGAAGGCCTCCCTGGTCTGCGCGTAGGCGCGCGCCATCAGAAGCCCACGGCGCATGCCTGCTGCAGCGCAGGCGGTGTTGTGCAGCCGGGTGATCTGCACCAAGCCGAGCATCCGCTTGAGCCCCGGCACGGCGGGGTCGCCGACCGGCCAGGCCAGAGCGCCGGTCAGGCCGATCTCCGCGGAGGGCAGCGCCCGGGTGCCGAGCTTGTCCTTCAGCCGATGCACGAGGACCCCGGGGGCAGTCCGTCTGGCTGCGCGGTCAGCGCCGCCGAGGGCGTCCTCGTCGTAGCGCGGCACGACGAAGGTCGCCAGCCCGCGGCTGCCAGCCGGGCCGCCGGCCGGCCGGGCCAGCGCGATGGCGAACTCCGACGTGGTGGACGAGCAGAACCACTTCTCACCGGTGAGCCGCCACGTCCCGTCCGCTCCTCGGTCGGCCTGCGTCGTCGCGCGCCCCACGTCGCTGCCGCCTTCCGTCTCCGTCATCCACTGCCCGGAGGTCCACGCGACGTCGGGATCCCGGGAGAGCAGGCGGGGGAGGAACCGGTCGCGCAGCTCCGGGGCGACGCCGTCGGCGAGCAGCACGGTGGCCGCCCCGTCGCTCATCGCGACCGGGCAGGAGTACGTCGCCGAACCGGGTGCGAAGAGGTGGATCAGCGCCAGCTGCACGACCCGGGCGCTCGCTCCCCAGGTCTCCCGTGCGGTGTCCTCGTAGGGGAGGGCGACAAGCCCGTGGCGCGCAGCGGCCTGCCGCAGGGTCTCCCACCCGGCCGCGGTGCGGATGCGGTCGACTCGAGCCCCCCAGCCGTCGTACTGCTCGAGCTGGGGCGGGTGGCCCTCGGCGTCGAGCGCCGCCTCGTGCAGCGGGCCGGCCACATCGGCAGCGAGCTGTTCGAGCAGCGGCGCCGCCCGCTTGTGCCCGACTTCGCCGAGTAGGCGGTCCAGAGTCGCCAGAAGCGTCTGGTCGCCCGCGTAGAGGTCCGGCAGCTCAGCACGCGGCTGCACGAAGCGGGACATGGCGGCTCCTCGGGAGACGGGATGGGCGGCTCCAGTATCCGCGTCCGGGGCCGGCTACCCCCGCGCTGACAGCGGTCCCTGCGGGGGATGCTCCGGACCACTTCCCGCACCGGTACGGCGGATAGCCCCGGCCAGCTCGGTCAGGTCGTCGGGGCTGAGCGTCATGCCCGCCGCGGGCAGCCATCCGTCCACCTGGTCGGGCTGCCGGGCGCCGACGATGGCGCCGGTGACCCCAGGCCAGCTGAGGGTCCAGGCCACGGCGACGCTGGCGACGGGGACGCCGTACCGCTCGGCGACCGGCCGCAGCGCGTCGGCGAGTGCGAGGTTGCGGCGGCCGCCGGCGCCGGTGAAGTCGTCGTGAGAGGCTCGCCAGTCGTCGGCCGGCAGCGCGGCGACGCGCTCTTCGGTCATGGCCCCGGTGAGCAGGCCCGACTGCATCGGGCTGTAGACGATGGCACCGGCGTCGTTAGCCACGCACCAGGGCAACACATCTGCGGCGGTCTCGCGGGAGATGAGCGAGAAGGGCGGCTGAACCGAGTCGACGTGGGCGATGCTCGCGGCAGCGGTCAGGGCTTTCGTGTCGTGATTGCTCAGCCCGATGGCACGCACTTTGCCCGCCTCGCGCAGCTCGGCCATCGTCGCCCAGTACTCCTCGATCGGCGTGCCGTCGGTCGGCGGCCAGTGCACCTGGTAGAGGTCGATCCGCTCCACCCCGAGGCGGCGCAGGGAGGCCTCGAGCTCCTGCCGGACGCTCTCCGCCGCCATGACGTTGCTAGGGCCGGGCGTCGCGGCCTCGGGGTCCCACACGAGGCCGCACTTGGTGAACACGAAGGGGCGGTCTGGTTCGGGGATGTCGCGCAGCGCCCGGCCGACGACCTCTTCTGATCGGCCGAAGCCATAGATCGGCGCCGTATCTATCCAGTTGACGCCCTGCTCTACCCCGTGGCGGATCGCCGCGATCGAGTCGCGGTCGCTCTGGTCGCCCCAACCACCTCCCCACCCGCCGCCGCCGACGGCCCAGGCGCCGAAGCCGACCGTGGTGATCTCAAGGCCAGTGCTGCCGAGCTGACGGGTTGGCAGGCTCATCCGGAGGTGTCCTTTCGTCGTACGGGAGTTCCCATCTGTGTGCCGGACTCTGCCCCGCATGAGGGGTCAGGCAATCCTCCTTGCACCGGCGGATGGGACGACGGTGAACAGGACGGGCGCCGCGAATCCGGCTGCTGCGAAAGCGGTGGCTACGTGCGCCCGGACAGCTTCGACGCCCTCCACTGGGACGAGCGCGATGGCCGCCCCGCCGAAACCCCCGCCCGTCATCCGTGCCCCGATCGCACCTGCGTCCAGAGCCGCCCGCACCGCCAGGTTGAGCTGCGGAATGGTCACCTCGAAGTCCACGTCGAGCGACCGGTGCGACTCGACGAGCAGCGGTCCGATGTCCGCCAGCCGCCCGGCCCGCAGCAGCGTGGCGGTGTCCAGCACCCTGGCGTTCTCGGTGATGACGTGGCGGGCCCGTCGCAGGCTGACATCGTCCAGCACCGCCGGGGAGGTCTCGAGCTCGGCCGGCGTCGCGTCGCGCAATGTGGGCACTCCCAGCGCGGCGGCCGCGTCGGCACACTCCCGGCGGCGTTCGGCGTACGCCCCGTCCCCTAGTGCATGAGCGACGCGAGTGTCCAGCACGAGCAGCACGAGGCCCGCCTGGTCAAGGGGGAGCGGAAGGTGCTCGACTGCCATCGTCCGGGTGTCGAGCAGCATCGCCTGGCCCTGCCGGCTGCGCACTGCAGCCATCTGGTCCATCAGCCCACACGGGGTGCCCGCCCACTCCCACTCGGCCCGCTGGCCCGCGCGAGCGATCTCGTCGGGCGGCAGCGCCACTCCGGCGAGGTCGAGCAGCGCGATCGCCACCGCGGTCTCGAACGCCGCACTCGAGGAGAGACCCGCGCCGAGGGGCACATCGGAGTCGACAACCAGATCCGCGCCAAGGAGAGGCACCCCCGCCTCCCGTAGCGCCCAGGCGACACCGTGCGCGTAACACCACCAGTCCGACGACACGGACGGCGCCAGGAGGTCTACCGACACCTCCGGGGCGGCTCCGCGCTGCACGGACCACAGCCGCAGCCGGCCGTCCCGCCGACCACTCCCCGCGACCACTGTCGTCCGGTCGATCGCCAGCGGGAGCACATAGCCCTCGTTGTAATCGGTGTGCTCTCCGATCAGGTTCACCCTTCCGGGGGCTGCCCACACCCCGTCCGGGGGCCGCCCAGCCTCGCGCAAGAGCAGGGCGACGGCAGGGTCCGGCGTGGCGGTCACGCGGGGCGGCTCGTGTGCTGGGCGCGTTCGACGGCGTCTCGCAGCTGCGCAGCCGTCGCTTCGGGAGCGGTGTCGTTGATGAACGCGCCGGCGCCGAGCTCGCTTCCGGCCAAGTACTTGAGCTTGGTCGCTGTGCGGTGCGGGGGGGTGAACTCGACGTGGAAGTGGCTGACCGCGAGCCACTCGCCGTCGTCGGTCGGGGACTGGTGCATGGACATCACGTAGGGAAGGGAGAAGCCGAAGAGCGCGTCGTACCCCCGAAGGACCTGGTTGAGGATCTCGGCGAGCAGTCGTCGCTCCGGCGTGGTCAGGTCGAGCAGGCTGGTTGCGTGGCGCAGCGACAGCACGTGCACTTCATAGGGAAACCGCGCCGCGAAGGGCACCACCGCGATGAAGCCGAGGTTCTGCGCGACGACCCGCACTTCGTCTGCTCGCTCTCGTGCGACGACGTCGCAGAAGACACACCGCCCATGCAGATCCAGGTACGCCCCCGCAGTCTCCAGCTCGAGGCGCGGCCGCGGCGGGATCTCCGGGTAGGCGTAAATCTGCCCGTGCGGGTGGTGCAGGGTGACCCCGATGACCTCGCCCTTGTTCTCGAAGATGAAGACGTACTTCACCTCCTCACGCGCACCGAGCACTGCGTATCGGTGCGCCCACAGGTCGACGAGCCGGGTGAGCCGGTCTGCCCCGAGCTGCGCGAGACTGGCGCCGTGGTCAGACGTGTAGAGAACCACCTCTGTGGCACCCCACGCGGGCTCGACTTCATACAGGCTGCTGCTCGTGAGGCTCGGCGGGGGTGGCTCGGAAAGGAGTGACGGGAAGCGATTGTCGAAGACCGCCATGTCGTACGCCGGCTCGAGCACCTCGGTCGGGTGCCCTGGGTCGCGGGTCGGGCACAGCGGGCACTCGCCCGCTGCCGGCAGGAACGTGCGGTCCTGGCGATGTGCGGCGAAGGTGACCCACTGATCGGTCGTCGGGTCCCGCCGACGCTCCGTCACGTCCCGGTCTCCGTCGTGTAGTAGGAGACGGTCCGACCGTCGGGCCGGACAGTGCTTCGACAGGCAAGGCGGTCCGGCGGCGTGGCTGCCCAGGTGATGAGATCGCCCAGCATCGCGCGTGCTGCGGCATCGCCGGACGCTGCCCGATCGGTGAGTCGGTACTGGCAGAAGATCACGCGACCGTGGGCGAGTTGATGGGCGCCAACCACCGTGCCGGTGACTGCGCCCGGGTGGGGCTTGTAGGCCAGTACGACCGGCCTGGCCGGGAACTGGGCAGCCTCTACCTGAGTGACGATGCTGGTCGCTTGAATCGTCGAGTCCTCCGCCACCAGCACGTTGCGCCTTGGCAGCGACGGCAGGGTCCCGTCGTCGCCGGTGAAGTGGAACACCGAGGACCCCCACTCGGTGGCCACCGATTCCAGCCGCACCTGGAACGGGTAGTGCTCTGCGGCCGCCGGCTGTTGGGCGAGGATCACCACCGCGGCCCCCTCTGCCAGCAGCTCCTTGATCGATGCGCCGGCTCCGGCGTCGAGCGCCCCCTCCGCCACGAGCACCGGCCCGATGTTCCCTGCCGTGACGCCGATCGTGGCCAGTGCGTCCGAAGCCCGTCCGTCGCCGACGACGCGGACCACCGCGGCGGATGAACGGGGTGGCGCCACGACGTGAATCGGATAGGAGTTGACCGACACGGCCCGTCCGGCTGATCGGAGCGTGACGACGAGGTCGTGGCTGCCGGGCACCGTCGGCGCAACCAGATGGATCGGGCCGAGCTCGACCGCGCGAGAGGCTGGCAGGCGGTCGCGCCGGACAGCTGCGAGCGTCTCGCCCAATCTGGTGAGCACCGAGCTTGCGGGCAGTGCGGACGCGTCCGGGCCGAGCGGCGATGTGCCGCTCATCGATCCTGGAGCCCCCCCGAAGCGGATCTCGACCTCGACGTCAGCCAGCTCTGGGCCGTCGTTGGCGACGTGCAGGGGGGCGCGGATCACGCCGCCGGCCTCGACGACCAGGGATTCCAGGTGCAGCATCGGCAGCACCGGCTGGTTGGCTCGGACGATCTCGGCTACTGCGAGCGGCTTGGGCCGGCGGTGCAAGTCCAGCAGGCCGTTGAGCTCGTGGGGCACGTCGGTGAGCTCGGTCAGCACGTAGCCGCCGATGTGGTCGTGACGTCGGAAGGTCTCTATCTGCAGTCGGTCCGACAGTCCTTGGTAGCGCTGTGTCTCGGCGACGAACCGGCTGATGCTCGCTGGCCAGAGCGAGCCAGCGAGTCCGGCGGCATACAGATCGTGGGTGTCCCAGAACGGCGGGTTGGGGATGACAGGCATCGCGGGCAGGCCCCAGTCGCCGAACTCCGAGCAGAGCACTGGCCTACCCTGACCTCCGCACGCCGCGCACTGCCGGTCGAGCTTGCTGAGGTAGTCCGCATGCAGCCGTCCATACCAGTGGGCCGTGAGGATAGGGGAGACGAACACCCGATCCGGGTCGGGCTCCACCCACTCGTTCTCAATGGCCGGTCGGGTGGGATCGGCCGCAGTCGCGGCCGCCATCAGGGTGCGAGCGAACTGCTCGTAGACGTCCCAGGACCGCACGCCCTCACGGTCGAGCCCAAGCTCGTTCATGACGGCCCAGAGGATGACGCTGGGGTGGTTGCGGTCGCGTCGAATCTGCTGGGAGACCGCGGCGGCGCACCGCGCACTGACCAGTGTCCCGTCTCCGAGCTCCTCGTGCGCGATCGGCTCGGCGACCGGTATGTCGCACTCGAGCAGCATCCCCACTTCGTCGCAGACGTCGAGGTAAGTGGGGTCGAACGCCTTGATGTGCAGCCGCAAGGTGTTGAAGCCCATGGATCTGGCCGCAAGCACCTCGTCGAGGATCGCCTCCCGGCTGCCCTCCGCATAGAGCTCCTCCGCGCGGAAGCCCTGCACGAGCACGCTCTTCATCCGGTAGGGCTCTGCGTTGAGCAGGATCCGATCACCCTCGACGCGCACCGTGCGCAGTCCGAACCGGACCGTGCGCGAGTCGGAGAGGCTGCGGTCGTCCAGCACGGCGTCGACGCTGGCCAGGTGCAGCCTCGGGGATTGCGGTGACCACCTCGGCGCGGTCGATCGGCCGAGCGAGACGACCACGACGGTAGGGGTGGGGCCGGGCTCGACCACGACATCGAGGCGGCGCACCTCGCGGACCGCTCGGATCCCCAGATCGACCTCCACTGCGTCGTCGCTGCGGTTGCGCAGCTCGATCGTCAGCTGCAGGTCGTCCGGGTCGCTGTTGACGAACACGTCGTCCACCGTCACCGGGCCGTGCCGGCGGATCTGCACCGACTGCCATATTCCGCCGTACGTCATGTAGAGGCTCGGCCGGCTCGGGAACACGTGGTTGGCCCAGCCCTGCTTGCCGTGGGCACTTCGGATGTGGTCCGGGTCCGAAAGCGGCGGGTCAATCACCCGAACGGCCAGGACGTTGTCGGGGGCCAACGCCGGGCCGGGGTCGACTTCGAACGGCGTGAAAGGCTGGTCGTGCGAGCCGATCAGGGTGCCGTTGAGGTAGACGGAGCAGAAGTCCATGACCGCGCCGAAGCGCATCGTCCACCAGCCGCCGGTGTCCGGTACGACGAATCGCCGTCGGTACCACGCGGGACCGTCGAGCTCGAGGTATCCCTGCGCTTCCCACAGGCCCGGCACCGCGATCTGCTGGGGGGGTAGCGCATCGAGCTCGCTGAGGGAGTGGTCCCCGGGGAAGAAGTCCCAGGTGCCGTCAAGGCTGCTCGCTCCGTGCTCATCGAAGCAGAGCGCGCCGTGCGGATCTCCCACGCTGCTGCGCTCCCTCAGTCGCCCGCCACCAGGGCGACCTTGCCGGATTCACCGCTGTCCGCGAGAGCGTAGGCCTTCGCCGCGTCCACGAGTGCGAAGCGGTCCGACACCACTACTTCCGGGTAGAGGTCCCATCGCACCAAGTTCGCCACCAGCTCCGTCATCCGGCCGATGCTGGTGACCCACGACCCGTGCACCGTCAGCTGAGGGTGGATGAGCACCTGGCTCACGTCGACGTCGAGGCGGCCACCCTCTCCGACGAAGACGCAGCGGCCGTACCGGCGCGTGGCCTGCAGCGCTAGGGCGCGAGCCGCCGCGGCGCCGGAGCAGTCGACGGCTACTTCGCAGCCAAAGCCCGACGTCAGCTCGCGGACGCCGTCGAGCGCGCCGTCCGGGGACAGCGCTGCGTCTACCGCACCAATGGAGATCGCGGCATCGCGGCGGGCGGCCGAGAGGTCGACCCCGACCACCTGGGTGGCGCCTAAGCGCCGGCCGATCAGCGCGACAGCGAGACCCACTGGGCCGAGTCCGGTGACCAGCAGCGCGTCGCGCCCGGACAGGCTTGCCCGGCACAGGGCCTCGTATGCGGTTCCGAAGCCGCAGGCGACGCATGCGCCGTCGAGAAAGGTGAGTGGCTCGGGCAGCGGCACGCACGTGCTCTCCTCGGCGAGCAGGAAGTCCGCGTGGCCCCCGTCGCGTTGCCATCCATACGCCGCGCGCAGCGGCGAGGTGCAGCTGATGAAGTAGCCCGCCTGGCAGTCGGGGCACAGGCCGCAGCCGGCGATGTGGTAGAGCAGCACCCGGTCGCCGACGGACGTTCGGCGACAGCCGGGGCCGACGTCGACCACCTCGCCGGCCGGCTCGTGCCCGGCGATGACGCCTTGGTACGCCTCGGGGCCGCGACCCAGATGCTCCCGGTAGATGGACCGGAGGTCGCTCCCGCAGATGCTCGAGGCGCGCACCCTGACCAGCACCTGCCCCGCACCGGGGGAGGGGATCGGCACCTCTCGAAGGTCCACCCGGCGATGACCGGGCAGGTAGGCGCCGCGCATGGTCGCCGCGCTCACGCGGACTTCAGCCCGTTCGCTTGAGCCACCGGGCAGCCAGCGCTACAGGAGCGCTGGCTAGGCGATAACGCCAGTGCCAGTCATCGGCCGTCCGCTCCTGGAAGAGCAGGTGCAGCCTGCCCCCGTCGACGACCGCCGCTCCGTGGCCGTTCTCTCCGTTGTCCGGCCCACCGACCGGGTCGATTGCCGACCCCAGCACGGTGTACGGGCCCTCCACAGCATCCGCCACAGCGAAGAACACGCGCTGGCGGCGCCCGGTCTCCGCGCCGCGGAGGAAGCACACGGCGTTGAGCAGGATCGAGCCGTCAGGCAGGTCGACCAGCTGACCGCCCTCCAGACCCCACTCGTACTCCGGGTCGTCGTGCTGGTTGTGGCAGTCGATCTCATCGTGGCGCAGGATGCAGCCGCGCCGCTCCCAGGGGCCGTCGAGAGTTCCGGAGGTGCTGCGCGCGAGGAACACATCGGGGCGGCCGATCTCGTTCATGCCCGAGTAGACCAGGTAGGGGAGTCCACCCACCACACACGGGTCGGGGTCATAGATCCCCGCCTCGGGACTGCGCTTGTCGAGGGAGCGGAGCGCGGTGTCGCGCCAGGTGAAGTGCCCACCGTCGGCGGACGTGAAGTGCTCGACTGTGCCACCGAGCCGGGACCACAGGGTCTGCACGAACATGTGCACGACGCCATCGAGGACGATGACTCCTGGTGCGGCAGCCTCGCAGCCGAGGTCGCGGTCAAGGACGGCGCGGTCGAGCTGGCGCCACGGCCCGCTCGGCCTCGGCGCGATGGCATGGAGGATCTCCAGCGGCCCGCCCTCGCCGCGGGCATTGCAGCCCGTGCCGTAGAGGTGCCAGTCCCGGCCGATGCGCACCAGCGCGGGATCCTTCACATCTGGATAGTCACCCAGCTCGAAGACCAGCTCGTGGTTGACGAAGGGGAACACCGGCTCGGTGGGTCGGTGGCCGGTCATCGGATGCCGGCTCCCGCCTCCCCCTCGCCGCGTGGGATCCACACCGTCTCGGGCTCGCCGTTCAACACGTGGTTGACCCACTCGACGCCTTGCATGCAGGAGTGGTCCATGTTGCCGATCTCGTAGAGCCACGCGCCGAAGCGGCCGCGCGACCAGATGTCCTGGGTTCGCAGCCAAGGCTGGACCGTGCCGAGAGCCTCGTCGCGTCCTACTGTCGGCACCGGATAGCTCATGTCCGGGGAGCAGCGCCAGCGGGTCGCGATCCGCTCCCGGTCGTCCTCCAGCATCAGTCCGGTCGACACCAGGCCGTCGATGACCCGTTCGACTATCAACTCCGGATCCTCCTCCTTGTACGTCGAGTGCGACGTCTCGGTGAGCAGGCTGAACTGCTCCGGGTGGGCCGTGAGGTGCGGGCTGTAGTTGGACAGGTAGGTGACCCGGTAGAACGGGACGTCCGGCTCCGGGAAGTAGATCCAGTTCTTCTCGCTGTCGACCGGACGGTCGACCCCGATGCCGACGATGTGGCTGCCGCTCCACTCCAGCGTGTTCACAGCGCTGGAGACGGCGGCGGGGACGGACTCGGTGGATGCGATGAGCTTGTTCAGCGGCATGGTGGACAGCAGCACGTCGTACGGCCAGCTCCGACCGTCCCGAGTAGTGACTACTTTTGCGACGGGGTCGACGCTGGCTACAGGGCACTCGAGCTCGAGCTTGTGCTCGACGAACTGGCGCATGCCGTCATAGAGGAAGCCGGTGCCCCCCCGCAGCGGGTACTTGAAAGTGCTGTTCGGCCCCCACTGGGTCTCTGGCTTGTCGAACAGCACGTTGCGGAGCAGGTCCTCGACGTCGACCACCGAGACGCGTTCGCCGATCCAGTTGAAGCTCATCCGGTCGCCCGGGGTAGCCCACACCTTGAAGTTGTACGGGATCATGAAATGGTCCGCGATGCCCTGGCCCATCGTCGCCAGCACCCACTCGCGGAAGTTCGCCGGAGGGGCGCCGGAGGCCTCGTACCGGGCCGAGATGGCTCCGGTCAGGCACTCGAACACGGTCTGCGGCTCCAGCCCGCCGATGTTGTTCTGGAACGGGTAGGGGATGAATCGGTCCTCCATCCACACCCAGGCCTCACGGTGCAGCGTCGTGTACTCATCGCCCATCAGCCGGGCTACCAGCTTGTCGTAGTAGTCGTAGTGGCTGAACATGACGTGACCGCCGATGTCCCACGTGAAGTCGTTCTCGTCGGTGAATGACGTGGCGAGCCCGCCGACATAGTCGTTGGCCTCGAGGAGAACCCAGTCGTCGTAGCCCAGCTCGTTGAGGCGGTAGCCCGCGCCGAGTCCGGTGGGGCCCGCACCGATGATGACGATGCGCGGATCGGTTCTCACGCCGACTCCTCCGGCCGCTGGGACTCATTCGCCTGGGGCTCGCGCCAGGTTGTCAGGATCTGGGCCATCTCTGCGGCGATGGTGTCCCATTCATGCCGCTGCTGGGTGGGGGCGGCCTTGCGATCCCGGGCGTCGCCGGAGTGGGTGAGCACGTGGCGGCAAGCTTCCGCGAGCTCGGGACCCGTGTCGACGAGGTGGACGAGTGCGCCGAAATCGGCAACCACGTCCGGCACCCTGGTGGACACCACCGGCAGACCAGCCGCGAGGTACTCCAAGGTCTTAGTCGGGCTGATGGCGCGGGTCGCCTCGTTCAGCGCGAACGGCATCAGCGCGACGTCGAACCCGGCCATCACCTCCGGCAGGAGCTCGTAAGGCTGCATGCCGAGGTAGAGGATGTTCGGGCGCTGCGGCAGTGACGACTCGTCGATCTTGGTGACGGGGCCGGCCAGGCGAATCTCCCAGTCGGGGAGCTCGTCGGCGACGGCGGCGACGAGGTCGAGATCGAGCCGCTCGTCGATCACGCCGACGTAGCCGGCTACCGGTATGTCGTGCTCCGTTCGCAGCCCCCGGGACTGGGCGTAGTGCTGTGTCTCCACGCCACTGGGGAAGAGGTAGGTGCCGTGTGGGCGTCGGCTCACCACGCCCCGGTGCAGTGAGCGGCCGCCGGTGAAGACGACATCGGCCCGCTCCAGCAGGCGGCGCTGCAGCAGCTGAAGCCCGGTCGGGGCACCTTTGAACGACGCGAGGTCGTCCATCACGTCGTAGACGAGCAGCTCAGGACCGAGCGCCTCGGCGATCTCCAGCGCCATCGGCGTGTAGAGCCACACGTCGCACCGGGTTTGCTGGCGCTCCTCCAGCCAGGTGCTGAGCAACGTGGCGTAGCTCCCGGCCCGGTCCGCGCCGAACAGCACGGTGCCGGTCCCGGGGACCTCCAGCCACACCCGCACCACCGGCCCAGCGGGCTGGGACACGATCCGTGGCGCCGGGCAGGTGGGGGTGGCAACCGGTTCTTCGACGTAGAAGACGGGACGGTCGCTGGCCAGCCGGCTGACGAGGTGCTGAGGGCGCTGCCAGACCCAGTCCCAGCGAAGATGGGAGATGACGACGAGGGGCGAATCGGAGGAATTGTTGCGCAAGGCAGTAGTCCATTCGGGTCAACGGCGGCGGTCCTGCTGCTGAGCCGATGCCCCGTGATGCGGGTCGCAAAACGGCCGCCAGGGCCTCCGGCGGGGCAGGGGAGCGTTCAAGAGCAGTCTCTCGAGTCCCGATGGACTCTACGGTGCCCAATCGTCACACCAACCCCACGGAGAGCCTGTGCCCGCGTCGCGCCCCGTCCGACTAGCCGGGCTCGCACTGGTGCTGAGCGGCCTCGCCGGCTCGGGGCTGGTGGCGGCGTCCGGTCCCGCCGGACCACCTCCGCCGCCGGACCAGGCGGCCGCGCGGGTGCTGGCGGCCGCCCGGGAGCAGATCGGCGACAGCTATGAGTGGGCCGGCACGGGCCCAGACGTCTGGGACTGCTCGGGGCTGACCTCGGTGATGTGGCGCACCGCCGGGGGGGCGGCCTCCATCCCCCGGACTTCCCGGCAGCAGCAGGCCTGGGCTACCCCGATCCGGGCGGAGGACGCCCTGCCCGGGGACCTCGTCTTCTTCGGGGAGCCGGTCGGCCACGTGAGCCTCTACCTCGGTGACGGTCGGATCCTCGACGCCTCGAGCTCGCGGAAGTCCGTCCTCGAGCGGGCGGTGTGGACGTCGGACGTCGTGCGCTACGGGCGGGTGCCTCGGCCCACTGCCCCGAAGTCACGGCCCGTCGAGCCGACGCCGGCTCGAGCGGACCCCACGGAAGCACCCTCGAGCACCCCGTCTGCTAGTCCGACCACCCGGCCGGCACCGAGCCGTCCGACGTCGGGCCGGTCAGCGCCGTCGGCCCGGACAACCCCGAGCGCGACGCCCAGCACCTCGGCGAGCGCGGGCCATGCCGGGGCGGGGCGGGCGAGCAAGCCGTCCTCCAGCCCGTCGGCCCACCCCAGCACGGCCGCTGCCTCTCCCCGGCCCGTCCCGCAGCCGGGGCACCAGCCACGTGCCGAGCCCCGCGCGACGGCGGCCGCGTTCGCCGCTGCCGCCCGCTCGGCAGCCGGTGCCGCCTACCAAGCCGGCCGGAGCGGCCCGACGTACGACGCGCCGGGCCTGGTCCGGATGGCCTGGTGGAAGGTCACGAAGCGGGTGCTGCCGGCGGATCCGGCTGCAGTGGAGCGCCTGACCAAGCCGGTCACGCTCGCCGACCTGACCGTCGGTGACCTGATCTTCTACGGCGCGCCGGCCGTGCATGTCGGCGTCTACGTCGGCGACGGCGAGATGGTGGACGCGTCGAAGGTGCTCAAGAGAGTCAGCCAGCGCCGGGTCTTCTCCAGCGACACGGTGCGCTTCGCCCGCCTCACCGTCTAGTCGTAACGCCGATAATCGACATTATGTCATTACGCGAGGACGAGGCGAGGGTGGCGGTGACGCTGCTCGTCATCCCCCACTGCCCCCATGCGGAGCCGGCGGCGGCTCTGGTGCGGGCCGCGCTCGACGAGATCGGGCGCCAGGAGGTCGACGTCATCACCCATGTGGTCGACGCCGACTCGACGCCGAGCAGCTTTGGCGGGTCGCCGACCTTCGTGGTCGCCGGCGCTGATCTGTTCCCGACATCAGTGGGGACCGCAGGGCTCAGCTGCCGGCTCTACGCCAACGAGGGCGCGTCGGCCGGTCTGCCCGCCGCGGCGGACCTGCGAGAGGCCCTCACTCGGTCACTCCCGGCCCCGGGCGTGGAGGGTGGCGCTTCGCGCCCGGAGTAGTCCCTAGGCGTCACGATCGCGCTCTGCCCTCATACGTGTAGCCGAACGGCTTGGGGTCACCCTTGGCGTACGACGTCGTCAGCGACTCCAGCTCGAATCCGGCGCCGGTCACCAGGTCCGCGATGGGTCGCTCCAGCCGGCAGCCGCCGGCAAGCCGGCCGTTGATCGGCTGCAGCCTCTGCTGCCACCGATGCACGGATGCATCCGGCGACCGTCCATGCTCGACGAAGTGGAACACCCCTCCCGGCTTGAGCACGCGGCGCAGCTCGCTGAGCGCAGCCTCAACGTCGGGGATCGTGCATAACGTCCACGTCGAGAGGGCCGCGTCAAACCGATCGTCCGGCAGGTCCAGGCGCTGCCCATCGAGCCCGGCCCAGGTCACTGGTGTGGACGCCTCGCGCAACCGCCGCGCCGCGAGCCGGCGGGCCACCTCCGAGGGCTCGACCGCCCACACACCGGTGACTGCAGCCGGGTAGTGCGCGGTGTTCCGACCGGAGCCGAAGCCCACCTCGACGACGTCGCCGGCCAGGCCCGTGCACACACGTTCCCGGGCCTCGGTGGGGCCCTTCATGCCGAGGAAGAAGTCCGCCAGCCGGGGTACGACGTAGGTGCTCCACGGTCCCATGGCGGCCATGCTGCCTGCTGCGGCTTCGGGGTGTCCAGTGGCTCGCTACCATCCCGGGGTGCTGCTTCTCCTGCCGCCGTCGGAGGGCAAAGCGACTCCGACGGATGGTCCCCCGCTCGACTTGGCGGCCCTGAGCTTTCCGACGTTGACCCGGGCCCGCCGCAGCGTGATCCGGGACGTCGCTGACCTGTGCCGCGCCGACCCCGACCGGGCTCGGCGGGTGCTGAAGCTCGGTCCCTCGCAGGACGACGCCCTCGCCTACAACCGCCGCCTCCGCAGGGCGGCCACACTGCCCGCTGCCGGGCTCTACACCGGCGTGCTCTACGAGGCGCTGGGTTACGCGAAGCTGTCTGCGGCGGCCCGACGTCGGGCCGACGGCAGCGTGCTCGTCTTCTCCGGGCTGTGGGGAGCGGTGCGGCTGACCGACCGGCTCCCCCACTACAAGGTGCCGATCAGCACCAGCCTGGGGGTGCCCCTCGTCTCGTTGTGGCGCCACCTCCTCGCCGAGCCGCTGGCCGCGGCGGCGGGGGGCGGACTGGTGGTCGACTTGCGCAGCACGCCGTACGCCGCTGCATGGCGTCCCTCCGGCGAGCTGGCCCGTCGCACGGTCAGGGTGGCCGTGCTGGCGGAGCGGCGCGTCGACGGCCACGTCGTACGCCAGCCGGTCAGCCACTTCAACAAGGCGGCCAAGGGCCGTTTCGCCCGCGCACTGGTGCTCGACCCGACCGATGAGCCGGCTGACCTGCTAGCACGCGCCCACGACGCTGGGCTCGACGGCGAGCTCACCACGCGGCTCGATCGGCCCCACCTGGAGCTGGTCGAGCGGGAGGTGACGCCGTGAGGCCGCTGGCGGTGGTCGACATCGACGGGGTGGTCGCGGACGTGAGCCACCGGCTGCACCACCTGGAGAGCCGTCCCAAGGACTGGGGCTCGTTCTTCAGCGCTGCGGTCGACGACCCGCCGCTGGCCGAGGGGGTGCGCCGCGTCCGCGAGCTGCTGGCCGACCACGACGTCGTCTACCTGACGGGTCGGCCGGAGTGGCTGCGGGCTGACACGCAGAGATGGCTCGCTGCCCATGACATCGCGGGCACCGAGCTGCACATGCGACGGCGGGGTGATCGGCGACCCGCCCGGCAGACCAAGAGCGAAACCCTGCAGCGGCTCACCCGGGACCGGACGGTGGCGCTGGTCCTGGACGACGACCCGGATGTCGTCGAGGCGCTGCAGGAGCAGGGGTGGCCGGTCGAGCTGGCCACCTGGCTCCCCCACAGCAAGACGCTGAGCCAGGCCCAGGACAAGGACGGCCGCACCTGAGACAAGCGAACCTAGGCGGGCCGGGGCCGGCGGGTCCGGCGACGGCCGATCACTGACAGCGCCGTACCGGCGACCAGCAGCAGCAGAGCCACCCGGGTCAGCGACGCCGTGGGCCCTCCCGTGGTGACCAAGACCGGACCGACGTCGGGGCGCGAGAAGATCGGCGGATCGGGCACGGTGGGGGGCGAGCCCACTCCCCCGCCGGGCGCGACGGGGCCCGGCCCACCAGGGACGGTCGGGGCGCTGCGGGCGAGCACCGTCAGCCGTACGACGGCCGTGTCCACCCCGCCGAAGCCGTCGGAGACCGTGTAGACGAATGCATCCGCCCCGGCGAAACCCGCCGTCGACCGGTAGGTGCAGGTCGTGGCCCCGCAGATCACCTGGCCGAACCGCGGCTGCGTCACCGAGACGATCGTGAGCGGGTCACCGTCGGGGTCGGAGTCGTTGCCGAGCACAGGGATGACCACCGGAGCCCCGCTGGTGACCCGCGCGCGGTCGTCGAGCGCCGTCGGCGACAGGTCGAGCCGGTCCCGGACCGTGAGATCCAGCCGTCCGGTGCTGCTGCCGCCGAACGCGTCAGCGACCATGACGACGATGCTGAAGGTGCCCTCGACCGACGGCACGCCGGCGAACGTGCCGTCCGGGTTGAGCGCCAAGCCGGCGGGCAGGGTGCCGCTGGTGACCGAGAAGGTGATCGCGTCCCCATCGGCATCGGTCGCCAGCAGAGCTCGGAGCGGGCGCCCCAGTGCCACTGTCTGAGACGTGTTCGTGGGCGCGGTGGTGAAGACCGGTGCCGCGTTGGCCACGGCGAGGATGGTGACCCGCACCGTCGCCGACGCGGTCCGTCCGGTGGGGTCGGACACCCGGTAGCTGAAGGTGTCGGACCCCGTGATGTCCGCTGCCGGGGAGTACGTGCACGTCGTCGCCGTGCAGACGACGGTCCCCTGGCCACCGTCCGTCGCACCGACGACTCGCAACGGCTGGCCGTCGGGGTCCCGGTCGTTGGCGAGGACGTTGATCGTGATGGGCGAGTTCGCCGCCGTAATGGCCTCATCAGCCGCTGCGAGGGGCGGGTCCTCGACCGGGGTGACGGTGATGCGCACGGTGGCGGTGGCGCTGCCACCGGCCCCGTCGCTCACCGTGTAGCGGAAGGAGTCGGTGCCGGAGAAGTCGGGGTCGGGGACGTAGCGGCACGTCGTACCGGCGCACTCGACGGAGCCGTGGAGGGGTCGCGTGGCTCCGATCACGGCCAGGGCCTGATCAGGGTCCGAGTCGCTGTCGTTGGCGGTGACCGTGATGTCTGCGACCGAGTCCTCGGCGACGGACGCGACGTCGTCCCTCGCCACCGGCGGGCTATTCGGCGGAGGCGGCGCGGCGGTCACCCGGATGGTCACGCTGGCCACCGATGAGCCGCCCTTGCCGTCGGAGGCCGTATAGGTGAAGCGGTCGCTGCCGGTGAATCCCCCCACCGGGGTGTAGGTGCACACGCCAGCGGTGCACGAGACGGCGCCGTTCGCCGGGGAGCTGGTGACCGTCACGCTGAGGCGGTCGCCGTCGACATCTGTGTCGTTCGCGAGCACGTCGATCCGCACGGCCGTGCCGGCTTGCGTCGCGGCGGTGTCCGCCAGCGCCTCGGGCGGGTCGTTCACCGGGGTGACTGTCACCCGCACGGCGCCGACGTCACTGCCGCCGAAGCCGTCGGTGACCGTGTAGCTGAAGGTCGCGGTGCCGGTGAAGTCCGGGTCCGGCGTGAACGTGCAGTCCTGCGCTCCGCACGCGACCCGCCCCCCCACGGCATCCCCGAAGGCGGTGACAGCGAGCCGGTCGCCATCGGGGTCGCTGTCGTTGGCGGTCACAGAGAAGGTCACCGCAGTGTCCTCCGCCGTACGCGCGATGTCGTCGCCAGCGACCGGATTGGTGTTGAAGGTCGTCGGCGCGGCGGTGACCGCAACGACGAGCCGGGTGAGCGCTGTCGCGGTCCCGTCGGTGACCTCGATGACCGCAGTGGTCTCGATCTCGAGTGTCGTCTGGCCGCTGAAGGTCCCGTCGGCGTTGAGCAGTATCCCGCCCGGCAGCGCGCCCTCGACCAGCCGGTACTGCAGCGCGGTCCCATCGGCGTCAGTGGCGACCAGCCCGGTGAGGCCCTCCCCCACCCGGACGTCCTGACGGGTGTTCGTCGCTACGGCGGAGTACACCGGCGGGTCGTTGACGGCGGTGATGGTCACAGTGACGGCGGCCGACGCCGTCGACGTACCGTCGCTGACGGAGTAGGTGAAGGTGTCGGTGCCGAAGGCGTTGAAGTCCGGGGTGAAGGTGATGACGCCGTCGCTGCCGATCGTGGCCGAACCCAACGAGGGGGTGGAGACGGCGACCGCAGTGAGCCGGTCACCCTCCGGGTCGGTGTCGTTCGCCAGCACCGCGATGCGAACCGGGGTGTCTTCTGGTGTAGCGGCCGTATCGTCCGCGGGCGTCGGCAGCTGCCCGCCGAACCGACGCACGGCTGCTCTGTCGACGGGCGCCGCGGCGTCAGCGGCCCCTGCTGTCTCAGCGGGCGCAGGGGCCTTGGCTGGCGCCTTGGCCTGCGCGGCGCCGGCGAAGAGAGCGACGAACACGGGCGAGAGCACGGCGCCGGCCGCCCAGAGTGCCGGGCGAGCGTAGGCGGGGGGTGACATGGACTCCGTTCGGAGGGTTCGCTGGCGGGACTGTCCGCAGCCGTCCGGCAGCCCAGGACGACGGGCACTGTGTCGGCGCCGCCGACTGGGGAGGATAGGGCCGATCGGCCGAGCCCGTCTAGCGCGCCGCGAGGGATCCGATCAGCGGAGCGGCCTTTGCGGCCGCCTCGGCGACCTCGGAGGCAGGGTCGCTCGACCACGTCACGCCACCGCCGGTCCACAGGTGCAGCCGCGCGTCGGCCGCCGCGACCGTCCGGATGGTGAGCCCGAGCCGCACGGTGGCGTTCGCGCCGACCCACCCCAGGGCTCCCATCGAGGGCCCCCGACCCACCGGCTCCACCTGCGCGATCTCGGCCAGGGCGGCGCGCTTCGGCGCGCCGGTCACCGAGCCTCCGGGGAACGTGGCCGCGAGCAGGTCGGCGAGGCCGACACCAGCTCGGAGCTCACCGGAGACCGTTGACTCGGCATGCCACAGACCAGCGAGAGGGCGGACGACGTAGAGCTCCGTGACGTCGACGCCACCGGTGACAGCGACCTGAGCGAGGTCGTTGCGCTCGAGGTCGACGATCATGACGTGCTCGGCGCGGTCCTTCGCCGACGCTCGTAGCGCCTCGTACGCAGCTCGGTCGACCACGGCGTCGTCGGACCTGGCGGTGGTGCCCTTGATCGGTCGGGTCCGCGCGCGCCCGTCGGTCACGTCGAGGAAGAGCTCCGGCGACGCAGCGTGCACGGACCAGCTGTCGCCGGTCCCCCCACCGGCGACGCCGCCGCTCCACGGGGCGTCCGGCACCGTGTCGAGGCGCCGGCCCAGTGCGCGGGGCGTCCCGGCCC
The DNA here is from genome assembly GCA_035536235.1 of Mycobacteriales bacterium. Lineage (GTDB taxonomy): Bacteria > Actinomycetota > Actinomycetes > BP-191 > BP-191 > DATLNF01. The sequence goes on from DATLOQ010000174.1 coordinate 30,772, forward strand.
AGGAGGCAGACCGGTGGCCGACCACGCTCGCTTGGTAGACGTCACCACGAGCGATCGAGCGTCGCACCTTCTCCACCGCGTGCCGATGCTCCTCGCTCGACCACGACTCCTGCCACTCCCCCACGGTCAGCGGTTCGGGCCCCGCCGGATCGGGTGGCTCGGCTGGCGCCGGTTCGACCAGCGCTCCCTCGACAACGACAGCCACGATGTCCGGGATCGTCGGACACGGGCTCGCAGCGCCGCCGGCCGCCGACACCGGCCAGCCGCCACCGATGAGAAGGACCGCACCCAGATCGCCATCGGGGCGCTCGGGTCGGCCGGCGAGGTCGCGCACGGGCAGACCGGCCCCGGCCAGGAAGTCCTCGAGAGCGGTGTACGGCAGCTCCGCGCCGGGTGTCCAGTGCCACTCCCAGCGGTCCCGTTCGATCCAGGAGCCGACTCTCACGGCTGGCTGGCCAGGGGCACGGATCACCCGGCGACCATAGTTGGCCGGCCCGTCATGTGACGTTCGTGCACCGATTCGCCGTGGCGCAGTCACTTCGACGGCATTCGGGTGTCCAATAGAGGTGACGCAGCCCTTCACTCCGTGAGGGTGCTGGCCGAAGACTTCCAGTACGAGAGCTGGAAGCTCGACAAGGAGTGCTCGACATGTGCCCGCACGACCCAGACTGCCCGCCGGCCGAGGCTGTCGACCACGACGCCGCCCGCACGATCGCCAGCCACCCGGAGCAGGGGTGGAGCCTGCTGTGCAACGGCGTGGTCGTCTTCGACGACACCGGCGAGATTCTGCCCGACGGTCGGGTCGAGGGACCGCACCGCTCGCTGCCCCGCCGCGCTGCCTAGCTGACGCAGAAGGCTCGGCAGCGCGCCGCAGCGGCTAGCTCTCCGCAAAGGCAGCGACCGGGGGGCACGAGCACACGAGGTTGCGGTCGCCGTACGCCCCGTCGATCCGGCGCACCGGCGGCCAGTACTTCGACCTGCGGGACACCCCGGGGGGGTACGCCGCTTCCTCACGCGAGTAGGGATGCGACCAGTCGCCTACCACCGACGATGCCGTGTGCGGCGCATTCCGCAGTGGGTTGTCCTGGGCCGGCCACTCCCCGACGCCGACTTTGGTGATCTCCGCCCGGATCGCGATCATCGCCTCGCAGAATCGGTCAAGCTCGGCCAGGTCCTCGCTCTCTGTCGGCTCGATCATCAGGGTCCCGGCGACGGGGAACGACATCGTCGGAGCGTGGAAGCCGTAGTCGATGAGCCGCTTGGCGACGTCGTCGACGGTGACCCCCGTCTCCTTGGTGATGCCGCGCAGGTCGACGATGCACTCGTGCGCCACCAGGCCAGCGCGTCCGGTGTAGAGCACGGGGTAGTGCGGGGCGAGCCGGGTGGCCACGTAGTTGGCGTTGAGGATGGCCACCTGGGTGGCCCGACGCAGCCCGGCGCCACCCATCAGCCGCACGTAGGCCCAGGAGATCGGCAGGATGCCCGCGCTGCCCCACGGGGCGGCGCTGATCGGGCCGCAGCCGGTCGCCGGTCCGGCCGCCGGCTGCAGGGGGTGGTTGGGCAAGTAGGGCGCGAGGTGCGCGCGCACCGCCACCGGGCCCACCCCAGGTCCGCCGCCGCCGTGCGGGATGCAGAAGGTCTTGTGCAAGTTCAGGTGGCTCACGTCGGCGCCGAAGCGACCCGGGCGGGCGAGGCCGACGAGGGCGTTGAGGTTGGCGCCGTCGACGTACACCTGACCGCCGTGGTCGTGCACCGTCGCGCAGACGGCGCTGATGGATTCCTCGAAGACTCCGTGGGTGCTCGGGTAGGTGACCATCAGGGCCGCTAGGTCCTCGGAGTGCTCGCTCACCTTCTCGTGCAGGTGGTCGAGGTCGACGTTGCCCTCGTCGTCACAGGCCACCACCACGACACGCATGCCGGCCATCACCGCGCTGGCGGCGTTGGTGCCGTGGGCACTGCTCGGGATCAGGCAGACATCGCGGTGCGCCTGGCCCTGCGCCCGATGCCACGCCCGGATGGCCAGGAGGCCCGCGAGCTCGCCCTGGGAGCCGGCGTTGGGCTGCAGGCTGACAGCGTCGTACCCGGTGATCTCGGCCAGCCAGCGCTCGAGGTCGGAGATCAGCTCGACGTAGCCGCCGGCCTGATCCAGCGGCACGAAGGGATGAATTCCCCCCAGTCCGGGCCAGGTGATGGGCTCCATCTCGGCGCTGGCGTTGAGCTTCATCGTGCACGAGCCGAGGGGGATCATCGTGCGGTCCAGAGCGAGGTCCGCATCGGCGAGGCGGCGCAGATATCGCAGCAGGGACGTCTCGCTGCGGTGCGTGGTGAAGACCGGGTGGGTGAGGTACGCCGAGCGGCGACGCAGCCCTGGCGGGATCGCGTCAGCCGTCGCGGCGTCCACGCTGTCGATGTCGAGGCAGGGCACGTCGAAGGCGCCCCAGACCGCGGCCAGCTCGGCGCGGGTCGTGGTCTCGTCACAGGCCACGCCGACGGTGTGCGCATCCACCAGCCGCAGGTTGACGCCGTCTGCACGGGCATTCGCCACGACCTGCTCCGCCCGGCCGGGCACCCGTGCAGTCACGGTGTCGAAGAAGTGGTCGTGGACCACCTCCACCCCCCCGGCGCGCAGGCCGGCGGCGAGGACTGCGGCATGGCGGTGGGTCCGGCGGGCGATGTCGCGCAGCCCGTCCGGGCCGTGGTGCACGGCGTAGGTCCCCGCGATCACCGCGAGCAGCACCTGCGCCGTGCAGATGTTGCTGGTCGCCTTCTCGCGGCGGATGTGCTGCTCGCGGGTCTGCAGGGCGAGTCGGTACGCGGGGGCGCCGTCCGCGTCGACGCTGACCCCGACGAGACGCCCCGGGATGGATCGCTGCAGGGCCTCGCTCACCGCCATGTAGCCCGCGTGCGGACCCCCGAATCCGAGCGGGACGCCGAAGCGCTGCGACGTGCCGATGACGACGTCGGCACCGATCTCCCCGGGTGGCCGCAGGACCGTCAAGGCCAGCAGGTCAGCGGCGACCGCAGCAATCGCGTTGCGCTCGTGGGCGGCGGCGATGACGCTCTGGTGGTCGCGCACTGCACCGCTCGAGCCGGGGTACTGCAGCAGCACACCGAAGACCTCGCCGGCCGGCAGGCCTCCGGTGAGGTCGGCCACGACCACTGTAATGCCCAGCGGCTCGGCTCGGGTCTGCACGACCGCGATGGTCTGCGGGTGGCAGTCCGCGTCGACGACGAAGACCGCCTCGCTCGCGGACCTGCTCGCGCGGCGGCACAGGGTCATCGCCTCGGCCGCAGCCGTGCCCTCGTCCAGCAGGCTGGCGTTGGCGACCGGCACGCCGGTCAGGTCGGCCACCATCGTCTGGAAGGTGAGCAGGGCCTCGAGGCGTCCCTGGCTGATCTCCGGCTGGTAGGGGGTGTAGGCGGTGTACCAGGCTGGGTTCTCCAAGATGTTGCGCCGGATCACCGCCGGGGTGTGTGTGCCGGAGTAGCCGAGACCGATCATCGGAGTCAGAACTTCGTTGCGCTCGGCCAGCGACCGCAGCTCGCGCAGCATCTCGGACTCGGAGGCCGCGGGCGGCAGGTCGAGGCGCTCGACCATGCGGATCGCGTCCGGGACCGCTTCGTCGGTCAGCGCGTCCAGCGAGCCGTAGCCGACGACCGCGAGCATCCTGGCCACGTCATCCTCCGCCGGACCGATATGGCGGTCGGTGAATGGCGCGGCGTGCTCCAGCGCAGCGAGCCCGGCGAGCTCCGGCAGCGCGGTGAGCACGCTGTGCGTTCCTCGGTCGGTCCGGTCCAGCACAAGGCCTCCAGGCGTCAGCACCGGCCCACGCCGGTGGTCGCCTCCCCCTCTGTCATGAGACCTGAGAGCTTCGTCGCGACCGTCGTACGGCGGTCGGGACTTGCACCTTCGGTGAGCCCGCGTCGAGCGCGCTGCTTTCCAGAGTGGCCTGTCCCGCGCGGTCTGGCGGCCTGAGAGATTCCGGGGAGGGTTGCTCCTTCGGCGTCCGTCGCTGGCGTGCGACAGAGCTCTTCCGCGTGGGATGGTCAGCCGTGGGTCACGCTACCAGCCATTGCCCGGATTGCTCTCAGGCAGAGTCGCGCTTGGTCCGTCGGCGGGACAGCTCGTCGGTGCCGGTTCCGGGCACTGGTGCCGGCTCGTCAGGGCGCTCCCCTGGCAGCTCTGCCAGCGAGCCCTCGACCTCACGCACGACCTTGCCGATGGCGATGCCGAACACCCCCTGACCGCCCTGGAGCAGGTCGATCACCTCGTCCGCAGATGTGCACTCGTAGACCGTGGTCCCGTCGGACATCAGGGTCACGTCAGTGAGGTCATCGACGCCGTGCTGGCGCAAGTGGTCGACGGCCGCGCGAATGTTCTGCAGGGAGACGCCGGTGGCCAGGAGTCGCCGGACGACCTTCAGCACCAAGATGTCGCGGAAGGAGTAGAGCCGCTGCGTGCCGGAGCCTGAGGCGTCGCGGACGCTGGGCACCACCAGACCGGTACGCGCCCAGTAGTCCAGCTGGCGGTAGGTGATGCCGGCGACGCTGCAGGCCGTGGGGCCGCGGTAGCCGATGCCGTCCGGCGGAGCCTCCGGCAGGCCGGACGTGAAGAGCGCACCCTGGCGGCCGGCGCCGTCGGGGCTGGCACCGACCAGGTCAGGCGGGTCGGTCTGCTCGTCGCTCACGCGGTTTACCCCTCGTCGCCGTACAACACGTTCGGCCAGCGCCTCTCGTCGTCACAGTAGGGACTGGGGATGCCGACTCACAACGACCGTTGAGGGTGTGTCTCCACTCTCACCCTGGACCTTAGATATAGGGCTGCCAGCGTGCCGGGAGCCCGCTGCCGAGGTCAGGACGAGGTGCTGTTGAAGTCGTCTGGGGAGACTCCGTCGAGGAACTCACGGAACTTCTCCACCTCGGTCTCCTGCTCGTCCGCAATGGGGATGCCGGCCTCGTCCAGGACGGTCTCAGCGGCAAAGATCGTGACGCCCATGCGCATGGCGAGCGCGATCGCGTCGGAGGGCCGAGCGGAGACCTCGGTGCCCGAGCCGAGCACCAAGTTGGCGTAGAAGACGCCTTCGGCGAGGTGGGTGATGTGCACGGCCGTCACGCCGATGTCCGCGGCGTCGAGGAGGTCCTTCATCAGGTCGTGGGTCATCGGCCGGGCAGTGATGATCTGCTGCTGTGCGAAGGCGATAGCAGTGGCCTCCACGGCGCCGATCCAGATGGGCAAGTACCGGTCGCCCTCGACCTCTTTGAGCAAGACGATGGGCTGGTTGTTGGGCAGCTCGACGCGAACGCCGACTACCGAGACCTCGTGCACCGTTCCTCCCGGCTCCCGCTCGCCGCTCTTTCAAGTGGGACGACGAAACTACACCAGCCTCAGCGGGTCAGCCCGGGCCGCAGCCCCGCGCGCACCAAAGCCGAGTGCAGCCGGATGGACAGGGCGGCCAGCTCGCGGACTACTTCTTCACTGCGTGCCCGCGCCTCAGGGTTGCGCTGCCGCACGAGCGGGGTGACCACCTGCTCGAAGAGCCCGATCTCGCGGTCCGCGGCGCTCTTGAACGGCCGAAGGTGTCGAGCCTCGATTCCATAGCGGCTCATCTCGGCCACTGTCTTGGCGATCAGGAGGGCGTCACCGTCGAAGTAGGAGCCGCCCGAGCGCAGGCTGATCATCCCGTACTGCTCCAGTGCGCTGAGCTGGTCCAAGGTCAGCCCGGCCGCCTTGGCCAGCTCGTCGCGGGTCAGGCGCACGTCGGAGACGTCGCGGACGAACGCGTCCGGTCCCGGCAGCCCGTCGGACGCACCCCCGACGCCACGAGGCACCTGCGGACCCGATGTCGCGTCCTCCGGGGGGTCGAGGCCCCGGTCGAGGGCTTCCAAGTGCGTCTTGATCACCCGCAGCGGGAGATATCGGTCCCGCTGGGCGGCGAGCACGTATCGCAGCCGGGACACGTCGTCCCGGGAGAACTTGCGGTAGCCCGAGCTGGTGCGCTCAGGCTCGATGAGCCCCTCCGCCTCGAGGAAGCGGATCTTCGAGATCGTGACGTCGGGGAAGTCGCCGCGGAGCTGGGCCAGTACCTCGCCGATGCTCATGAACGCCTTGCGAGCGCCCGTCACGCCCCCGCCGCCTCGCCGCGTGGGCCGACGAAGAAGACGAGCCGGAATTTGCCGATCTGCACCTCGTCCCCGCCGCTCAACGTGCCCTGCTCGATCCGCTCCCGGTTGAGGTAGCTGCCGTTGAGGCTGCCGACGTCGTAGAGCGCGAATCCGTCCGGGTCGACGCGCCGCAGCTCGGCATGGCGCCGAGAGACCGTGACGTCGTCGAGGAAGATGTCACTCTCCGGGTGCCGGCCCACCGTCGTCACGCTGCGATCGAGCAGGAACCGGCTGCCCGCGTTGGGACCGCGCTTGACGACGAGGAGGGCGGTGCCGGGGGCGAGACCTTCGACGCCATGCTCCTCCCCGGCGCCGTCGTCCTCGTGCTGATCGCCGTCCAGCGGGGCCAGGGAGATGGTCGAGGTCTGTTCAGCTGCAGACTCGGGGCCCGGCAACGCCGCTCCACACTTTCCGCAGAAGTGGCTGTCGACCGGATTGCTGTGGCCGCACTGGGTGCAGAACACGTGAAGCGTCCCTCCGACCTGCGACGCCGCGAATGGTCAGGTGCCCGCGCAGTCATCGAAGGTCGGACCATAGTTCTCCGCTGGCCGAAGGGTCAACCAGACGTGCCGGTGAGTCGGGAACCCCCGGGACTTAGCATCGACTTGAGGTCGACGGTCAGGGCGTAACCCGGGGGGCTAGTGCTTCTCGACCAACGCTTGATAGGCGGCCGCGTCCAGGAGGGCGCTCAAGTCCACGTCTTCCGCTAGCGCCACCTCCACGATCCAGCCGTCTCCGTACGGATCGGAGTTGATCAGCTCCGGCTCGGTGTCCAAGCGCTCGTTGCGCGCCGTCACCGTGCCCGCCACAGGGGCGTAGATGTCGGAGACGCTTTTCGTCGACTCGACTTCGCCGAAGGTCTGGCCGGCCGTCACGGCCGCGTCGCTCTCGGGGAGGCTGACGTAGACGATGTCGCCCAGCGCCTCCTGGGCGTATTGAGTGATGCCTATTCGGACGGTGCGCCCGTCCGCGGTCGGCCGGACCCACTCGTGCTCTGCTGTGTATCTGCAGTCGTCGGGGAACACCGCGGCTCCGGTCTACTCGGGCTGGGACGGGCGAGCGTAGACGGGAGGTCGAAGCGTTCGCAAGGCGTCGACGAGCACCGAAGGGCGGGGGTCGACGACGACGCGAGCGTCGGTGAGTGACGCCACGACGTCCACGACGCCACCGGGAATCTCCATGGCGGCGGCCAGTGTCGAAGCTGCTCCGATCGCCACGAACCGGTACGGCGCCGTGATTGCCGTCCCGTCAACCGCCACTCCCTCGCCGTCTCCCACTACGAAGCTCGAGGCGACGAGCCGGACCCCGTTGAGCATCATGGCCTCCGCTCCCGCGTCGCGAAGCTCCTGTATCGCGTCGAGCAGCACTTCGGCCGTCACGGTGCCGGCGGGGTCTTCGATGGTCAGCCGGAGACCGGGACCGGTCGCCGGCAAGGTCCCGGCCAGGATGCCGAGCACCTCTGCTCGGCGCCGCGCCTCCACCAGCGCGACCTCGTCCCGGCCGGCACTGCCGGTGAGCCTGTCCCGGGTCCGCTCGAGCTCGTCGATGTCCAGGCGCAGCCGTTCCTCCCGGGCGTTCAGGTCGTCGAGGATCTCCGCCAAGTCCTCCTGCCGGGCTCCGGCGAACGTGTCAACCTCCTGGCGGCTGCGCACCTGGATGACCAGGGCGAATCCGAGAATTCCCGCTAGCAGTCCGACGAGCAGCGTGGACCGGGTGGGTCGCAGCTGGCCGAGCTCCCGTCCGGTGGTCATTGGTGGCGGCTCAGGCCCGGAAGAGGTGGCGTCGGATCGCGGCGAGGTTCTGGAAGATCCGGATGCCGAGCACCACGATCACCGCGGTCGAGAGCTGGCCCCCGACGCCGAGCTGGTCGCCGAGGAAGACCATGACCGCTGCGACGAGTGCGTTCGAGACGAAGGAGACGACGAACACCTTGTCATCGAAGATGCCGTCGAGGAGGGCCCGGACCCCGCCGAAGACCGCGTCCAGGGCTGCCACGACGGCGATGGGCAGGTAGGGCTGCACGGAGACCGGCACGGAGGGCTGCACGAGCAGGCCGAGCACGACACCGACGGCGAGAGCGAGAGCGGGGATCATCCGCTCGCCCTGGCGCTGGCGGTGGGCACGGTCGCGTGGCGCAGTCGAGTGATGGCAGGCGGCAACACCAGGCGTTCGCGACGGCGTACGTCGAAGCCGACTCCATAGAGCTCGCGCAGGGTGTGGAAGGCGGCCGCTACCTGGCTCTCGGCGAACGCCGGCTCCACCGAGTCAGGGTCCCCCACCGCTGCCACCGTGTACGGCGGGCTCACTGGGCGGTAATCCACGAGAATGGCCTCACCCGCCTCCCGGATCGCGGTGAGCGTGCTGAGCCGCAAGCCGTTGATGGCGATCGCCTCCGCACCGGCCGACCACAGGGCGTTCACCACTTCCTGCAGGTCGCGATCGCGGACTGTGCCGTCGCCGGTGAGGTCTTCCTGACCCTCCACCTCAGGAGCGTCATCGAGCGTGATCTCCACACCGGGCCCGCGTACCGCCACGGAGCCGACGACGAGCTCGAGCCGGTCTAGCCGCTCGGCGAGCAGCTGTCCGGCGCTCGAGGTGAGCAGCGCCTTGTTGCGGACGCCGTCGGCCTCGGCTCGCAGCGACTCGACACGCGCCTGGAGGCGATCGGAGAGCGCGGTGCGCTCCCGCGCATCCGCTATCAGTGCCGCTCGGGCCCGGGTGGCAGCGGGGGCGGCCAGTCGCGTCTGACGAGCGGCAATGGTCAGCAGCAGCCCGAGGAGGACGAGCGGCAACATGAGCGTGCGGCCGCCCCCGGAGCGGGCCGTGCCGGACTGGGCGCGGGCTGCGGCCGCCTGGAGGTAGGCCGGATCCACCGTGATGGTGGTGACGTCAAGGAAGAACGGCGAGTCGAGGCCACCGGTGGACCCGACCGGCCGCTCCCCCGCGCCCCGCGACCCCCTCGCCTCCATGTCAGCCATTGTGCCGTGCCCACAGTGTCAGCGGCCACAGGGTCAGCGTGGAGACCCTGCTCCCTGCACGACCGAGGCCCACTCCTCGAGAAGGGCGCTGGTCCGCGATACGTCGGCGCCCTCGGCCCACAGGTGGGTCACCGCCTCGGCCGGGTCGGGCAGCACCAGCGCCCAGTCGCCGTTGGCCTCCACGACCCGGACTCCGTCTGTCGTGTCGACGACCCGCTCCCCGGCCACCTCGACCACGGATCGCATGACGCCGCCCTTCGCTGCCCACGGGGTGGGCACGGAGCGGCGGAGCACGTGCGCCGTCGGGATGCGGGAGTCGATGTGGCTCAGCGTGAGCTGCGTGCGGGCGACCAGGCCGACGAGGCGAACGAAGGAGGCGATGGCGTCGATCGTTGCGGCGAACTCTGGGACGATCATCCCGCCGCGGCCGTCCCCGGCGAAGATCACCCCCGGTGCGGCGGCGGCCGCCATCAGCTCGGCGCCCGAGAGGGGCGTCCACTGCACCTGCACGCCGTGGAAGCGCGTGACCTGCTCGGCGATCCGCGTGGTGGTGACCGGCAAGGCCACCGTGCCCCGCCGCCGCTCGGCCGCCACCAGGTCCAACAGGACGAGCAGCGCCCGGTCGTCGTGAATGAGGCTGCCGCGCTCGTCCACCAGCGCCATCCGCTCGGCGCCGTGGTCGAACCGCACGCCGAAAGCGGCTTTCGAGGACGCGACCAGTCCACCAAGGCGTTCGATAGCGGCCAGGTGTTCGGCCAGGCTCTCCGTGGTGTGCATCTCGTCCAGCCGGCCGTTGACCGTGAGCACGTCGATGCCGAGTCGGCCGAGCAGGGTCGGGAGCACCAGTGCCGCCGTGCCGCCCGCGGTGTCGACCACCACTTTGAGCTCGGCTTCCCTGATCCCCGTGGTGTCGACCCGCGCCAGCACCTCGAGGGTGTACTGCTCCATGGCTCGCGGCGGGAAGCTGAGCTCGGCGATCTCTCCCGGGAAGGCCCGCCGGAACTCCTCGCGGTAGAAGACCCGCTCGAGCTTGCGCTGCGCAGCTGGCGACAGGTCGGCACCCGTGGCGTCGAAGAAGGTGATGTCCAGGCTCTGGGCGTCGCCGTGCGTCGTGCGCAGGCTGATCCCGCCGACCGCGTCCGTGATGCTCACGTCGAATCGGGTCACCGGCGTGGGCGCCACCTCGAGGTCTCGTACGTCGATCGCGCCGGCCGTCAGGGCGCTGATCACCGCGCGCTTGAGCGCCCGGGCGGCGCGGGAGGCGTCGCGGCTCGTCGTGACGACCGAGCCCTTCTTCAGGGTCGTCGCGTAGGCGCTGGCCAGCCGGACGGCGAGCTCGGGGGTGATCTCGACGTTGACGAGGCCGGACACACCGCGCGCCCCGAAGAGAGAGCGCTGCCCGCGGGACTCCCAGACGACGTTGGTGTTGACGACCGCCCCCGCCTCGATCGTCTTGAACGGGTACACCTTCACCGTGTGTGAGACGTAGGCCTCCTCCTCGACAAGGCACTCGTCGCCGATGATGGCGCCCTCCTCGACCCGGGCGCCGCGCATGATGTCGGTGTTCTTGCCGATGACGCAGCCGCGGAGGTTGGTCCCGGCACCGATGAACGCGTTGTCGTGCACCACCGCGCGATGCAGGAACGCGCCGCCTTTGACGATGACGTTGCTCCCGAGCACGGTGTACTCCCGCAGCTCGGCGCCCGCCTCGACCTTGGCGTAGTCGCCGATGTAGAGCGGTCCCCGAAGCACCGCGTCCGGGTCCACCTCGGCGCCTTCGGCGACCCAGACCCCTGGTGACACCTCGAAGCCGTCGATCTCGACCTCGACGTCACGGTTGAGCACGTCGGCCTGAGCTCGGAGGTAGCTCTCGTGGGTGCCGACGTCCTCCCAGTAGCCGTCGAAGACGTGGCCGAAGAGCGGAGCGCCCGCGGCGAGCAGCGCAGGGAACACGTCGGCGGAGAAGTCGACCGACTCCTTCGGGGCGATGTAGTCGAATACCTCGGGCTCCATCACGTAGATGCCGGTGTTGACCGTGTCGGAGAACACCTGCCCCCACGTGGGCTTCTCGTGGAAGCGCTCGATCCGGCCCACCTCGTCGGTGATGACGATGCCGAACTCGAGCGGGTTGGACATGCGCTTGAGTCCTACGGTGACGAGGGCACCCTGTGCTCGGTGGAAGTCGACCATGGCCCCGAGGTCGGCGTCGGTGAGCGCGTCCCCGGAGATCACCAGGAACGGCGAGTCGCGCAGGGCCTCCTCCGCGTTCTTGACACTGCCCGCCGTGCCGAGCGGGCTCTCCTCGGTCGCGTAGTCGAGCGCCATGCCGAAATCGTCACCGTCGCCGAAGTAGTTGCGCACCAGGCTGGCGAGGAACTGCACCGTCACCACGGTCTCGGTGAAGCCGTGTCGGCGGAGCAGGTGCAGGACGTGCGCCATGATCGGCTGGTTGACGACAGGCAGCAGCGGCTTCGGCTGGGTCGCGGTCATGGGCCGCAGGCGGGTGCCTTCACCGCCGGCCATGACGACCGCCTTCACGCTGCTCCTCTCGCCGTCTGGGTCGTTCGGGCGCGCCGGACCAGGTGCCGGGTCTGGACTGCGTACAAGACGCCTGCCCACCAGTAGAGGCCGGTTCCCCAGAGCAAGAAGGCCCAACCCAACGGCCGGGAGACCGTCCCGACGACGTTGTCGAAGGTCGCACCGAGCAGCAGCGGGAAGGCGTACAGCAGGTTGAAGGTGGCCGCCTTGCCGAGGAAGTGCACCGGCAGCGGGCCGTAGCCGTGGCGGCGCAGCGCGGGCAGCAACGCGGTGATGCACAGGTCCCGACCGAGGATCGCCGCGGTCGCCCACAGGGGCACGATGTCGCGCACGGTGAACGCAACGAGGGTGGTGACGACGTAGAGCCGGTCGGCCAGCGGATCGAGCAGCTGCCCTACCCGGCTGGTCAGCCCGTACCTCCGGGCGATCTTGCCGTCGAAGTAGTCGGTCCAGCCGCTGACCATGAGGATCGCCAGCGCCCAGCCGTCGGCCTGGGGCCCGAGGAGGAGGTAGCAGAAGACAGGCACGAACAGCAGCCGCAGGCCGCTGAGCACGTTGGGCACCGTGAGCACCCGGTCCGTGGTGGGCACCAACGAGTCCGGCGTGCCGTCGACGACGCCGCGTCGCGCGCGACCTGTGGCCACCCGCGACCTCCCGTGGTGGTACTGCCCGTCGGGATGACAGGATTTGAACCTGCGACCCCTTGACCCCCAGTCAAGTGCGCTACCAAGCTGCGCTACATCCCGGCGCCCGGTGGGTCGAACTTCCGGGCGCGGTGACCTTACCAGCCTCGCTGCGGGCCGCCCTGAGTCACTTGCGGGCGCGCTTCTCCTTGACCTTGACGCCGATCTCGATCGGCGAGCCCTCGAAGCCGAAGTCCTCACGCAGCCGACGCTCGATGAAGCGCCGGTACGCCGGCTCCAGGAAGCCGGTGGTGAACAGCACGAAGCGGGGCGGCCGGGTGCCTGCCTGGGTGGCGAAGAGGATCTTGGGTGCCTTCCCCCCGCGCGGCGGAGGCGGGGTCCGGGCGACGACGTCGCCGAGCCAGCTGTTGAGCTTTCCGGTCGGCACCCGGCGGTCCCACGAGGCCAGCGCCCGCTCGAGGTGCGGAGCGAGCTTGTCCACGCTGCGGCCGGTCTTGGCACTGATGTTGACCCGCGTGGCCCACGGCACGCGCTCGAGGTCGCTCAGCAGCTCCCGGTCCAGGTCATAGCGGCGATCCTCATCTACCAGGTCCCACTTGTTCAGCGCGATCACCAACGCGCGGCCGGCGTCGATGACGGTGGAGATCACCCGCTGGTCCTGCTCGGTCAGCGGAATGCTGGCGTCGACCAGGACGACGGCCACCTCGGCCGACTCGAGGGCTCCGATGGTGCGGACGCTGCTGTAGTACTCGGCTCCTTTGGCCTCGCGAACCCGACGTCGCAGACCCGCCGTATCGACAAAGCGCCAAGTTGACCCGCCGAGCTCGACCAGGGAGTCGACCGGGTCACGAGTCGTGCCGGCAACCGGGTCGACGAGCACCCGGTCTTCACCCAGCAGCCGGTTCAGCAATGACGACTTGCCGACATTCGGTCGTCCGATGAGCGCGACCCGCCGGGGTCCGCCGGGCGACTCATGGTCGATCGGCGGGGCGTGCGGCAGGGCGGCCAGCACCGCGTCGAGGAGGTCCCCGCTTCCCCGGCCGTGTAGGGCGCTGACGGGCAGCGGTTCCCCCAAGCCGAGGTTCCACAGCTCTGCCGCGTCGCTCTCCGTTCGAGCGTCGTCAACCTTGTTGGCTGCCAGCACGACCGGGCGACCGCTCTTCTGGAGCACTCTCGCGACGGCCCGGTCAGCCTCGGTCGCCCCCACCGTCGCGTCGACGACGAAGAGCACGGCGTCGGCGGCGGTCACCGCGATCTCGGCCTGCTCGGCGATGCGAGCCGACATGCCGTCCGCGTCCGGATCCCAGCCACCGGTGTCGACGACGGTGAAGGCGCGGCCGTTCCAGGTGGCGTCGTAGGGAACCCGATCTCGGGTGACGCCGGGCACGTCTTCCACTACCGCCTCCCGTCGACCGAGGAATCGGTTGACGAGGGTGGACTTGCCCACGTTGGGGCGCCCCACGACGGCCAGCACCGGCAACGGGGTGAGGCTGCGGGCCGCCTCCGGGTCGTCCGGGACTGGGCTGGCCCCGGCGGGGTCAGGCTCGGACTTCGTCATCTCGACTCTTCTCAACTGTGCGGACATGGGTCGCCAGGGCCACGCGGATCTCCTCGGCAGCAATGGCGACTGCTCGGCGCGATCGGGGTTCGGCTGCGGGGGTGATGCGGATCGGCGAGCCGAAGGCGATGTCGATCGGAGCCCGCCACCGGGGCAGCCGGGCACCCCGAGGCAGGGCCTGCTCCGTGCCGAGGCAGGCCACCGGCACGATGGGGCAGTGCGGTGCGCGCAGCGCCAAGTAGGCGATGCCGTGCTGCACCTCGTCGAGTGAGCCGCTCCCCCTCGTGCCCTCCGGGAAGAGTCCGAGCACCTCGCCGCGGTCCAGCACCGCGCGGGCTCGACGCAGCGCCTCCCGATCAGGACGTCCGCGATGCACCGGGATCTGGCCCAGCCAGCCAAGCGCCGGGACCAGTGGGCCCACAAAAGCCTCCGCCTTGACGAGGAACGTGGCGGGTCGCGGCAGGAAGGTGGCCACTATCGGACCGTCCAGAGCGCCGCGGTGGTTGCCGGCGACGATCACCCCACCGTTCGCCGGTAGATGCTCAGTACCACTTACTCTTACCGTGAGGGTGAGACGAAACACTACCCGGCCGAACTTGCGCACCGCGGTGTACAACCAGGGTTTCGGCGCTCCCGCCGGACGCCACCTCATGGGGCGGCGACGGGTCGACGGCGCGTGGTCGCCACGCCGGCGGTGCGGCACCGCTCGAGCACTGCGGCGATGACGTCACCGAGGGACAGGTCCGTGGAGTCGATCTCGAACGCATCCGCCGCCCGGACGAGCGGACTCGCCGCGCGGCTGCTGTCCCGCTCGTCCCGGCTGGCCAGCTCGTCTCGGGTCCGAGCCAGGCCGGCCCCCGGGTCTTGGCGGGCCAGCTGACGATGCCGACGCGCGGCCCTCGCATCCCCCGAGGCGGTGAGGAACACCTTCACCGGCGCGTCGGGAACCACCGTCGTACCGATGTCACGACCCTCGACGACGATGCCACCCGCGCCGATCACGGACCGCTGGATGTCCAGCAGCCGCGCGCGCACGGCCGGTGAGGCCGAGACGGCGGACACGGCGTTCGTCACCTCGCGCGACCGAATGCGACCGCTGACGTCCACGCCATTCACCGCGATGCCAGGGCGGCGCGGATTCGTGCCCGCGGTGAGGCTGATCCGACTGGCGAGTGCCTCGAGGTCATCGGTGCTGGTGAGGTCGAGAGCGTCCTGCAGCGCTTGCCAGGCGACCGCGCGGTACATCGCCCCGGTGTCGAGGTAGCGCAGGCCGAGTCGCTGGGCTACTCGCCGGGCGACCGTGCTCTTACCCGAGCCGGACGGGCCGTCAATGGCGATGACCACGTGGTCCGGCGGTTCGTGCCGCTCGCCTTTCGGCGCAGGACGGCTCGGGCTCGGTGGCTGGGAAGCAGAGCCGGCAGGGTCGTCGGCGCCCGGGCGCGCGGCGGCCGTGTCCATCGTGCGATCGCCTCCTAAGGCGTCGAGCTCGCGGCGCGAGCACCGAGAGTCGGAGCGCGGGTGCGGAGATGAGGCGCAGCCTATCGGCCGATTCGGCGACGCCCGGACGACGTCTCCGCGGCGCCAGAAATCTCGATCTAAGTCTTCACAGATAAAGAGACTTATCGGTTCTAGCGGGTGCGGTGCGCAGCCCACCCCGCAGCGCCCAGCGCACTCAGCAGAACCTCGGCGCGGTCAGCGCGGATCTCGAGGTCGACGAAGCCGACGGGATGGTCTACCGCGTGCTCGATGGTGAGGTCTTCCACGTTGACGCCGGCTGTCCCGGCGGCCGTCAGCAGCCGGGCGAGCTCCCCGGGACGGTCTGCCAGCACGACGCCCACCCGCGCCCAGGTGGGCCGCCGGGCCGCATTGGCCTTACCAGGCAGCAGGGCGCGAGCCGCGTTGCCGGCCACGAGCAGGTCACGGACGGCTCGGTGGTTCCCGTGCTCGAGGGCGCTGGCGGTGCTGCCCAGCTGGCCGGCGAGGGACCGCAGCACGCCTGACAAGATCTCGCCGTTCGACATGGCGATGTCACTCCAGAGATCCGGGTCGCCGTCGGCTAGTCGTGTGGTGTCGCGGAACCCGGTGCCGGCGAGGACCGGACCCAACCCGCCCGTGTCGGTCAGAGCCGCGGCGAGCGCTGACGCCGCCAGCTGCGGAGCGTGGGATACCACGGCGAGGATCGCGTCGTGCTCACCCGCCGACACCTTCACCGGGCGGGCACCGCACAGCGCCGCCAACGTCGTGACGTCCTCGACGGCGTGGTCGCCGGTGCCGGAGTGGGGCGTCACCGCCCAGACGGCATGGTCGAACAGCTCCGCCTGAGCTGCGCCCGGCCCGCCTCGCTCTCGCCCGGCGATGGGGTGACCACCGCAAAATCTGGACGTATCTACCTCTAACAACTCGATGTCATGCATCACTTTGGTCTTTACCGATGCAACATCACTGAACGAGCAGTCCACATTGAGACTAAACGCGGCAGTGATGGCCTGGCTGACCGCAGACGGGGGTACGGCGAGCACGATGTGATCGCAGTCGACCAGCTGCCGCAAGGTGACCGCACGGCCGGCGCCCAGCGCCTCAGCGGCCGCCGCTCGACCGGCCGACTGGTCGACGAGCAGCGCAGTTCGGTCCACCCGCGCCAGCGCCAGGCCGATCGACGTGCCGATCAGTCCGGTCCCGATGATGCCAACCTGCTGCAGAGTCACTGGGGCAGGTCCGTGCGAAGTTGCTGGGCGCCGCGCAGGTACACATGGCGGAGCTCGGCGCGGCGGCGGTTCGTGTCGATGTGGGCGAGGAGTCGAATCACGCGGGGCAGGGCGCCCGGCACGTCGATCTCGGTGGCGCACAGCAGCGGGACATCGGTGATGCCGAGCTGACGAGCCGCATAGGCGGGGAAGTCTGCCGTGAGGTCAGGGGTCGCCGTGAAGATGACGCTGATGAGGTCGTCGACGTCGACCGCGTTGCGTTCCAGGACGGCAGTGATCAGCTCGGCTGCGGCGCTGAGGATCTCCGTTCGCTCGTCCGCGGAGACCTGGATCGCGCCGCGGACCGCTCGAACTGCCATCCCAGCTCCTCACCGGATGTGCCACGGACGTCGACGAGGCACCATAGCGCTCCCTCGTTTTCTCGGCTACGCGACATACCGATGACATGCTTCACAGCGTTAACGCTAGAAAGCTTTACCGACTTATCGTTCCTCGCGCCCTGGCCGTAGCCAAAGGAGGCGCCAGCGACCCGGTCCACAGTGCTCAGTCGAATGGATAAGTCGACACCATGGGGTCGGGGTCGACGGCTCCGGCCAGTGCCTGACTGCTGGTAAATAGATGAGCAAACAACCTGTTATATCGATTTAGAGTCAAAGGTAGAAGTCGATCAAGCCGGAAGTCACGGCGTCGAGGTGTCGGTTCCCGCGGCGTAGAGCTGGGCGATCTCGGGCGCTGTCAA